>CAZXOC010000004.1:0-67090 GCA_964642165.1 uncultured Planctomycetaceae bacterium | reverse complement strand
TGCTGACCCGCGCCCAGGCGATCTTCCTGGACGGGCACTTCGCCATCGAGCACGTCGCCCGCAACCGAAGCGAGCGGTTCATGAGCTTCAACGGCACGGCGGGGACGTGGCGGCGGGAGGCCATCGAGGACGCCGGGGGCTGGCAGCACGACACGCTCACGGAGGACCTGGACCTGTCCTACCGCGCCCAGCTCAAGGGCTGGAAGTTCGTCTTCCTGCCGGAGCTGACGGCCCCCGCGGAGCTGCCCCCGGAGATGGCGGCCTTCAAGGCCCAGCAGTTCCGCTGGACCAAGGGCGGGGCGCAGACGACGCTGAAGATCCTGCCGAAGGTGCTGGCCAGCAAGCTGCCGCTGAAGGTCAAGATCGAGGCGTTCTTCCACCTGAGCTGTTTCACGATGCACCTGTACATGTTCCTGCTGGTGGTGCTGATGTATCCGGCGATGTATCTGCGGACGGTCCCGCTGGAGGCGGGCTTCTGGCGCTGTGCCTTCGACGTCAGCGTGTTCACCCTGGCCACGCTGTCGGCGAGCGTCTTCTACATCGCCAGCCAGATGGAGCTCTTCGGCGACTGGCGGACGGTCGTGAAGTACCTGCCGTTCATGATGGCGGTCGGCGTGGGCCTGTGCGTCTCCAACAGCAAGGCGATCCTCGAGGCCCTCTTCGGCAAGAAGAGCGAGTTCGTTCGCACGCCGAAGTACGGGGACTTGCGGACCGAGGCCCACGTGCCGCGGCTGCGGGCCTCCCGGGCGAAGCGCAGGCGGAGCCTGCTGCCGTACGTGGAGATGCTGTTCGGGACGTACATGGCCGCGTGCCTGGTCCAGAGCCTGATCCACTTCAGCGTGGCGCTGACCGCCCCGTTCCTGGCGATGTTCACGTTCGGGTTCTTCTACGTGGCCGTCATGAGCCTGGTCGCGCGCCGCGTCCGCCAGCGCGGCGACCAAGGCGCGCGAGCCCCCGTCGAGGCGCACGAATAGGCCCCACCCGCACCGGGGCGGGGCCGCGTCGACTGCGAGGGGCGGGACTCGAACCCACACCCCTTTCGGGACCAGGACCTAAACCTGGCGCGTCTGCCAATTCCGCCACCCTCGCAGGCCGTCCGTCCCGACGGACCTCGCCGCCCGCTGGCGGCACGGCCTTCCTAGACAACATAAATGACGCATGCCCCGCTTGCCAGCCTTTTTGCCCGCGGGCCCAACCCGCGTGGGGCGGGTTGGGCCCGCGGCGCCCGGGAAAATGTGATTGCGGCCGGGCCGAAAAGGCGGTATCATGAACTTGCAGCGAAGCCTTGAGGCAATGCGGCAAGAGATCCGAGAGCACATCATGACGCAGTGTTTCGACGCAGTGCGTCAGCTATGTGATGAAGTTGTCGCATCGACGTTCTCTCCGGGCGGGCTCCTCTTTGGGCCCGCCCAAGCGGGCCCACGTCGGGCGGATAAGTAACGCCCTGGCCCGCCATGCCAGTTGGACGCGGTCCAGCCGCACGGGACAGGCGCCGGCACCGCGCAGACGAGCCGCGCGACCCGTGCCGATGGGTCCCGTTCCCAAGCTTGGCCCTCGCTTCGATCGCGCCGAAAAGCTGGCGCGACCGATTGCGGGATAGCTTTCAAGATGGTAGAAATGCGTGTCTTCCGTCCAGTGGGAGTCTCGTGTTCGGCCGCGGATGAGTCCAGCCGGACGGGCCGGTACCCCTGAGGAGGTGCAGAGATGGCCGTTGATTTCCGTTGTGAGAACTGCGGCAAGCTGTTGAGCATCGATGCCCAACCCGGCAGCACCGCCCGCTGCCCGCACTGCCGGAAGAAGGTCACGGTACCCGAGGGCCTCGCCTCCCTGCCGAGGCCGCAGATCCCCCCCAACGCGACGCCCCCTCCTCCCCCGCAGGCTCAGTCGCAAGCCGGCGAGGACGCCGAAGAGGAAGAGCCCATCGAGGGCGAGGCGGTCATGGGCGCCATGGCCATGATCATGCCCTGGGTGATCAGCGTCTTCCTGCACCTGGGGTTGTTCCTGATCATGCTGTTCTTCGTGATGGTCGTCGCGGACAAGAAGAAGCCCGACAGCGTGATCATCCCCGACGCCGTGCTGAACCCGCGCAACCCCGGCGGGGTGATGAACCCGAAGACCCGCACGCTGTCCCGCAGCCACAACGACCGCCGCACCGTGGTCCGGCGCTACACCAAGCGCGAGGACCGCATCGACAAGGGCAAGACGGAGCAGACCATCGAGCTGCTGGCCCCCTCGGCGGACGGCGCGAAGGGCGGGGCGGCGGAGCTCGGCCTGACCAACAGCGACACGCGAGGCGGCCCGCGGAGCCGCTTCTTCGGCTCCGGCGGGAACGCCTACCACATCATCTACGTCGTGGACCGGAGCGGCTCGATGGCGCCGACCTTCGACGAGGTCCGCATCGAGATGCTCAAGTCCATCAGCCGCCTCAAGCCCATCCAGGACTTCAGCGTCATCCTGTTCAGCAACAACAAGTACCTCGAGGGCCCCCAGAAGCGCCTGGTGTCGGCGGACTTCAGCAACAAGCTCGCCGCCAACCGCTTCCTCAAGAAGGTCACCGCCTCGGGGCAGACGACCGTCCTGCCGGCGCTGAAACGGGCCTTTGCCGTGCTGAAGTACGCCGACCGCAGCCGCCCCGGCAAGCTCGTCTACCTGCTCAGCGACGGCGACTTCGCCGGCGTCACCGGCGGCAGCACGTACGTCACGAACGACGGGCGGACGCTCAACGGCAACGAGGCCGTCGTCCAGTGGCTTCGCGACACCAACAAGAAAGACCCCAAGGAGATGGTGTACATCAACACCTTCCTGTACCTCGGCCGGCAGGACGCGGCGATTAAGGTCATGAAGACCATCGCCCACGAGAACGGCGGGGGGTTCAGCCAGATCAGCACCGACGAGTGAGCCGGCTTCCGGAGACGCCATGCGGCAGACAACAAGGCTTGCGGCGATGGTGGCGATTGCCTTCGGGGCCGCCCGCGCCGACCAGATCACGATCAAGAGCATCCCGTACACGGGTGTCCGGCTGGTGGGGGTGAGCAGCGGCCGCATCGTCTACCAGCTTCGCGGGCGCGAGTTTCAGAAGCCTCTCGCCGACGTCAACGCCATCGACCTCGGCGGGCAGAAGAACTTCAACGCCGCGGAGAAGCTGATGGAGTCCGGCAAGGCCGCCCAGGCCGTCGCCGCCTACGACAAGGCCGCCCAGAGCTCCACCCTCCAGCAGTGGCACAAGCGGTTGATCCTCTACCGCCGGCTGCGGGCGCTGGACGGCGCGGGGCTCATCGGGCGGGCCGTCCAGGACTGGCTCGCCATCGTGGACGACGAGGGCGTCTCCCTCGCGTCGCTGGCGTTGGGCCCGTCCCGGTTGGGGCAGCGCGGCTCGGCGGAGAACGCCAAGGCCATCAGGCTGCTGGAGCCGCGCCTCGACCGCGCCAAGGGCGACTTCCAGGGGCGGATCAAGGGCCTGCTGGGGCGGCTGTACAAGCTCGAGGGGCTGGACGACAAGGCGGCGATGCTCACCGGCGGCAAGCCCGCCACCGGCGGCAGCACCGAGCCCGTCGCCCCGACGACGATGACCGTCACCAACGGGGGGGGGCTCAGCGCCAAGCTGCGGGGCCTGGCGGACCAGGTCAAGGCCGGCCGGTACGTCGAAGCCGCCGAGGCGATCCGGGCGCGCCTCGACACCTACGACGACCGCGAGCTGCCGGCGGCGCTGCTGCTTCGCGGCAAGGCGCTGCTGCTGGCCTACGAGAAGGGCGTCAGTCGGAAACGCCAGACGCTCGTCGACGCGGGGCTGACCTTCATGCGGGTCTCGGCGTGCGTGGACCCGTCCTACCCGGAGGTGCCGGAGGCGACGTTCCTGGCGGCGAAGGTGTGCGAGCACCTGGGCAACCGGGTGGCCGCCGCCAACGCGTACCGGCTGATCGCGGCGGAGATGCGGATCCGCTACCCCGAATGGGCCCGGAAGGCCCGGGCCGCCCTGGGCGGCGGAAGCTGAGCATCGCAAGAACCATCCCGCCGGGGCCCGTCCGGGCGCGGCGGATACCGGCAGGCACCGAACGGCGCGACCCAAGGTCGCTGCATAGCAGAGGAGATCGAGAGTATGGTGAGTTTTCCATGGGCGTTTCTGGCACAGGTGAGACCCGAGGAGGGTATGGACTACTTCAAGACGCTGGTCTGGCCCGGCGGCGGGTACATCGGGTTGATCCTCTGGGGGCTGAGCATCGTCACGCTCGCCATCATCATCCAGTACTTCATCACGATCCGCCGCGGCAGCGTCATGCCGGACCTCGTCCGCCAGCAGATCCAGGGCCTCTTCGAGAACAAGCAGTACCGCGAGGCCATCGAGGTGACGGCCACCGAGCCCAGCATGCTGAGCCACGTGGTCCACGCGGCGCTGACGGAGGCGGCCCACGGATATGTCGCCATGGAACGGGCCATGGAGGAGGCCGCCGAAGAGAAGACCACCCACCTGCTGCGGCGGATCGAGTGGCTCAACCTCATCGGCAACGTCAGCCCGATGCTGGGCCTGCTGGGCACGGTCTGGGGCATGATCAACGCCTTCATGGAAATCGTGAAGGCCAGGGGCATCCCCTCGCCGGACAAGCTGGCCTACTCCATCGGCATCGCCCTGGTCACGACGCTGCTGGGGCTGGCGATCGCCATCCCCTCGCTGGCGGTCTTCGCCGTCATGCGCAACCGCATCGACGCGCTGTCCGCCGAGGCGATGATGGCCTCGGAGGAGCTGATCACGACGTTCCGCCCGGCCCCCAAGGGCAGCGAGTGAGCCGCCTCACCCGCCGCCGCCCGGCGCAGGCAAGGAGTACGAGTCATGGCGAAAGTGTTCGTCTTCCGCAAGGGCGCCCACGCGGGCGAGGTCAGCTTCAACATGACGCCCATGATCGACTGCACGTTCCAGTTGATCATCTTCTTCATCCTCGCCAGCCAGATCGCCAACAAGGCGTACGCCAAGAACGTGAAGATCCCCCGCCCGGATGAGAGCCAGTCCGTCCCCCTCAAGGACTACAACGAGCCGAACAAGCTGACGATCAACGTGGTTTCGGCGGATCCGCGCGGCGAGGCGGAGGACCCGTTGGAGGCGGCCAATGCCGGCTGGTACGAGATCGACGGCGAGAAGTACGACGTGGGCGACATTGACCCGATCATCGAGCTGGTCAAGAACGAGAAGGTCCTGGCCGAGGCCGCCGGGGCCATCGGCGGGCGGACGGGCAAGGAGTTCGTCATCGAGGTCCGCGCCGACAAGCGCGTCAACTGGCACGACGTGGCCCCGGTGATCCGGGCGGGCGTCGCCGCCGGCGTGCGGAAGATGAACATCACGGCGCTGACCCAGCAGGACTAGCCAGAGGGCACCATGGCGGTATCCGCAAAATCCGTTCAGGGCGAGCAGACGGTCCACTACACCCCGCCGCGCAAGAAGCGCGCGAAGGGGCACGTGAAGATGCAGCCGCCGCTGACGCCCATGATCGACGTGACGTTTCAGTTGCTGCTGTTCTTCCTGCTGACGTGCGAGTTCCGCGAGTCGGAGGGCAACATCCCCGGTACGCTGCCGGCCAAGGGAAACATCGTCCTTCAGCAGCAGCAGACCCCGCCGCCGGACCCGATCCAGATCCGGCTGCGCCCCTCGGCCGACCGCGCCGCGGCCCATTACGAGATGACCGGCGTGCCCGTGGTGATCAACAGCCCGGCGGAGTTGTTCGGGTATCTCAAGCAGCGACAGGAGCAGCTCGGCAGCGACGAGGTGCCCATCGTGATCCTGCCGGCCGAAGACGTCCCGTGGGAGTTCGTCGTCGAGGCCTTCAACCAGGCGGTTCGCGCGAGGTTCCTGAAGATCGGCTTCGCGCAGCAGATACTGTGACGCGGCCGCGGCGCGTCGAGGCGGCCATGGCCGCAGGCATTGCAGCGGCGTCCAGCCAGGGGCCCGCAGCCAGGTACGAGCAGACAGCACCTGCCGAGCCCCGCTCCGCGGCGCAGGCGGCGAGAAGGGACCGGCCCGGGCGCTTCGGTGGCTCCTGGCATCGGGCCCCTGGCTGTCGTTTCGAGGAGCATGCCCATGGCCTCGCGGACGAGGAACCCCCAGGTGGAGAAGGCCAGCCCGATCGACCCGCGCGCCGAAGAGCGTTCCCGCCGCCGGCAGCGGATGCAGCCGCCGCTGACGCCCATGATCGACGTGACGTTTCAGTTGCTGCTGTTCTTCCTGTTGACGTGCGAGTTCCGCGAGACCGAGGGGGTGATCCCCGGGAGCCTGCCGCACATCGGCCCCGGCCGCGCCGCCGAGAAGCTCCTCAGCCCCATCGAGGTGACGCTCCATCGGTCCGGGCAGGAAGGCATGGTCTACTACCGGCTGAGCGGCACGGCGGAGACGATCGCCGGCCCGCGGGAGCTGTACACCCGCCTCCGGCAGCGGCAGGAGGCGATCGGAAGCCGGGACGTGCCCCTGCTGATCCATCCCGAGCCGACCGTGCCGTGGGAGTTCGTCGTGGAGGCCTTCAACCAGGCCGTCCGCGCGGAGTTCACGAAGATTGCCTTCGCCCGGGACGACCTGGCGATGCTGTCGTCGCCCTAGGGAGCTGCGGCGATGCCGGATCCGGGTGGGACACGGCCGGGCGGCGGCGATGCACGAAAGAGGTGTGAGAGAGACATGAACAGGACGCAGACCGGCCTGTTGAGGCGGACATGGGCGGCGGCGTGCGCTATGGCGCTGGCCGCCTCCCTTTCGGCCGTCGCCCAGGAGAACGTCCCCAGCCCCTATCGGCGGCTCCGGGACGATCAGCTCATCAAGCAGTTATCGCGGCTGGGCATGGTCGATCTGCTGGCGGCAATGGAAGAGCGGATTCCCCCGGGCGACGCGTCGGCCAAGGCCGTGGGCCTGCGCGGCAGGATTCGCGTCGGCCGGGCGCTGGCCATGTCCGACGAGAAGGTGCGCAACGGCCTGCTCGACGAGGGCATCCCGCTGCTCCGGCAGGCCGTCAAGCTCGGCGAGAAAGACCCCAAGCTCACGCCGCCGCAGACGCTGGAGTACTTCCGCCACACGCTGGAGCTGGCCGTGGCGATGGGCCTGCACCGCGTGACCAATCCCCATCTCCTGCGCCTGCGCCACCTCCAGGGGAGCGACCAGGACCGCAAGGTGATCCGCACGTTCACCAAGGAAGCGGTCGAGATCATGGACTACCTCAAGGACGACATCGCCGACACGCTCACCGACTGGCGGTCGAACATGGAGTGGGTCATGCTCTATGTGCCCCGGTTGGAGGACATCCAGAGCGAGGTGGTCTACAACGCCGGGTGGATCCGCCTCACCCGCGCGCGCGTGCTGAACGACGGCGGCGAGAAGACCCAGCTCTGCCGGGACATCGTCGCCGAGATGCGGAAGTTCGCGGGCGACCCCCTGGGGGGCCGGAAGCACTGGGCCCTGTTCGCCACCGGCGTGGCGCACCGCCTGACGAAGCAGTACGACCGGGCGGAGAAGCTCCTCAACCAAGCCGCCGTGCCCGAGGCCCGGTCCGTCGATCTGCGCTCCCGGGCGTGGTTCGAGCGCGCCCGCAACCGGATCGAGGAGGGCGACCCCCAGAAGGCCGACAAGGCCATCCAGGAGTACGAGCAGGGCGCGGCGTTCGTCTTCGGGCAGGGGCAGCAGGCGAAGGTCGACCTGCGCCTGGTCTTCCTGCGGAACTACATGTACGGGCTCCGCGCGGACAAGCTCGAGGCGCTCGCCCTCAAGGAGAAGCCCGGCTCGGCCAAGCAGAAGCAACTGCGGCGCCAGGTCCGGGCCCTCCGCGCGAAGGCCCAGGACACGCTGCTGTGGTTCATCGAGCGCTACGCCGACCGCCCGGACCTCGTGCGGGCGTTCCTGGACATCGTCGCGACGAAGTTCGCCAACGTGAAGGACCTCGACAAGGCCAGCGCCGTCGTCCTGCTGGCCCGGGCCTACAGCAAGATCGATTCCAAGGACGACAACGAGCTCGCCGACGCCGAGGACCTCCTCCGCCGCGTCCTCGTCCACAAGGACATGCAGAACCCGAAGGTCGCGCAGGCCATTCGGCCGGGGGCGATGTGGGAGCTGGGCCACCGGATGAACAAGCGCCGGCGCAACAGCGAGGCGGCGACGTACTTCGTCCTGCTGGCCCGCCTGTACCCGCAGCACCGCCTGGCGTTCCGGTCCGCCAAGTTCGCCGTCCTGAGCCTCTGGGGCGTCGTCAACGAACGCCGCCAGAAGAGCAAGCTCCTCGAAACCAACGTCCGTCTGGAGTTCGTCCGGGCCATCGGGACGCTGCTGGCCGGGTGGGCCAAGGAGGAAGACGCCGTCAAGTGGAACTACGACCTCGGCCTGCACTGCGCGAAGATGGCCGACATGAGCGAGGACGAGGCCGTCAAGTTCTACTGGCAGGGACGCGCCATCGCCGCCTACGAGGGCGTGCCGGCCTCGCTGCGGGAGTACATGGAGTCGCAGCACACGGCGCTGGGGCTGCGGACGGCCGTCGTGCTCAACCGCGGCGACCTGGCCAGGCAGTTCGAGGAGCAGAAGCTCAAGGCCAACGCGGAGGTCAAGCGGCTGGCCGCCCAGGTCCTCTCCTACGAGCAGGTGGACGTCCGGGCGGCGCTGGCGGCGATTGGCCGGCCGCTGGCGACGACGGCCCCCGCCGCCGGGGGGGGCAACCTCCCGGCCCCCGAGAAGCTCGCCGAGCGAACCGAGGCGCTCGCCAAGGAGCTGAACGAGAGCCTGAAGGTCTACTCCGCCCCCGGCGCCCTCATCACGCGCCTGAAGGCCTACAGCGGCGACGCCGCCCAGGAGATCGCCAAGGTCCAACGCCAGATCGGGGCCCTGCCCGAGAAGGAGAAGAAGCTCTGGCAGGACCACATCGCGGGCCTGAAGGACTGGGCGGCGGAGGCGGAATTCCAGGCCGCCGTCATCAAGTACGAAGAGCTCACCCAGGGCATGAAGCCGCCGGACCGCGAGCGCACGGAGAAGGAGGCCCTTCAGGACATCCGCGAGGTCATCCGGAAGTGGCCGGACACGGCGGTGCGCCGCACGGCCTATGAGTTCGAGATCCGCAAGCTCATCGAGCGCGGCCAGACCGCCGAGGCCATCGAGAAGGTCCGGGACTTCAAGGGCAGGTATCCCGAGCAGGCCGAACAGCTCATCCAGCTCGTGGTCCAGCAGATCAAGGTGCGGATCGACCGCCTGCGCAAGCGCATCAAGAAGGCCGTCACGCAGCAGGACCTGGCGCAGTACCGCAGCGACCTGCAGCGGTACCAGGTGGCCTACGCGAGCTTCGCCGAGGACCTGTACCAGGCGTCCGAGGCCCTGCCGGTGGACCTCGCCGCGCTCGACGCGAAGGTCAAGGATGCCGAGGACCTCGAGAAGAGGGGCGAGTTCGACGCCCTGCGCGCGCTGGCCGGCGAGTACGCCGCGCTGGTGGAGACGCACGAAGCGAAGATGCAGGAGATCAAGGCCGCCCCGGTGCTCGAGCGGGTGATGGGCGACGCGGCCGGGGCCGGCGATCCGGCCGCGAAAAGGGAGATCCTGCCGAACCTGGCCGCGGCCTACATCAACGCCGTGGTCGCGCTGCGCGACGTGGTGGGCGAGCGCTACGCGCTGCGTCAGATGTACGCGGACGCCCTTCTTCAGAAGGGCGAGGCCCTGAAGGCCGCCCGGCAGACGATCGAGTCCAAGGGGACGTACCAGAATGCGTTGGCCCTCTTCGAGGCGAGCTACGGAGTCGACCAGGCGCGGCGGAAGGTCCAGGCGGACTGGCTGGAGAAGGAGTTCCGGCCGATCATCGACGCCATCCAGCCCAAGGCGAAGAACCGCGACCAGGTCCGGCGGCTCATCGACCAGTTCCGGGCGGACCTGGTCGCCAGGGGACAGGACCCCAACGAGTCGGTGGATGTCAGCACGCTGGAGTTCTCGTACCGGGTCCTTAAGCGAGCCCGCACGCAGGCCGACGAGCGGCGGCACCTGCCGCGCCCCGTGGCCCTGCTGGTGCGCGGATGGGAGAACCACCTGCGGCGGCTGAAGACACGCGTGACGGTGGATCACCTCAACGTCATCGGGCTGGCGCGGGCCTACCGCGGGCTGGGGCAGTACGACAAGGCGATGGAGTACTACCGCCGCTACACCGACGGGATCGACAAGTCCCGGTTCCCCAAGGTCTACTGGCGGGCCCAGTTGGAGCGCTGCCAGTGCCACTTCGAGGGCTACGCCGACAGCGCCGAGGCCATGAAGAACCTCGTCATCCACATCAACATGCTTCAGTTGGAGGACAAGACGATGGGCGGCCTGGGGGGGGGATTCGAGGCCATCCGTCGCGAGGCCCTGAAGATCGCCGCGAAGTCCAAGGCCAGGAAGGTCAACGTGCACAAGTAGCCCGGGGCGCGCCTCGGGATTGATCTCTCGAACGGTATGCGTATACTTGCCAGAGTAAGGCGGCATAGCCAAGTGGACCAAGGCGACGGATTGCAAATCCGTTATTCGTGGGTTCGAATCCCACTGCCGCCTGTGTGCCGGGGCCTGCCGGGCCGCGGAACAGGCGCGCCGGGCCTCCCGCCGGACGCGCCTGCCTCTGCTAACCCCCCTGTGCCTCGGCTGTCGATCTATACGATGTGCACACGGACTCGCCGTGTCGAAACGAGGTGACGTATGCCTAGAAAGACATGTCTTCCCCTGGTCTGCTGCCTGCTGCTGGCCTGGCCCGCCCTCGCCGAGAAGAAGCGCATCAAGCTCAAGAACGGCCGCGTTATCGTCGGCGACGTCATCGAGACCAGCGAAGCCGGCGTGAAGGTCCAGGGAAAGCTGGCGATCGTCTTCTACCCGAAGGACCAGATCGAGGCCGTCGAGGACATCCTGAGCCCCGATGCCGAGTACGAGCAGCGGCTGGCCAAGATCGACGCCAAGGACCCCGACGCCCACCTGGCGCTGGGGCAGTGGGCCATGGAGCAGAAGCTCTACGAGGAGGCCGTCTCCCGTTTCAAGGCCGCCCTGGCCCTCAAGAAGGACCACGCCAAGGCCTCCGAGCTGCTGGCCGAGGCCCAGGCGAAGCTCTCCGGCGGGGAGACGCCCACCGACCCCAACTCCGGCCGGACGGTACCTCGCAGCGGGAAGCTCTTCCTCCAGACGGACGACATCTACGGGATCCGCCGGGAGGAACTGCGCGACGACGACCGCGTCACCGTCGACTTCCGCAAGGGCGTGATCGACCGGTTCGTCAAGAAGATGCAGGGAACCGCCGACTTCGCCCAGAAGGGCGCCGAGCGGGCCTTCCGCCGCTGGCCCAGGGCTAAGCAGGCCATGTACATCCTCCAGAACACCGACGAGGGCGACCCGATCCGCGCCGGCATCCTCGTCAAGACAGACCCGGCCGCCATGCGAGAGTTCCGCACGGGCATCTGGCGGTGGATCGCCGGCTCCTGCGGATCCTCCCGATGCCATGGCGCGCGGAAGGGCCAGGGCGGGCTGAAGCTCTACAACCTGTCCGGCCGCAACGTCAACGTCGACTACACCAACTTCCTCATCCTCTCCACCTTCCACAAGAAGGGCGAGCAGGTGATCCGCCGGGGCCAGGCGGACAGGTCCCTGCTCCTCCAGTACGCCCTTCCGCCGACGCAGGCCGAAGTGCACCACCCGAAGAAGATCCGTCCCCCCTTCCGGGCCCCGACCGCCGGCGGCTATCGGACGACGCTCGAGTGGATCAAGAAGCTCGCCGGGCCGAGGCACCCCGACTACGGGATCAAGAAGCTTCCGCCGAACGTGATGGCGCCCTCGACCGGGCTGCCGGGGCTGAATATCCCCGGTCCCACCACCAAGCCGGCGAAGAGAACGGACGTGCCCTTCTGAAGTAGGCGCGAGCGGGCGCGCAGGGCCGGGCTCGCGCCGGAAGCAGCCCGCTCGAAGGGGCGCAGTCGTGGTCGTGCTTCGATACGCCTTGATGGCTGTGTTGGTCGGCGTGCTCATGACAGCCGTCATCTCGTTTGTGGCCATGGGCCTGGCGACCGTCCGGCGCACGCGCCGCCTGGGGCGCAAGGCCCACGAGCGGGGCATGCGGTTCTTCCCCGACGACCCCTTCGACGCGCCCCGGCGCTACGGCGAGTTCGCCGTCATCTCCGGGGGGCACAGCCCGCGCGCGAACAACGTCACCGATGGACGGGTCGACGGCCGGAGCCTCCGCGCGTTCGACTTCCGCTGTGAGCTCGGGCACGGCACGCGCCGGACGACGCGCCACTACAGCGTCGTCGTGGCCGAGGCCGACCGCGCCGCGCCGTACCTGCTCATGTGGCACGACGCCGACGCCGAGCTGGCGCCGCTGGCCGCCCGCGACTGCCGCTGGCACGTGGGCGCGTGGCGCTACCGGGGCCCGGCGGCGCTGGCCGCCGCGTTGGCGGAGGCCTGCGCGGACCTCGCCGACACCGGCGGGAGCATCGAGACACGCGGCACCACGCTGATGGTCGCGGCGCCGGCGCGACGCGGCGCGCCGGACCACGCCGTTCCCCTGCCGTGTGTCGAGGCCGCCCTCCGGCTGCTCCGCGCGGCGCCCGCCGAGGAACCGACCGGATCATCCTGAATCAGGACATTGCAAACCGCTTCCCGCCGTGATACAAGCTAGGCGCCTCTCGCGTCGGGTTCGACGCCGAGAGGATCAGGAGAGCGTACCGTGCATAAGGACAAGCGTGTGCTGTTCGTACTGTTGGGGGCGTTCAGCTGGGCGGCGTTTGGGCTGATCGGCTGCGGGGGCGACGCCCGGAGCGACCTGGCCAAGGCTACCAACCGCGCCCGACGGCTCTACGACCGGGCCTGTGCCGTGCTGCACGACCCGGTCTTCAAGGTCGGCGGAGACTACGCCCCCTTCACCGAGCGGAAGGACGCCCCCGACGACCCGAACGCCATCGAGCTGGTTCCGCTGGGCATGGTGAACCCCAAGGCGGCGCCGGCGCTGAAGCAGGCCGCCGACGAGCTGTCGGCCGCCCTCGCCGCCGCCGACAGCGACACGCCGCCCGTCGACAAGGCCCTGGCCCACGCCGTCCTCGCGCGCATCCATGCCCTCGAAGGGGATCGCATGGCTCTTCTCGCCACCCAGAAGCGCCACGAGGCCTGGACGCTCCTGCGGCGAATGGAGGACGCCGCCATCGCCATGGGCGATCACGGCAAACGCGTGGCCAACTGCGACCAGCTCCTCAGCGTCACCGATCCGTCCGTGGCGAAGATGGCCGGCGGCGCCAAGGCCGACATCGCCGCGGCGCAGGGGAAGATCGGTGGGCTGACCCAGAAGAGGCAGGCCCACGAGAAGGAGAAGGCCTCGCTGGCCACGGCCAACGAGAAGCTGCTGGCCGACGCCCGCGAGCTCCGCGTGCAGAGCCAGCTCGCCGGGCCCATCAAGGGCATCGAGCTGTTCGACAAGGCCCGGGCCAAGGAGGACCAGGCCACGGCCAACTCCGTCCGGATCACCGAGCTGGAAGACACCGTCCAGTTCCTCGCCTCCCAGATCGCCACGCTGAAGCTGGACGTTGCCGCGGCGCAGAGACGCGGGACGGCCGCCGCTGAGGTCGCCAGCCGCCGCGAGAAGCGAACGGCGACCATCCGCCAGGAACGCGACGCCTTCGTCCAGCTGGTGACCGACAGCCAGAAGGAGGTGGAGACGCTGGCCGGCAAGACCATCGATCTCTGCAAGCAGGCCCGAGACGAGGAGGACGATGCCAACAAGGCCTACGGCGGCGCCGAGGGCCAGTACAAGAAGTACGCCGGCTGCACCGGCGACCAGGCGCCGATGGACGTGCCGGAACTGGACTCCGACCCGGCGATCGTCTCGATGTGGGGCGACATGCGGATGCAGCAGGGCCAGCTCCGCCTGGCCGGCCTGAGCCTCCAGAAGCGCCTCGACCACGTCGTGGCCAGCGTCACCAAGCTCTGGGAAGCCCTGCCCGTGCAGAACACGGTGCCCGACATCGTCACCCAGGTCCCCGCCTACCGCACGAACGCCCAGGAGATGAAGACCGCCGCACAGGAGGACTTCCGGTGGGCGGCCATCCGGTACGAAGACGCCGCCGAGCTCGTCGGTCGGAAGGAGAAGGACAAGAAGCTGCAGTGGGCCTACCGCCTTCAGACGGCCGCGGCCTACGCGGCGCTGTACCGGCTGTCGCAGGACGCCGAGTACCGCCGCAAGGGCACGGAGGTGCTGGACCAGCTCGGCCGGGCCGAGGCCTCACCCTACGTGGCGAAGCACGCGGCCCATTTCCGGAAGCTGCTGGGTGGGACGCCCGCTCCCGAACCGCCTAGCCCCTAGGCTGCGGCGGCACTTGCGGCTCGTTTGCGATAGGACACTCTGTCTGCGCGAACGAAGGGCGCCGCCGTTGCGGCCCTTGGCTCTCGGTCCCGCCTGCCGGCTTATCCGGCGCGGGTTCCCTGGCCGTACTTCGGGCGTCCACCCGGTGCCGTCCGTCGAGATTGCTCGTTTCGAAGAAAGGACTTGTGTCGAACATGGCCGGCGGCTGACCCTGGGGCGTCGCCATCGGCCAACCAGGTGCTCCCGGCGCCCGGGCCGCCCCGGGCGGCCGACGGGCAGAAACCCGTTGCCATTTCTGGGGTTGTCCCGCATACTATAGGCACACTGAGCGGGGCCAGCCGTGCCAATGGGCCTTTGCGCACGGGCATTGCAGAGGGCGGCGAGGTCATGCGGAAGTACGTCAACAAGCCTATGGAGGACCTGGCGAGGGAGTTGACCGCCGGATTGAGGCGCCTCCGGAAGGGCTACGTCGACTCCGCCGAGGGCCTCGTGCAGATCATCGGCCCGGCTCGCCGGTACCCCTACGAGTTCGTGGTCTACCGACTGACGGGCTACCGGCCGCACGGCGACGAGCTGCCCCCCGCCGAGCCGATGTCCGGCAAGACACTCCGGGCCGACCTGATGCGGCTGATCCTGGACATCTGCGACAGCTTCGAGCTGACCACGGACGAGTACCCCGAGCCGGTCTACGACACGGCCGCCCTGGCGCGGCGTTTCAACGTCTCGACCAAGACGATCCAACGCTGGCGCCGCAACGGGCTGGCCGCTCGGAGACTCGTCTTCCCCAACGGCAAGCGTCGCGTGGCGTTCCTGGAAGGCTCCGTCCGGCGCTTTGTCCGGCAGCGCAGCCGCCAGGTCGAACGGTCCGCCCGGTTCACGCAGATGACCGACGAGGAACGGCGGGACATCATCCGCCGCGCCCGGCGGATGGCCCGGCGCGCCCCGTGCAGCCTGAGCGACGTCGCGAGGCGCCTGGCCCGTCACACCCACCGCGCCATCGAGACCATCCGCTACACCATTCGCAAGCACGACAAGGACCATCCCGAGGATGCCGTCTTCCCCTACCTCGCCGGCCCGCTCGGCGACGAGGAGAAGAACGCCATCTACCGCGCGTTCCTGCGCGGCGCGTCCGTGCCGGACCTGGCCGAGCGGTACCACCGCGCGCGCGGCAGCATCTACCGCATCGTCAACGAGATGCGGGCAAAGCAGCTCCTGAGCCGGCCCATCAAGTGCGTCCACAACGCCCAGTTCGACCTGCCGAACGCCGACGACGTGATCCTCGAGGCCTCCCTGGGCAGCTCCGGAACCGCCTCGGGCCAGGCGCCCCAGGCGCCCAGGCCGCCGAGGAACTTGCCCCCCTACCTCCGCGCGCTGTACGAGGTGCCCTTGCTGAGCCCCGAGGGCGAACGCAACCTCTTCCGGCTCTACAACTACCTCAAGTACAAGGCCGACAAGCTCCGCAGCAAGCTCGACCTGAACCGCGTCCGAACTCGCGACCTCAAGGAGATCGAGCAGCTCCTGCTCCAGGCCAACGTCGTCAAGAACCGGATCATCCGCGCCAACCTGCGCCTGGTCGTTTCCATCGCCAAGAAGCACGTCGGCGGGCCCCAGGGCCTCTTCGAGCTGATCAGCGACGGCAACGTCTCGCTCATGATGGCCGTCGAGAAGTTCGACTACTCCCGGGGCAACCGCTTCAGCACCTACGCCTCCTGGGCCATCATTCGCAACTTCGCTCGCTCCGTGCCGCGCGAGCGCTACCAGCTCGACCGCTTCACCACCGGCCACGACGAGGTCCTCGATATCGCCGCCGCCCTGAGGACCTACGACCCCAATGAGGTCAACCTGCCCGAGCTGCGCGAGAGCCTCGACGCCGTCCTTGCCCAACTCACGCCGCGCGAGCGGACGATCCTGATCGACCACTACGGCTTGGACGACAGCGGGCGCTCCATGACGTTCGATCAGCTCGGCCGCCACCTCGGCATCTCGAAGGAGCGGGTCCGCCAGATCGAGATCCAGGCCCTCAAGAAGCTCCGCCACATCCTCCGCCCGGAGCGGGCGGACCTGCTGTCGTGACGGTCCGCGCGAACCCGGCGCGGGGCTCGTGCGACCAAGCCCCAGGAGCCCGCGGCCTCGCGGATGGGATCGGGCGCGGCCTGCGGGGCCCGCCAAGCCAAGGAAGCCTTCTGTGCACACGCCGAAGACGACGCCAGACGTGAACGGGAAGCACGTCGCGTGGATCACCTGTGCCTTGGCGGTCTTCGCTGCGGCAGCTTGCTGTGTCTTGCTGCCCGCGCGCCCGGCGGCACCGCGGGCGGGTGCCTCGGCAGGCGCCGGGCCGATCGGTTCGGTCGGGGCCCGGCCGCCGCGCTCCGCGCGGGCCGCGAAGGTCAAGCCGCCCGCGCGCGTTCCCGCGGCAACGCTGCCGGCCCGCCCGGAGAAGTACCCCCCCGCGGAGCTGGTCACGGCCTGCGCGAAGAAAGCGGCGGCGATCCGGACCGCGCATGGGCGGAAGATCAACGTCATCGTCCGGACGCCGTTCGTGGTGGCGGGCAACTCGTCCGAGGCGCAGCTCGCCTCGTATGCCAAGTGGAGCGTCGTCCGCCCGGCGAAGGCGATGTGGACGGCCTACTTCGACAAGAAGCCCGCGCACCCCATCAGCATCTTCCTCTTCGCCGGCGAGACGAACTACAAGCGGTACGCCAAGCGCGACTATCCCCGGGGCGGCGAGCCGTACTTCGGCTACTACCAGCCGACCGACCGGCGCATGGTCATGAACATCAACACCGGCACCGGCACGCTGGTGCACGAGCTGACCCACGCGCTGATCGTCTACGACTTCCCCAACGTGCCCACCTGGTTCAACGAGGGCCTCGCCAGCCTCCACGAGCAGTGCAGCGTGCGGGAGGAGACGATCATCGGCCTGACGAACTGGCGCCTGCCGGGCCTCCAGTCGGCCGTCAAGAAGGGCACGCTCCGCCCGCTGCGGGACCTGGTGACCAAGCGCGACTTCTACGGCCGCCTCCAGGGCGACAACTACGCCCAGGCCCGCTATTTCGTGATGTACATGCAGACGAAAGGTCTGCTGCGGAAGTTCTACAAGCATTTCCGCGCCCACCACAGCGCCCGCAACGCCGACGTCCGGGCCATCGAGCACGTCTTCGGCCGGAAGATCGACCAGGTCGAGAAGCCGTATATTGCCTGGGTCAAGACGCTGCGTTTCCGCCGATAGGGGGGTGTCGATGGACGGGCGAGCCCCGCCGGCCCTCCGCCGAAGCCCACCGGCGCTCTGGGCGGCTCACGGCGCGGGCGGGTGGACCTTCTCCCTCCGGCCGGGGTCCCTGGCCGGGAAGACCCAGATCGCGGCGAACAGGGCCAGGGCCGCCAGCAGCAGCAGCCCGCGCTTCGTGCCGGGCTTCGAGACGCG
Source organism: uncultured Planctomycetaceae bacterium (assembly GCA_964642165.1). Lineage (GTDB taxonomy): Bacteria > Planctomycetota > Phycisphaerae > SM23-33 > SM23-33 > CAYRVX01. Next base: position 49,381 of record CAZXOC010000004.1, on the reverse strand, counting down.
CCGGGCGGCGTCGAGGAGCCACCCGCTCGGGGGCTGCGGGCGGACGCGCCGGCGGATCAGCACGACGGCGGGAGGTGGGCGTTGCATGCGCTGCACGGCGGGAACCACCACCTCGTCCTCCGGCCAGAGGCCCAGTTGGTTCATGGCCAGCCGCTTCGTGAGGACGGGGTCGTCGGGCAGGTTGGCGATCAGGCGCTCGTTGGCGCGGACGAGCTCGGCGAGCTCGGCGTTGATCGCCTGCTGGCGGGCCAGGTGGTAGCGCGCCTTGGCCAGGCGGGCACACTCCGGCAGCAGCAGGACGCAGCCGAAGATCGCCATCGCCAGCCCCGCCGCGGCGCAGAAGCCCACGAGCCGCCCGGCCGCACCCAGCAGCCGCCGGATGCCGCTCGGCTCGTAGTCGCCATGCCTTCTCTCGGGTCGAGGCTCCATAGACCGCCTTGTCTTCCAGGGCCTCTTTGTTCCTCGCCGACCGATGCGTCTCGCCGCGGAAGCCCGCCCCGCCGGCTGCCGATCGCGGCGCGCACGATCTCTCCGCGAGCGGCACAGACTCCTTTGATGTATCGGACGAGACTTCCAGACGGCTCCAGCGTTTCCGTCGCGTGTGAGCGTATCGTAGCCGCTCGGGCGCGGCTTGCAAGGGGCGAGCCCCGGGGCATCGGCGCGGACGGCCGGTGCGTGGCTTCGGGCGGCTTTGCCGATGCGCGGACGGATCGGGCAGGTACAATGAACGGGCCCCGGGGCGAGGGCGCCCGCGACGCGACGAGGCGAGGCGAGATGAACGACAAGCGCTGTGAGCTGTGCGGCCGGACCGTCGGCAAGCTGGAGCGGCACCACCTCATTCCTCGCACCCGGCACAAGAACAAGCAGAACAAGAAGGCCTTCGAGCGTCGCGAAGTGCACGAGCGGATCGCGATGTTGTGCGGGGCGTGCCACGACATGCTGCACGCCACCTTCGGGGCAAAGAAGCTGGAGCGGGAGTACGCCACGCTGTCGGCCATCCGCCGCCACCCGGGGATCCGGAAGTTCGTGCGGTGGGTGCGCCGGCGCTCGCCGGGCAAACACGTCCGCGTTCGGCGCGCGGCCATCTCCGCCCGGCCGGCGAGAGGTCTATCTGCCCGCGACGCCTGAATTCCTCGCGTGCCGGCCGCGTCTAACCCGGCGAGCGGTCGCCGCCTCGAAGGCGCGCGGCGAGAGCCGAGGCGACCGGGTCGAACGTCATCGGCGCCGGCGCAGGCTTGCCCGCCGCGACGCGGTCGGGTACCGTGGTGCCTCGCCCGTGGCGATCGACAGGAAAGGACGCAAGATGCTGGCGAAGATCGACTGGAACTGGGGCTGGGACAAGTACGTGGTCCTCTGCATTCCCTTCGCCCTGATGGGCCTGACGGCCCTGGTGTTCGTGCTGTTCCGCCGGACGCTGCGGACGCGGGTCCGCGTGGGCTTGCAGCTCAAGAACGACCCGGACATCAACGAGTGGCTGGTCTGCTTCAACTGGAGCCGCAAGGTGCTCTACATCCCGGCGATCCTGGCGTCGATCGTGGGCGCGGGCGTCATGTTGATGATCGACCTGGGGGCGATCCCCGCCTCGGCGGCCGACGTCGCGGCGCGGGTGGTCGGCGGCGTGTGGCTGGCCGTCTTCGTCCTGTGCTTCCTCGTCGACGAGTACGAGATGAGCGTCAAGGTCCTGGCGATCGTCGTGCTGTTCGTGCTGCTCGTGCTGCTCTGGCTGCACCTGCTGGGCTGGCTGGGGTCCTTCCTCAACGCCCTGGGCAGGATCACCGTGTCGATGAGCTGGATGGGCTTCCTGCTGATCGCGGCGATCTTCTCGATCGGCGTGGTCGTCTCGTGGGTCAAGGGCCTGTTCTACTACGTCGCCATCACGCCGAACTACATGAACATCCAGGTCGGCCTGACCGAGACGGGCGAGCAGATCTCCCGCGAGGACTACAACACCCGCGTGGACACCAGCGACTTCCTCGAGCGGATCCTCGGCTTCGGGCGGATCGTCGTCACGTTCCGCGACAGCCGGCGGCTGCCCGTGATGCTGCTGGTCGGGCGGATCGGCAGGAAGGCCCAGGCCCTCGAATCCATCCGCGGCAAGCTCGCCGTCGACCGCCACCAGCCCGGGCGCGAGGGCCAGGTCAGCGACCTGTAAGCCCCCTCGGGCGCCCCCGCTGGAGGCCGTTCCGGAAGGCGAACGCACCCGAGTGCGTTCTGGAGGTAGTACGGCAGGTCCTTCTGCCGCACGTCCCGCCAGAGCCCCCGCCGCGCCGCCCGCGCGGTGTCGTGCAGCCGCAGGAACTCCTCCCGGTAGGGATGGCGGTAGCGCGGGTCGGCGTAGCCGAAGCCCAGGCGGACCAGCTCGCGGTTGAGCAGGCGGCCGTCGGGCAGGAACACGTAGGCCAGGAGGCGGCGGTACCTGTCTCTCGTGCGGCGGGGGGCCAGTTCCAGGCGCACGGTGTTGCCTTCGCAGGCACGGCGGGTGAAGGCGGCCGCCTCGGGGCCGAAGTGCTGCACGCCCTTCTGGGGATGCCTGGTCTCGGGCGTGTCGACGCCCCAGAGGCGGATCCGGGTGTGCCCGCGGCGCCCGTCGGGCGCGTCGACGTCCAGCGTGTCGCCGTCGATCACGCGAACGACGCGGAACGACTTGCCGTGATAGCGCCGGTAGTCGTCGCCCGTCGGCGCCGGGCGAAGGCCGAAGAGGCCTGCCCGGTCCGCGACGATGATCAGCGCGACGACCACCAGCGCAACGGCCGGCCACCGCGCCTTCCTCGCCGCGACGCGCAGGCGCCTGCGGCGACCGCTCAGCTTGGGCTTCGTCGGCTTCATCCCACAGGTCCAGCCCTTGCTCGCGCAAGGTAGGGCAGAGACGTGGGCCCCGCAATACGAAAACGAGCGGACCTGTGGGTCCACCCGTCTCTGCGTTTCGGGAAGCCGGGCTTGGCGCCTCAGCGTTTCTTCGACTTCTTCCTCTTGGTCTTCCCGCGCGGCTTGGCGCCCAGGTTGAACGCGTCGTGGACCAGGCGCAGCGCCCGCTGCCCGTCCGTGCGATCGATCAGGCAGGAGACCTTGATCTCGCTCGTCGTGATGTTCTGGATGTTGATCCTCGCCTTCGCCAGGGCCGCGAACATCCGCTCGGCCACGCCGGTGTGCATCCGCATGCCCATCCCGACGACCGACACCTTCGCCAGGCGGTCCTCGAACGTCGCGGCGCAGCCGAGGTCCCTGCCGATCCCCTCGACGACCTTCTTGGCATCGGCGAGGTCGGCCAGCTCGATGGTGAAGGAGATGGTGGCCTGGCGGTTGTCGGCGATGGTCTGGATGATGTCGTCGACGACGATTTTGTGGGCGGCGATCTGGTGGAAGACGGCCGCCGCCACGCCGGGGCGGTCCGGCACGTCCCGCAGCGTCACGCGGGCGAGGTTGTCCTTCAGCGCGACCCCGCTGACGACGATGCGCTCCATGGATTCGGTCTCGGCCACGATCATCGTTCCTTTGCGGTTGTGCTTGCTGCTGCGGACGTGGATGGGCACGTTGTATTTCTTGGCGAACTCGACGGAGCGGTTGTGGAGCACCTTGGCCCCCAGGCTGGCGAGCTCGAGCATCTCGTCGTAGCTGATGCGGTGGATCTTCCGGGCGTTGGGCACGATCCGCGGGTCGGCGGTGAAGATGCCGTCGACGTCGGTATAGTTCTCGCAGGCCTCGGCCCCGAGCGCCGCGGCGATGGCCACCAGCGTGACGTTGCTGCCGCCGCGGCCGAGCGTCGTGACCGCGCCGGTCTCCGTCATGCCCTGGAAGCCCGCAATGACGACGATCCGCCCCGCGTCGAGGTGCTGGCGGATCCTCCGCACGTCGATCGACTTGACCTTCGCCTTCATGTGGGCGTCGTTGGTGACGATGCCGATCTGCCCGGCCGTGAAGCTGATCGCCGCCGCGCCCATCTGCTCCAGCGCCATCGCCATCAGCGAGATCGTCACCTGCTCGCCCGTGGCCAGCAACTGGTCCATCTCCCGCTTGGGCGGGTTGGGAGTGATCTGGGCGGCCAGGTCCACCAGCCGGTCGGTCGTGGCTCCCATCGCCGAAACGACCATGGCGACCCGGTTCCCGGCCTTCTGGGCGCGAATGGCGCGCCGGGCCGCGGCACGGATCAACTCCGCGTCGGCCACGCTCGTCCCGCCGAACTTCATCACGACCGTGCTCATTGTCTGCCGCTGCTCCGCTGCGGGGCCGCCCGCGCCTTCGCGAGGCGCTGCGCAAGTCCAGAGAATGTAGTCGATCCTGCCGCCGTGTCCATCCATTTTCGACCGCCACGCCGACAGGGCACGATCCGTTCCGTATAATTCCGCCAAGGCCGCAGAACGACGGACAGAGGACATCGCCCCGGGCAATTCGGGCCGCGGCGTCTTGTCCCTGGTTGGGGCTCGCGCGCCCTTCGAGGTACGTTGCGATGCCCGAAGCCGATTCGACATCTGATCGCGGGCGCCGGGGCAGGCGCCTGCGACGGGTCCTTCGCATCGCCTTGTTCCTGCTGGCCGGTGCCGCGGTCGGGGCCGTCGTGCTGCTGGCGAAGCTCCACCGCGACGAGGCGCGGCTGGACGCGTGCGTGGAGCGCATCCGCAGACGGGGCGAGCCGCTGGCCTGGCGGGACTTCGCCACGACCCGCCCCGCGGTCGCGGAGAACGCGGCCGAACACCACCGCCAAGCCGCCGAGACCTACCGGCGGGCGTTCGGCCTGGGGGATGCCGCTGCCGCACACGCCGCGACGCGCGCACGCCGGGGGGATCTGGTCGACCTGCTGCGCGACGGGGTCCTGGCCCATCGCCGCGGCCGCCCCGGGGACGCGCGTCGCGTCCGGGAGGCCCTGGCCTTGTCGAAGGAGGTCCTGGGGCTGTGCCGCCGGGCGCGGCGCTGCCGGTCGGCCGATTGGGGCATCCGCTTTCGCCAGCCCGTGTTCCGGTGGCGCCCGCCCCGGCTCCGGGAGCTGTCGGACGTGGGCGACCTCCTCTGCTTGGACGCGCTGAGGGCGAACGAGGACGGAGAGACGGCCGGGGCCGTCGAGCGGCTGCGCGACGCGATGGCCCTGGCGCGGTCGGTCGAGTCGGTGCTGTGCCTGACGGCCTTCGAGACGGCCGACAGGATCCGCCGCGAGGTGTGTCTGGCGATCGAGGAGATGGCGCCCCGCCTGTCGGCAGCCCGGGAGGACGGCGAGGCGCACCGGGCCGCTCGCGGGTTGATCGCCGACCTGCTTCGCCGCGACGGCTTCGACCGCGCGATCCTGGGCGAGCGGAGCATGGCCTACGAGATGGCCGAGCGGGCGCGGGCGGGCCGGCTGTCGCTGCGCCGGCTGCCGCGTTGGCCCCAGGGCCGCACGGGGCTGCTGGGCGGCGGCGGGCACCTGGGCGCGATCCTGCCGGCCTTCTACGCCGCCGACGAGGCGGAGCTGCTGGCGAAGATGGCCGGCGACGTCGAAGCGGCGCGTGCGGCGACGTATCCCCAGGCCTGCGACGCGCGCCGGACGCTGCCGCGACGGCGCTTCGCCAACGCCTCCTGCACCCTGGTGGCGCTGCTGCTGCCGCGCCTGAACCGCTCCTTCAAGGTGCGGTTCCGCAACCTGGCGACGCGGCGGATGGCCGCGGCGGCCCTGGCCATGCGCCTGTACGAACTGGACCACGGCCACCGCCCCAAGGAACTCGCGGAGCTGGTTCCCGAGTACCTTGCCGCCGTGCCCGACGACCCGTTCGCCGCCGGTGCCGCGGCGGTCCGGTACCTGCCGGCGCGGGACTGCCCGCGGCTGTACAGCGTCTTCAAGAACGCCCGCGAGGACCGCGGGAGCTTCTTCGTCGGCTCGCGCGGCCATCTCGACCTGGTCGACTCGCCGGACCTGGTCTTCTTCCTCGACGGGAACTGCCCCCCGCCCCCGGGGCGTCGGGGCCTCCGCCCGGCTAGCGCACGGTCAGGAAGTACTCCATGAGCTCGTGCCCGCGGCGGATGTGGAGGTCGGACTGGGCGGCCTCGGCCTCCGTGAACGGCCCGTGGATGACGGCCTTGATGCCCCGGCCGGCGATGGCGAACGGCACGGCGTCGCGCGTGTGCGTGCGGACCGTGCAGGGGGTGGGGTGGTCCGGCAGGACCAGGACCCGCCACGCGTCGCCTTCCTGCCGGAGGCGCTCCAGCAGCGGGCCGACGACGTGGCGGTCGATCTGCTCCAGGGCGGCGACCTTGCCGCCGGGGTCGGCGTGGTGCCCCGCCTCGTCGGGGGCCTCGACGTGCACGCAGACGAGGTCGCAGTCGTCGAGGGCCTCCACGGCCGCGGCGCCCTTGCCGGCGTAGTTCGTGTCCAGGAAGCCCGTCGCGCCCTCCACGTCGATCGGCTGCCAGCCGATCAGCGCGGCGATGCCCCGGACGAGGTCGACCGCCGTGATCGCCTTGCCGGTCAGCCCGTGCAGGTCGCGAAAGGCCGGCAGCGTCGGCATCTTCCCCTCGCCCCACAGCCAGATGCTGGTGGCCGGGTTGTCGCCGAGGTCGCGTCGGATCTCGTTGATTTCGTGGCCGGCGAGGAGCTCCTGGCTGCGTTCCATGAGGCGGCGGAGGGTGTCGCTTCCGGCGCCGGTGGGCAGGTGGTCGGCCACGGGCTGGGAGAGGATGTCGTGCGGCGGGGTGGTCGTGACGGCGCAGTCGCCCTGGAAGGTCATGAGGTGGCGGTAGCTCACGCCGCAGTAGAACCGCACGCCGTCGGGGGCGATGCGGCGGTTGAGCTCGTCGATCAGCGCCTGGGCCTCTTCGGTGGAGATGTGCCCCGCGGAGTAATCCTCCATTCGCTCATCGACGAGCGTGACGAAGTTGCAGCGGAAGATCCACTCGTCGGGACGGGTCTTGAGCCCCTGGGCGGCCGCCTCGAGCGGCGCCCGGCCGGTGTAGTGCTCCCGGGGGTCGTAGCCCAGCACGGAGAGGATCGCCACGTCGGAGCCGGCGGCCATCCCCTCCGGGATGTTACGTACCGTGCCGATCTTTCCGTGCTGGGCGATCCAGTCGATGTGGGGCAGTTGGGCGGCTTCCAGGGGCGTCTTGCCGTCGAGCTCCGCCAGCGGCACGTCGGCGGCCCCGTCCGTGATGACCAGTGCGTATTTCATCCTGGCGTCCGGCTGTGGGTCACAGTTGCTCGGGGTGCTCTTCCACGATGGGGATGCAGACGCTGTCGGCCTTGATGACCTCCAGGGCGCTCACCTCGGCCAGGGCGCCCGTGACGTCGCCCTCCAGGGCCTTGTGCGTGGTGATGACCAGCGGCACGACGTTGCCCTCGCCGCCGTCGGGCGCCTCGCGCTGGAGGACCGACGAGATGCTGATGTCGTGCCGGCCGAGAACGGCCGCTAACTGCGCCAGCACGCCCGGCCGGTCCACGCACATCACTCGCAGGTAGTGGCGGCTGCGCGCGGCGGCGATGGGGAGCTGGCTGGCCGCCTCGCAGCGGTCCGGCCAGATCCGCAGCTTGGTGAAGAGCTCGCCGGCCGTGCCCATCGCGACGGCCGCCAGGTCCGCTACGACCGCCGAGGCCGTCGGCCGCCCGCCCGCCCCGCGACCGTAGTACATCGTGTGCCCGGTGGCGTGCCCGTAGACGCTCACGGCGTTGAACGGGCCGGAAACCCACGCCAGCGGATGCTCCTTCGAGATGAACGCCGGGCCGACGCGGAGGATCAGCCCGTCGCCCTGCCGGGCCGCAATCGCCAGCAGCTTGATCACGTACCCGATTTCCTGCCCGTAGCTCACGTCGCACAGGTCCAGCGAGTCGATGCCGCTGACGGGGATCCGCTCGCAGTCGATCCTCGCGCCGAACGCCAGGGCGGCCAGGATCGCCAGCTTGTGGGCGGAATCCGTGCCCGCCACGTCCAGCGTGGGATCGGCCTCGGCGAGCCCTTGGACCTGGGCGTCGGCCAGCGCGTCGGCGTAGGGCTGCCCGCGTTGGGTCATGGCCGTCAGGATGTGGTTGCAGGTGCCGTTGACGATGCCGTAGAGGGCCTCGATGCGGTTGGCAACGAGCCCGTCGCACAGCGCCCGGAGGATGGGGATGCCGCCGGCGCAACTGGCCTCGAACGACAGCGACGCCCCGTGGGCCCTCGCCAGGGCGCAGAGCTCCACGCCGTGGTGGGCCAGCAGGGCCTTGTTGGCGGTCACGACGGACTTCCCCGCGCGCAGGGCCCGCTCGATGATCTCCTTGGCGACGGTCATCCCGCCGACCAACTCCACGACGGCCCCGACGCGCTCGTCCGCCAGCGCCGCATCGAGGTCCGGCGTGAAGAGCCCCTCGTCCAGTCCCAGCTCCCGGGCGTGGGCGTAGCCCACGTCCACGATGTGCCGCAGCTCGATCCGCGGCTCGATGCGTCCGGCCAGCAGGCTGCCTTCGTGCGTCAGCAGCAGCGCCGTGGCCCCGCCGACCGTCCCGCAGCCGACCACCGCCACGCCCAGCGTCGAACCACCGTCCGTCATGTGCGCCGTCTCCAGTTCCGCGGGGCATGGTACGGGCGGGTCCGCCCAATAGCAAGCAGGGGCGGCGCGCGCCGTCACCTGGGTCTCGTGGCCGGTTCCTCCGGTCGCGCGGGGACCTCCAGCAGGGGGGTGGGGCGCTTCTCGCTGGTCAGGTAGAGCGTCCTGCCGTCCCGGCCGTAGCAGATCGACTCGCCCTGCCGCCGGCCGGGCATCCACAGCGTGCGGGGCCGCCGGGAGAACGCCTTCGCCCACGTCTCGCCCGCGGCGCGCCGGTACTCGTGCGCGAAGAGGTAGGTCAGCACGATGGCCCGCCGGCCGTCCGGGGAGATGTCCATCGCGACGGCGGGCGTGATGCCCAGGCGGGCGATCGAGCGGGCGACGAGCTTCCCGGCGGCCGGCTTCCGGGTCAGGGGCAGCTCGTAGACGGTCCGCTTGCCGCGCTTGGAGACGAGGTAGATGGTCCGCGACGTGGGATCGACGGCGACGGCTTCGCAGTCCTGGGGCCCGTCGTCGTAGGTGAAGTGCACGCTCCGCGCGACGTCGAGCTTGCCCTGGATTGCCGGCTTGTCGGGATCGATCGCGGGCTCCTCGACCAGGTAGAGCGTGACGGAGGTCTTCTTGCGGTCGTTGTCGCCCGTGTCACAGATCAGCAGGTAGCCCGTGCCGCCGAGGCGAACCGAGGCCATGTCTTCCCAGTCCCGGTTGCGCGCGCCGCGGACCTCGTACTCGCCGAGATGGCGCCCCTTCCCGTCGAAGGCGAAGAGACGGGGCTTGTCGCCCGAGTCGTTGTGCGTCCAGAACACCCCGTCCCTGCGCCGGCTGCACGCCAGCCCGCTGCTCTCGTCGATCTTCTCGTTGGCGAGGGTGCCGAGCAGGCGCCCCGGGCCGTAGCGGACGGGGGCCGGCGCGTCCGGCCCGTCGGCGGCCGCCGCACTGCAGCCCACCGACGCCGTCATCGCCAGAAGACACAGAAGCCGGAAGCCTCTCATTCTGTCCTTCCTGCCCCCTCGTGGAGGTCCGCCGGTCGGGGCACCGCGCTCCGGGGTCGGGGGGGGAGTATAATTCCATTGGTCGTCGCGGGGCAATGCTGTATGCTCCTGGGCTATCTCTACCTACCTAAGGATGAACGCGCGTGCGCTTACTTCTGGTGATGCCCACGGGGCTGCAGGTCGGGTACGACGACTATTTCTCTGCCTCTCCGCTCGGGATTGAGACGCTTGCGGCCCACACACGCGCCCACGCGGACGTGGAGCTTGCCGACATGCGCGGCAAGGGGCGCGACGTGGAGGCCCATGCCGAGGACCTGCTGAAGGCGGACCCGGACATCGTGGGGATCAGCCTCAACAGCGCCTCCCACACGAACTACACGCTGGCCCTCGTCGAGGCCCTCCGGCGGCGGCAGGCGGACCTCCGGATCCTCGTCGGCGGCCAGCAGGCCACCTTCCTCGCCGAGGAGATGCTCGGTCCCGGTCACATCGACGCCGTGGTGAGGGGCGAGGGCGAGATCACGCTGTGCGAGATCCTGACCCGCGGGAGCTTCCGCGGGGTCGCCGGCGTGTCGTGGCGGGAGAACGGAACCATCCGTCACGAACCGGACCGGCCGCTCATCGAGGACCTGGACACGGTGCGGCTGCCCGCGCGGGAGTTGCTGCCCGACCGCTCGCGCTACCGCATGGGCGAGTACCGTGTGGAGGGGATCGAGGCCAGCCGCGGCTGCCCGTTCCGCTGTTCCTTCTGCTCCATCCGCAACTTCCACCGGGGCAGGTGGCGCCCCAAGAGCGTCGGCCGCGTCATGCAGGAGGTGGACGACCTGCTGGAACGCTACCCCGAGCCGAAGGTCATCTTCTTCGCCGACGACAACTTCTCGAACGACATCCGCCGCGTGAAGGCGATCTGCCAGGCCATCGTCGACCGCAAGACCGACGCCCACTTCTGGTGCCAGGCGCGGGTGGACCTGCTGGCGAAGCACCCCGAGGTGGCGGAGTGGATGGGCAGGGCGCGCTTTGCCGCCGTCCTCGTCGGCCTGGAGACCCCGGTCCGCAGGCTCCTGGACGCCTCGCGGAAGGGCATCTCGGTCGAGCAGATGGACAAGGCCGTTGAGATGCTCCACGCCCACGACGTCGGCGTGTGGGGCACGTTCGTTCTCGGGCTGCCCGGGGAGACGCGGGAGGAGACGGAGACCACGGCTGAGTTCATCGCGACCACCGAGGTGGACGTGGTGCAGATCACCGTCGCCACGCCGATTCCCGGCTCCGACCTGTACGATGAGGCCAAGGCCTCCGGGAAACTCGTGGAGCGCGACTGGGACCGGTACGACTTCACCTCTCCGACCATGGAGGGCCAACTCCCCAAGCCGGAGATGGACGGCATCATGTACCGCGCGTACCGGCGCGTGTACCTGCGGTGGCGGTTCCTGCGCTCGCTGTTCAGCAAGCGGACGAACCTCAGCCGCTTGCGGCGGACGGCCTTTAAGGTGTTCTGGTCGTGGATCTGGTTCGTGACGAGGGACTGGCTGGTCTCGCGGTTCCGGCGTCGGCCCGCAGCGCCCGCGCCGCTGCTCGACGAGCCCGCCAAGTAGCCCCCGGTCCGGTCGCCGCGCGGAACTCGCCTGCGGACGTCTCACTGCACCCACCTGCGGAAGCCCGTCACTGACGACACGGCTCTTCCTGCCTTACGCTCCTTTTAAGCAAGGCTTTATGTTCCTCATTCGCGAGGGTGCCCTCTGGCGACGGCGAAAGGCAAGAAAACCCATTGAATGTTTCAATCGTTTGATTAAAATGGCGGTTCGGATCGAGGGCTGACAGCATGGTCCAACCGGATAAAGCAGGGAAGGGCACCCGGGAGCGCCTGCTGGAGGCGGCCTGCCGGGTCTTCGCCGACAAGGGCTACCGGGCCGCCACGATCGCCGAGATCTGCGAGCGCGCGGGGGCGAACATCGCGGCCGTGAACTACCATTTCGGCGACAAGGCCAGCCTCTACGTCGAGGCGTGGCGGCACTCGTTCGAGGCATCGCTGCGAGCCCATCCCCCGGGCGGGGGCGCGCGGGCGGACGACCCGCCGGAGGAGCGGCTCCGGGCGCGGATCCTCGCGCTGCTCCGGCGGATCATGAGCCCGGGCAGCCCGGAGTTCGCCATCGTTCGCCACGAGATGGGCAACCCCACGGGGCTGCTCCACGAAGCGATGCGGAAGGCCATCGAGCCCCTGCGGCGGGGCACGTTCGAGGTCGTCCGCCAACTGCTGGGCGACCACGCCGACGATCACCTGGTCCATCTCTGCATGCGCAGCATCATCAGCCAGTGCATGCACGTGATGCACCGGGACTGGCATCGCGGGCACTTCGGCAAGGGCCCGGTGCCCCCGCAGCCGCCGGCTCCTCCCTATCGGGAGGCCCCCGAAAAGCTCGCCGACCACATCACCCGCTTCTCCCTCGCCGGGCTTCGCGAGGTTCGCCGCGGGATGGAAGAGGCGGCCGCCAGGGAAGGAGACGCCCCGTGACCGCGCTGCGCGCGAGCTTCCGCCCGGCGCTGCTGCTGACGGCAGCGATGGCGGCCAACGGCTGCACGCCGGAGGTCGAGGCCCCCGGCGTGCCGGTGACGCTGCCGGAGGCCTTCTCGGCCGATGGCGACGCGAACCAGGCGGACCAGTGGTGGACGGGCCTCGGCGACGAGGCGCTGGACGGGCTGGTGGCCGAAGCGCTGCGGGGCAACCTGGACCTTCGCCGCACGTGGGATCGCCTGGCCCAGGCGCGGGCTGTCGCGCGACAGCGGGTGGCGCCGCTGCTGCCGTCGCTGGACGGCACGGCCGGGGGGTCGCGCACGCTGACCTCGATCGAGGGTCACCCCAGGGCTTACCAGAACGAGGTCAGGCTGGGGCTCGCCGCCGAGTACGAACTGGACCTGTGGGGCCGTGTCCGCTCCGCGTACGAGGCGAGCGAGCTCGACGTCCGAGCGGCCGAGCAGGACCTCCGCTCCGCGGCGATGACCCTCAGCGCCGAGGTGGCGGGCGCGTGGTATCGCGTCGTGGAGCTGCGCCGCCAGCTCGACCTGCTCGACGCGCAGAGCAAGACCAACGGCGACTACCTGGACATCATCACGGTGATGTTCCGCCGGGGGCAGGCCTCGGCCACGGACGTGCTCCAGCAGCGCCAGCTCCTGGAGTCCACCCGGGGCGAGCGCGTCCAGGCCGAGGGCGACCTGGCCGTGGAGCGGCACGCCCTGGCGGTGCTGCTCGGGCGCGAGCCGATGGGCTTCCGCGCCCCGGAGTCACGCGAGCTGCCGACGCCCCTGCCGCTGCCGAGGACGGGCCTTCCGGCCGAGCGGATCGCCCAGCGCCCCGATGTTCGCGCCGCGCAGCTTCGCGTGCGTGCGGCGGACCACCGCGTGGCGGCGGCGATCGCCGACCGCTTCCCGAGGGTGGGCCTGACGGCCACCGGGAGCACCTCGGCCGAACGCGTCCGGGAGCTCTTCGACAACTGGCTGGCGAGCATGGCGGCGAATGCCGCGGCGCCGCTGTTTGACGCGGGCCTGCGGGCCGCGGAGGTGGACCGCGCCCGTGCCGCGGCGGACGAGCAGCTCCACGCCTACGGCCGCGCGGTGCTGGCCTCCCTGCGGGAGGTGGAGGACGCCCTCCGGCGCGAGGCCAAGCAGCGCGAGTATCTCGCCAGCCTCCGCAAGCAGTTGGAGCTGTCGCGCCAGGCGTCGGACCAGACGCGGCGGGACTACATGAAGGGCGGCGGGGATTTCGTGCGCTTCCTGACGACGCTGCTGAGCCACCAGCGCCTGGAGCGGACGTACCTCCAGGCGAGGCGGCGGCTGGTGCAGTTCCGCATCGACCTGTACCGCGCCCTCGGCGGCGGCTGGGAGCTTCCCGAGCCGCCCCGGCCCGCGCGGCGCGTGCACGGCCCGGTCGAGCGCCTGCGGCGGGGCCTGGCCTCGCCGGGGCCCGCCGCGCCGGCCGAGGCGCCCGACGGAACCGGCAAAGGAGACCAGGAGAGACCATGACGGCGAATGACACAGGTGTCCCCAGCCCGGGCGGACCGGCCGGCGCCCCCTCGGGGGCAGCCGCCCACTGGATCGGAGCGACGGCGCGGCTGGTGCTGGTGCTGGCCATCCTGGGCGGCGGCGGGGGCTTGGCGTACTACTACCTGATCACGCCGCCGCAGGCACGGCGCCGTCCGCCGGGCCCGACGGCGACGCTCGTGGAGGTCCAGCGGGTCCGGCCGCAGACGCACGCCGTGATCGTCGACGTCATGGGGCCGGTGAGGCCGGCCCGGACGGTCGAGCTGACCCCGCAGGTGAGCGGGCAGATCGTCGAGATCAGCGACGAGCTGGTCCCCGGGGGGCGCTACGCCGCCGGCGAGATGATCGTCCGGATCGACCCGAACGACTACCAGTTTGCGGTGGATCAGCAGGCGACGCAGGTGGCCAAGGCCGCCGCCGACGTAGACCAGCGCGCCAGCGAGGTCGCCCAGCGAGCCACGGACGTCACCCGCGCCGAGTGCGACCTGAAGCTGGAGGAGGGCCAGCAGGACGTCGCGCGGCACGGGTACGAGCTGCTCGACAAGACGGTGGGGAAGCAGGACCTCGAGTGGGTGCTGCGCCAGCCGCAGCTCCGCGCGTTCCAGGCGGCCTGCGATGCAGCCCGCGCGGCGAAGAAGGCGGCCGAGGCCACCAGCCGGGCGGCGGGCGCGACGAAGGCCGCCGCCGACGTGGCCCTCCGGAAGGCCCAACTGGAGCTGACGCGGACGACCGTTCGCGCCCCGTTCAACACGCTGGTCGCCGCCAAGCACGTGGACCTGGGCTCGCAGGTCTCGCCGCAGACGCCGCTGGCCCGGCTGATCGGCACCGACGAGTACTGGGTTGAGGTCGCCGTGCCGGTCGACGAGTTGACGTGGCTGACGATCCCGCGACAGGCCGGGCAGACCGGCTCGCCGGGTCGCATCTACTACGAAGCGGCGTGGGGCCCCGACGCCTTCCGAACCGGGCACGTCATTCGCCAGGAGGCCGAGCTCGAAGAGCAGAGCCTCATGGCCCGCCTGCTGGTCGCCGTGGAGGATCCGCTGTCGCTCCGGGACGAACATGCCGGCAGGCCCGCCCTGATCGCCGGGTCGGTCGTTCGCGTGAAGCTGGAGGGGCGCGATCTGGCGGGCGTCGTCGCCCTCGACCGGTCCGCCCTGCATGACGGCGACCGCGTGTGGGTCATGGGGCCGGACGACACGCTCGAGATCCGCAGGGTCAGCATCGTCCACCGCGAGCCGCAGCGCGTCTACGTCGGCGAGGGGCTCCAGGACGGCGAGAGGCTCGTCGTGAGCGACCTGGCGACACCGGTGGAGGGCATGAAGCTCCGCGAGGCACGGGCGCCCGCCTCGAGCCCCGGGGAAGCGACGCCGCCCGCCGCGGACCCGGAGACCAGGCCATGACCCCCGCGCCGGGCCCCACGCCGGAGGCCTCGCCGCGCCGCGGGCCCATCGCCTACATGGCGGGGCACTCCGTGGCGGCCAACCTGATCATGGGGGCCTGCCTGGTCGGCGGGGTGTTGATGCTCTGGAACATCAAGCAGGAGGTCTTTCCGGACATCGAGCTGGACCTGGTCAGCGTGACCGTGCCGTACCCCGGCGCCAGCCCCGAGGAAGTGGAGCGCGGGATCGTCCGTGCCATTGAGGAGGTCGTCCGCGGGCTGGACGGGGCGAAGGAGGTCACGGCCGTCGCGCGGGAGGGCTCGGGCACGGTGACCGTGGAGCTGCTGCTGGGGGCGGACATCCAGAAGCTGGCCAACGACATCAAGAACGAGGTGGACCGGATCACCACGTTCCCGGAGGACGCCGAGGAACCGCGGGTGACGATCGTCTCGCGCAGGCGGGGCGTCATCCAGGTGGCGCTGTTCGGCCCGGCCGAGGAACGCGTCCTGCACGAGCTGGCCGAGCAGCTCCGCGACCGGTTCCTCCAGGACCCGGACATCACGCAGGTGGACCTGTCGGGCGTTCGGCGGATGGAGATCAGCATCGAGATCGCCCAGGCGAACCTGCGGCGGTACGGGCTGACGCTGGAGGAGGTGGCCGGGCGGCTGCGGAACGCCTCGGTCGAGCTTCCCGGCGGGGGCATCAAGACCCGCGGCGGGGAGGTGCTCCTCCGCGTGAAGGAGCGCCGGGACTACGGGCGGCAGTTCGCCAAGCTGCCCATCATCACGACCGCGGACGGCACGGAGGTGCTGCTGGAGGACGTCGCCGAGATCAAGGACGGCTACGAGGACAGCGACTACCACGCCACCTACAGCGGCCAGTCCGCGGTCATGGTCGACGTCTACCGCGTGGGCGACCAGACGCCCATCCAGGTCGCCGGGGCGGTCAAGCGCATCCTGGAAGACGTCCGCCCGGCGCTGCCGCCGGGGATCGACCTGGCGATTCGGCGCGACATGGCCGACGTGTACTGGCAGCGCGTCAGCCTGCTCGTCCGCAACGGTTCGCTGGGGCTGGTGCTCGTGCTGCTGGTGCTGGGGCTCTTCCTGGAGGCGCGCCTGGCGTTCTGGGTGATGATGGGGATCCCCATCTCCTTCCTCGGGGCGCTGCTGCTGCTGCCGGCCACCGGCGTGACCATCAACATGGTCACGCTGTTCGCCTGCATCATCACCCTGGGTATCGTCGTCGACGATGCCATCGTCGTCGGCGAGAACGTCTACCACTACCACCAGGAGGGGATGCCGTTCCTCAAGGCGGCCATCCGGGGCGCTCGCGAAGTGGCCATGCCCGTCACGTTCAGCATCCTGACCAACATGGTCGCCTTCCTTCCCCTGTACTTCATGCCGGGCCGCATGGGGAAGATCTTCGGGATGATCCCTTTGGTGGTGATCGTGGTCTTCCTGATCAGCCTGCTGGAGGCGCTGTTCGTGCTGCCGAGCCATCTGGGCCATCAGCGCGACCGCATGCGGCGCGGACTGTCGGGCTGGCTGCATACCCGCCAGCAGGCCTTCAGCCGGGCCTTCGCGCGCTGGGTCCGCCGGCGCTACGGAGGCTTCCTCGACTTCGCCCTGCGGCACCGTTATGTCACCATCGCCGCGGCGGTCGCCGTGCTCGCCGCCGCGCTGGGCTACGCCTTCAGCGGACGCATGGGCTTCCAGAGCTTCCCCCGCGTCGAGAGCGACTGGGGCCGCGTCGAGGTCTACCTGCCTTACGGCTCGGCCGTCGAGAGGACGGAGGCCGTCATGCAGCGCATGGTCCGGGGCATACGGGACGTCGTCGCCGAGTGCGGGCGCGAAGAGCTGGTCGAAGGCATTTACGCCCAGGTCGGCCGTGAGGGCAGCCACCACGTGGTCGTCCGGGCGTACCTGGCCGACGCGGAGGTGCGGGACGAGATCATGAGCACGGCGGAGTTCGTCCGGCGCTGGCGCGAGAGGGTCGGCGAGGTGGTCGGCGCCAGCTACGTGCGGTTCGAGAGCGACTTCGGCGGTCCCGGGCGCGGCCCGGCGCTGGAGGTCGAGCTGAGCCACCGGAGGATCCCGGCCCTGGAGCGCGCGTGCAGCGACTTGGCGGAGCAGTTGCGGGGGTTCCCGCGGACCTCCGACGTCTACGAGGGCTACCAGCGCGGCAAGCAGCAGTTGGACTTCACGGTCAAGCCGGAGGGAAAGATGCTGGGCCTGACCGCGCGGAGTGTCGCGAGGCAGGTCCGCAGCGCCTTCTACGGCGCCGAGGCCATTCGGCAGCAGCGGGGGCGCAACGAGATCAAGATCATGGTTCGCCTGCCCAAGCGCGAACGGATCAGCGAGTACAACCTCGACGAGCTGATCCTCCGCACGCCGGCCGGCACGGAAGTGATGCTCCGCGAGGTGGCCACCGCCCGCCGGGGAAGGGCCTACACCGAGATCAACCGCCGCGAGGGGCGGCGGAGCATCCGTGTCCTCGCGGAGGTGACGCCGCGCAGCCAGGCCGGCGAAGTCATCCGGAGCCTGGAGTCCGAATCGCTGCCGGCGCTGCAGGCTCGCTACCCCGGGCTGGGCTTCAGCTTCGAGGGCCGACAGGCCGACCAGCGCGAGAGCATCGGCAGCCTCGAGGTCACCTTCGCGATGGCGCTGCTGGCCATCTTCGCGCTGCTGGCCATTCCGTTCCGCAGCTATGCCCAGCCGCTGATCGTCATGGTCAGCATCCCCTTCGGCGTCGTCGGCGCGGTGCTCGGGCACCTGATCATGGGCTACTCCCTGAGCGTCGTCAGCGTCCTGGGCATCGTGGCGCTGGCCGGCGTGGTGGTCAACGACTCCCTCGTCCTGATCGACTTCGCCAACCGCCGAAGGAGGGAGGCCCATTTCCCGCCCCGGCAGGCCGTCCACGACGCCGCCATCCAGCGCTTCCGCCCGATCCTGCTGACCACGCTGACCACCTTCGGCGGGCTGGCGCCCATGATCTTCGAGACGTCCCTCCAGGCGCGGTTCCTGATCCCGATGGCCATCTCGCTGGGCTTCGGCATCCTGTTCGCCACGCTCATCACGCTCCTGCTGGTGCCGTCGCTGTACATGGCCGTGGAGGACGGCCAGCGGGCGCTGGCGCGCGTGCGGGCCGCCATGAAGGCCCCGGTGCCGACGAGCGAGGCCGAGCCCGAAACGTCCGCACCGTCCGCGCCGTCCGCGCCGGAGCCCGTCGGCGGCAAGTGACGGGCGGCGGGCCCGCCTGCGAAGGGCACGGCCGCCGCGGCGGAACGACGCGCCTTGACAGGCGAGGTCCTGTTGGCGAGTCTGTCCGCCGATCATGGCGGCTCGGCGCACCAGCACCGGCGGCAGTCCACGTCACGTTCTCCGGCGCGTGCTGAGCGAGCTGCGGCGAGCGTACGGCCCGCGGCGGTGGGCCGGGCCACGCGACCCCGTCGACATGCTGGTCGGCACGATCCTCTCCCAGAACACCAGCGACGCGAACAGCTCGGCCGGCTTCCGCCGGCTCAAGCGACGCTTCCCCACCTGGGACGCGGCCGCCGACGCGCCCGTCTCGGCCATCGAGCGGTGCATTCGCGTCAGCGGGTTGAGCCGCATCAAGGCGCCGCGGATCCGCCGGATCTTGCGCCAGGTGCGGGCCGAGCGAGGCCGCATCGAGCTGGGCTTCCTCGCCGAGATGGACCCCGCCGCGGCCTGCGACGCGCTGCTGCGGTTCGACGGCGTCGGGCCGAAAACCGCCCTCTGCGTGCTCCTGTTCGCCCTCGGCATGCCCGTGTTCCCCGTGGACACGCACATCGGGCGGATCTGCCGCCGGCTGCGCGTGCTCCCGGACAACGTCCCGCCGCACCGCGCCCACGAGCACCTGACGCCGCTGATCGCGCCCCGCGATCGCTACGCGATGCACGTGCTGCTGATCGCTCACGGCCGCGCCACCTGCCGCGCGCGGCGGCCCAGGTGCGTCGATTGCCGCATCCTGTCTCTCTGCCCGTTCGGGCAAGAGCAGCTCCGCGGCGCAGGGGGGGCGACGGGGCGCGAGACAGCAGGTTGAGGCCGTCCGGGCCTCACGCCCAGCGGCGGGGCGGGGCTAGTCCTCCAGGACGCGGCCGATCTCGTCGAGGTGGGCGAGGATCCACTTGATCTTCTTGTGGACCATTCGGAGGAAGCCGAAGCCGTCGAGGCGCCCGAAGCTGCCCGTGGCGGCGATGGGCAGGACCGCCTCGGCGATCATCGCCTCGCACATGAGGTAGGGCACGGCCTTCAGCTCGGCGACGGAGACGACGTTGACGGAGTCGTAGCCGCGCATGAACCGCTTGAAGCGGGACTGGTCGAGGTAGTCCGGCCAGGTCGTGGGGTCGTCGGCGCCGCCGAGGATGGAGAACTGGAGCGCCCCGTTGGCCAGGTCGATCACCCGCTGCTGGAGGCGCGCGGCGTCGTAGTCGATGACGGCCACCACGTGTCCCTCGCGAAAGAGCATGTTGCCCGGGTGCCAGTCGCCGTGGACGATCTGGCTCTGCCAGTGGGCCAGGCCCAGCTCGTGGACCTTGCGGGCGCTGCTCTTGTAGGCCTGCTCCAGCGCGCCGACCGTCTCGGTGAGCTCCTCCGTGGGGGGGCGCGAGTCCATCGGCAGGGAGCTGACCGTCTTGCGGATGGCCTGCTGGATGGCCTTGGCGCCGTGGTAGCTGCCGGTGGGGGGCTGGTAGTCGCTGCGGAAGTCCTGGAGCAGCTTGTGGTAGAGCCCGAGGATCTTGCCGGAGTGGAACGTCGCGTCCAGGGAGGCGTCGTAGCTGCTGCCGACGATGTACTCGAACATCTCGTAGATGCCGTCCTCCCAGACGAGCATGGAGTTGTTGCTGTCCCGCGTGCCCAGCAGGTGGGGCAGGGGGAAGTTCTGCCCGGCGAGGGTCAGTTGGATCTGGTGGGTGAAGGCCACCTTGGCCAGGTCGTCCCTGCCCATGGTGCGGCGCTTGAAGAGGAACCGGCCCCGTTCGCAGTCGATCACCACCTTCGGCGCACGTCGTGAACCCCTCGCGAACTCCTCGATCTCGCTGATGATCCCGAGATCGTAATAGCTCAGGCAGACCGCCAGTTCCCTGGCACGGAATGTCTCACGGACCTTGTTGTCAGCCATGGTGTACAGCCCGGGATCACGCAACGGGGCGCAGACGACAGGTAGCCCGCCATGATATGCGCAGGCCGCCCGTTGTCAAACAGGCGTCGAACGAGCCATTATACCTCAAGATCCCAGGCGGCCCACAGGCTTCCCCAAGACGTCTCGCCGGAACAGCCCACCTTCCGGCGGAACCTCGCGCCCGGCCGGTCGTACCACAGGGCAGGTGGTCCCCGCGCACCGCGGGGCCTATAATCCATCGCTTGTCCATGAGGATCCTGGTCACCGCCGATCTGCACTACGACATCCCGAGGTCGCGCGACCCGGCGCGGCGCCTCGCGGGGCGCGTGTGCGCCCTTGGCGGCGACGCCTTCGTCCTGGTGGGTGACGCCGCCGGGGCCGATCCGACGCCGCTTCGTCGGTGCCTGCGGCTCTTCGCGGGCTTTGGCGGGCGTCGCTTCCTCGTCGCCGGAAACCACTGCCTCTGGTGCCGCGAGGGGGAGACCTCCCTCCAGCGCTACGAGCAGCTCCTGCCGCGCGTCGCGGCCGAGGAGGGCTTCCACCTGCTGGATCACGCCCCGGTCGTCCTCGACGCCGTCGGGCTCGCCGGGTCCGTCGGATGGTACGACTACTCCTTCCGCGACGAGTCGCTGGGCATCCCCGAGGCGTTCTACCGGGCGAAGGTGGCGCCGGGGGCGGCGGCGCACCTCGGCCGGCACGATGACCTGCTGGAAGCCCACCGCGACGTGCTGACCGAGGCGCACATGAGAATGGGAACGCGGTGGATGGACGGCCGGCACGTCCGCCTCGGCGTCAGCGACGAGGAGTTCCTCGAGGACCTCGCCGCGAAGCTCTCGCGGCACCTGGCCCAGATCGCCGGGCGCGTCGAGCGGATCGTGGCGTTCGTGCACCACCTGCCGTTCGCGGACCTGGTGCCGAAGGGCCGGCCCGCGCCGTTCGCCTTCGCGGCCGCCTACATGGGCGCCGCGCGGCTCGGCGCCGTTCTTCGCGACTGCCCGAAGGTCTCCCACGTCTTCTGCGGGCACTCGCACTGGCCCGCGGAGACGACCGTCGGGCGGATCAAGGTCGTCAACATCGGCAGCACGTACTCCCGAAAGCGTCTGGAAGTGCTGGAGTTGTGAGTACAACGGGAGCGTGAGATGACCAGAGGAGCTCTGTGTCTGCTGGCTGGTCTGCTTGCGGCGGCGCCGGCGATGGGTGACGCCGCGGCGCGGCAGGCCAAGCGCCGGACGCCCGTCGTGGCGGCGTACCTCAAGGCCAAACCCGCCGTCGTCAACATCTCGGCCGAGAAGGTCGTCACCGTCCGGTGGGGCCTGTTCGGGCGCGACCCCTTCGAGGACATCTTCCCCAGCCCGTTCCGGCGCGAGGTGCCGGTGCAGAGCCTCGGCAGCGGCTTCCTGGTCCACCGGGGCGGGTACATCATCACCAACGCCCACGTCGTGCGGCGAGCCCGGAAGATCACCGTCATGCTCGCCGACAAGTCCCGGCACCCGGCGAAGATCATCAGCTCGGATGCGAAGCACGACCTGGCCGTCCTCCGGATCGACCCGCCCAAGGGGCGCGAGCTGGCCTACCTGCCCCTCGGCCGCAGCGACGACCTCATGGTCGGCGAGACGGTCCTCGCCATCGGCAACCCGTTGGGCTACCAGCACACCGTCACCAGCGGCATCATCAGCGCCCTGGACCGCAAGCTGGCGTTTGCCTCCGGCGTTACCTACGAGGGCATCATCCAGACCGACGCGCCGATCAACTCCGGCTCCAGCGGCGGGCCCCTGCTCAACATCTGCGGCGAGCTGATCGGCATCAACACCGCCATCCGCCCCGACGCCCAGAACATCGGCTTCGCCATCCCCGTCGACGCGCTGATCCGGCAGTTCCCCGACCTGCTGAACTTCGAGCGGATCAACCGGGCCGTCTTCGGCGCGGAGATCCGGCAGCGACACACCGACGACGGCGACGAGCTGTACGTCGCCGCGGTCCGCCCGAACACGCCTGCCGGCGAGCGGCTCCGCGCCGGCGATCGGCTGGTCGAGCTGAACGGCAAGCCCGTCCGGCAGATCCCGGACTTCACCTGCGCGATGCTGGCGGCGGGCGCGCCGACGACGGCCCGCCTGACGTGTGTCCGCGACGGCAAGACCCTCGCCGTGGCCGTGCCCGTGCAGGCCAAGCCCCGCCCCGACGGCAAGCTCCTCGCCCGCCGCCTGTTCGGCCTGACGCTGCGGGAGGTCACGCCCCGGCTGGCGCGGGAGCTGCGCCTGCCGATGGAGAACGGGCTGATGATCGTCGGCATCGACGCGGGCGGGCCGGCGGACCGGATCCGGCTGCGCCTCAAGGACGTCGTCTTCCAGGTGGACAACTACTACGTCCTCGACCTGGAGTCGCTGGGCATCCTGCTGGAGGACGTCAAGCCCGACCAGCGCGTCCGACTGGGCGTGGCGCGCGGCACGGTGGCGGCCTGGGTGCATCTCCGCGCCCGCCGGGCCCCCGCAACCGGGCCTCGCCCCAAGCCGAAGAGCAGGCCTGGCCGCGGCGCGGACGAGATCTGATCCGGCGGCGCGCCTGGGTGCCGGCCGGTTCGCTGGCCGGGGCGGCAGCCAACCGCGACGTCTCGCCTCCACGAGGACGAACGCATGAAGATCGTCATCGCGCCCGACTCCTTCAAGGAGACGCTCAGCGCCGCGGAGGTCGCCGAGGCCTTGGCCGACGGCGTCCGCGCCGCCCTCCCGCGCGCGACCATCGATGCCTGCCCCATGGCCGATGGCGGGGAGGGAACCGTTGCGGCGATGGTAGCGGCCACCCGCGGGACGGTCCGCACCGCCAGCGTCGCCGGGCCCCTGGGCGAGCCGCTCGACGCCGGGTTCGGCCTGCTGGGCGGCCGGGCCGCGGCCGCGGGCAAGGTGGCGGTCATTGAGATGGCCGCCGCGTCCGGGCTCGACCTCGTGCCCCCGGCGCGGCGCGACCCCCTGCGCACCACGACCTACGGCACGGGCGAGCTGATCCGCGCGGCCCTCGACGCGGGGGCGAGCGAGATCCTCGTGGGCATCGGTGGCTCGGCGACCGTCGACGGCGGCTGCGGCTGCGCCCAGGCGATCGGCGTGGCCTTCACCGATGCGGCGGGCGAGCCGTGTGTCTGCGGGCTGGCCGGCGGCGGGCTGCCGGCGGTCCACCGAATCGATCTCGCCCGGCGCGACCCCCGCGTCGCGCAGGCGCGCATCCGCGTCGCCTGCGACGTGACGAACCCGCTGACGGGCCCCAGCGGCGCCGCGCGGGTCTACGGGCCCCAGAAGGGCGCCACGCCCGAGATGGTCGAGCAGCTCGAGGCCGCCCTGGCGCACCTGGCCGAGGTCATCCGCCGCGACCTGGGGCTCGACGTGGAACACCTGCCGGGCGCGGGAGCCGCCGGGGGGCTCGGCGCCGGGCTCGTGGCGTTCCTCGGCGCCGAGCTTCAGCGCGGCGTGGAGATCGTCGCCGACGCCGTCGGCCTGTCCGCCCGTCTGGCCGGGGCCGACCTGTGCCTCACCGGGGAGGGCAAGCTCGACCGCCAGAGCCTCTCCGGCAAGACCGCCGTCGGCGTCGCCCGCGTCGCCCGCGAGGCCGCCGTCCCCGTGCTGTGCATTCCCGCCCAGGCCGAGACGGGCCTCGACCACGGCGGGCTCTTCGCCGCCGTGCGTCCCCTGGTGGCCGGCGAGGTGACCGTCGCCGACGCCATGCACCGACCGGCCGAACTGCTCCGACAGCGCGCGGCCGACGCCGTCCGCCGGTTCGTGCGGAACGGCGCGTAGTCCCCGTCGCGGGGAGGCGCGCGCCGGTTCGCATTGTGTCGCCCGACCCGAGCCGGTACCCTGCATGGTTCGGAGCCCCAGCGCGACGGGAGCTGCGAGGATGGCCATGGACTTCTTCGCCTACAAAGACGGCTCGCTGTGGTGCGAGGACGTGCCGGTGGCGGACATCGCCGACGCGGTCGGCACGCCGGTGTACGTCTACTCCGCCGCGACGCTGCTGCGCCACTACCGCGCCATCGCCGAGGCGTTCGCCGAGCTCGAGCCGACCCTCTGCTTCTCCGTCAAGTCGCTGGCGAACCTGTCGGTGCTGAAGCTCCTCGCCGAGGCGGGCAGCGGCTTCGACGTCGTCTCCGGCGGCGAGCTGGCCCGCGCGCTGGCCGCCGGGGCCGACCCGGCCAAGACCGTCTACGCCGGCGTGGGCAAGACCGACCGCGAGATCCGCGAGGCCATCCAGGCCGGCGTCGCGCTGTTGAACGTCGAGTCCGAGGCGGAGTTCGACAACATCTCGCGCCTCGCGGCCGCCGCCGGCAGGCAGGTGCGATGCGCCCTGCGCGTCAACCCCGACGTCTACGACCCCCGGACCCACGAGAAGACCGCCACCGGCCGGAGGGAGTCCAAGTTCGGCGTCGACGTCGAGCGCGCGGCGGCGTTCTTCCGCGCGCATGGCAGGGGCGAGCACGCCCGGCTGGACGCGATCCACATCCATATCGGCTCGCCCATCTACTCCGCCGAGCCCTACGTCCGCGCCATCCGGAAGATGCTGGAGCTGATCGAGCGCCTCCGCGGCGAGGGCTTCGAAGTCCGCACGCTGGACCTCGGCGGGGGCTTCGCGGCCGACTACGAGGAGGGGGCCTCGCCCCTGGCGACGGACTACGCCCGCCAGATCGTCCCGCTGCTTGCGGGCAGGGGGCTGGAGATCATCCTGGAGCCCGGGCGCCAGATTGCCTGCAACGCCGGCCTGCTGCTGGCCAGCGTGCTCTACGTCAAGCAGGGCGGGGCGAAGAGCTTCCTCATCGTGGACGCGGCGATGACCGACCTGCTTCGCCCGGCGATGTACGGCTCGGAGCACTTCGTCTGGCCGGCGAAGCTGCCCGACGGGGCCGCGCCGCCCCCGCGGCGGATCGACCACGTCGCCGAGGGCGGGCAGAAGGTCGACGTCGTCGGCGGCGTCTGCGAGTCCAGCGACTTCCTCGCCAAGGACCGCGTGCTGCCCGTGATGCGGCGAGGCGACCTGCTGGCCGTCTTCAGCGCCGGGGCGTACGGCTTCGTGATGTCCAGCCAGTACAACGGCCGCCCCCGCGCGCCCGAGGTGCTCGTCCAGGGCGACCAGTGGCGCCTCGTCCGCCCGCGCGAGACCTACGAAGACCTCTTCGCCACCGAGCGGGACGACTGACGGCACGACAGCGCCCCTCAGCGGCTTGCACGGGGATCAGCCGACCAACACGATGAGCCGAGCCGGGCGACGGTTCTCCCCGGGAGATCCCCGATGCAGATGCATGCCCGTCAGCGATCGGCCTCGTGGCCTGTGGTTCTGCTGGTCTCGGGCGGCCTGCTCGAAGCGGCCCCGCTGCAACGCCGCCAACGTGTCGTGATTGTGTCAACTTTAATCCATGTTGACACAAACGGGCTTTTCTTATAACCTGTTGTATAATAGTGCTTTAATACCGTACCGCTTTCAAGACGCTTGCGGGGCGTCGGACAATCAATGACACGGTTTGGCTGCCTGCGTTCGGGCTTGGCCCCGCGCGTGTCCAGCGCCCACCGCGCCGCGGGGGATTCTGCTGTTAGCTATTATCTCATAGTCGGTTACGTCTTCCCGGCGCGTTGAGCCGCCCGGCGAGCTTCGCACGTCGCTCGCCGGGGCATTCCGGCGCCCTCGCTACGGTCATCACGACCGCAATCTGCGGGCGTTCCCCGTACGGGGCCATGGGGAACCGACCCCCATCGGGCGGGCTCGGCGCCGAACGAAGGGCCACCCGGCGGTGTGTAATGGCCGGTCCGATCGCTCGCAGCGGGAGATCCGTGCACCTCGGAGCGTAGCGCGTCCGTCAGGTCCCGTTCCGGCCCGGCGCGTCGCGGCTGTCGGCGGCGGAATCTGGCCGAGCTTCCGGTCGAGCCCGCTAGGTGAGATCACCGAGGTCCGGATCATCCGCCAGGCGGCAGGCAACGCCTGCATGGAGATCACGACCCGAACGTGTCGGGAAGGCCTTCGTACCCGGATTTCCCGGATAGGAGTCACAGTTCACGTACAATACAGCGTCGTTTGACCGCATGAACACAGGGCTTTCTTGACGCCACGGACGGCAGAAGGCGAAGATGCAATGGGTGAAGCCGGCAAGGACGCTCTCCGGGAGGGTTTCGAGGGCTCGATCAAGCTCGAATTCCACGGCTCGAAAGTCTCCTCGGACGGCGGGCTGCTGCGGCAGTCGGTCTTCAGTCGCTTGGCCGGCTACGAGGACACCAACGATGCGGAGCGGCTGAAAGTCGATCCCTCGATGCGCTACGTGGTCGGCGGACGCGCTCGTACCAAGCAGGCCGCCTTGTAAAGCTCCAGTCGGAATTGGACATCGCGACCGGTTCGGTTAGATAGAAGAGCCAATCGGTAAGGAGATGTCCATGGACGAACAGCTCAAAGGCCCGCGACGGCGGTTCACGGGCCAGCAGAAGGTGGCGATCGTGCGGGAGCATCTGATCGAGAAGGTTCCCGTCTCGAAGGTCTGCGACAGGCACGGCCTCAACCCCACAGCCTTCTACCGATGGCAGAAGGAGTTCTTCGAGAACGGCGCGGCGGCCTTCGAGAAGCGACGCTCCGCCGCCGACGCCAAGACGCGCCACCTGGCAGAACGCGTCGAAAAGCTCCAGGCCAAGATCGCCCGCAAGGACGAGGTCATCGCCGAGTTGATGGAGGACCACCACCGTCATCCAGCAGGAACGGCGTTTGCGGATGCTCGGATCAACGGTAGAATCGTCCGAAAGGCCGACGGTCCCGGCGCGCCGGGATCGGCCGGAGGCTATCCAGGAAATTCCGGTTGAGTATGCCCAGGAGCTCATGGCTGCCACAAAGGCCAACTACACGCCACCCGTGCCTGTCGCCGGGAAGAAGATACCGTGGCTGTCGATTCAGGACAAAGACGGCACGTGGCACTGGGCCGACGGGAGAATTGACGGTGCGGGCCTGATCGTATCCGACAAGAGGGTGACCAATCCGGTGGCGGTTCGCTATGCCTATGCCAATCGCCCGCTCGGGGTCTACCTCTACAATTCCGCCGGCTTGCCGGCTTCACCCTTTACTACAGAAGCGGAAGAACATGATGAACCATCGAAACAGCGAAGGACGTCACAAGCGGCAGGACACCATCATGACAACGAAAGCACTGGTGCTATGGCTGGTGTTGATCGTGGTCGGCACCGCCTGGGCGGACACGCCGGCGAAGGCACGTAAGCCGGTCAACGCCGGCTCGATCAAGGACATCAAGGCCTACTGCATCGATTTCAACTGGGAGAAGCCATATGGCCGGCCAAGGCTGGCGAGACTTGGGGTGTTTGCCAAGACCGATCCGGCGACCCATCTGGCCTGGTACAGAATGCTGGGCGTCAATGTCATCCAGACGTTCTGCGTCTCGACCAACGGCTATGCCTGGTACAAGAACGGTTTCGTGCCGGCCCAGCCGGGCCTGAAGCATGACTTCCTGCCGGAGATGGTGAAGCTCGGGCACGCCGAAGGCATGCTCGTGATGGGCTACTTCACCATTGGCAGCAATCCAAGGTGGGCTGCACTGCGACCGGACTTGAACTACACAGCCGACAAAGACGGGAAGATAAGCGGCGGTTATCATGTTGTCTACACGGACGAGTATCTCGACTTCCTGTCGAAATCGATCGGCGACGCAGTACGCAAGACGGGCATCGACGGATTCATGATCGACTGGGTGTGGCAGCCGACGCGTAAGCCGACCAACGGCAAGTGGATCGAGTGCGAGAAGAAGCTGTACAAGCAACTGATGGGCGAGCCGTATCCCGGGGACGATGCGCTTACCGTGAGGCAGGAACTCGCTTACAGCCGCAAGGCCATTGACCGTTGCTGGAAAAGCATCCGGAAGGCAGCCAAGGAGGCCGACCCGAAGTGCATTGTCTGGATCACCAGCAACCACATGGACCACCCCCATGTCGTCGACTCAAACATGTACCGGGGGGCCGACTGGCTGATGAACGAAATCGGTGACATGGGGCGCATCGACAAGGTCAAGGGCATGGTCGGCACACATACCCGGCTGATCACCTGCATGGCGGCCTGGACCGGCGTGGACGCAACCAAAGTCGTGCCCCAGGCACTGAAGGCGGGTGTTGGCCTGTACGGATTCAGCGATCCTCGTGGAAAGGACAGCAGGCGCCTGGCAGCACTGCTGGCGCGACCCGTGCATGGTCTGAAGGGGGATGACCGGAACATCGCAACGCTTGCTCGCGCCTATCACGGCGTAGGACTGGATACGGTCAGGAGCGAAAAGGGTGAGTGGATCAAGCTCCCGGAGCCGAAGAAACAGCCCGTGGCCAACGCGGACTCGACGAAGCCCAACATCGTTGTGATCACCGCGGACGACTTGGCGTGGACGGATTACTCGTTCATGGGCAATATCCACGTCAACACGCCGCATCTGTCGAAGCTGGCCGCAAGCGGCGTGCTCTTCAAAAGGGGATATGTCCCGACGGCGTGGAGCCGGTCCTCATTGATGACCCTGGCAACGGGCCGCTACGCCCACGAGCATGGCATCACGGTGGACGACCTTGTGAGCTACGAAGGGGCCTTCAAGAAGGCTCCCCGGCCGGTCTCGACCATAGCCGGCTTTGAAACGCTGCCACGACTCTTGAAGGCGCAGGGGTACGTCAGCTATCAGAGCGGCCGATGGTTCGAGGGCCGGTATGCCGACGCCGGATTCACGCACGGAACCGCCGAGAGAGGCGATCTCAGCTATGACAAGCCCGGGATCGGCACGGGCGCCGTGAAGGCCTGCACCGATTTCATCGATATGGCGGCGAAGGAGAAGAAACCGTTCTTGCTCTGGTATGCACCGGCGCTGCCCGCCTTTAACCACAACGGGCGGCTGCCCACCGGCATGAAGGTCGCGCCTGAGAGGATTGTGGAAAACCAGAAGTTCATTGTCGGCCATGGTCGCGGTGACATCCCACGATACTACGCATTGATCGAGTGGTTCGACGAACACTGTGGCGAGCTGATCGCTCATCTGGAAAAGAAGGGACTCCGTGACGATACCCTGATTGTGTATCAGAGCGCGAACGGATGGGTATCGATCCGAAGGCGTGGAGACTACGCGCCGCGCAGCAAGGGATCGCCGTACGACGCGGGCGTGCGTTCGCCGATCATCTGTTCGTGGCCCGCAAGACTCAAGCCGGCCGTGAGCGAATGTCCGGTCAGCAGTGTGGACGTCGTCCCCACCATCCTCGCTGCGGCAGGCGCCGCGCCACCAGAGAAAGCGCTTCCGGGGATGAATCTCCTGCCCGTGATGGAGGGCAAGACGAAGATTGCCGACAGGGCCATCTTCGGCGAGGCCTATGCCCGTGACGTCGCCAGCATGGGGAATCCCGAAGCCGTACTGCTCAAGCGCTGGGTGATCCACAAGCGGCACAAATTGATCCTGAGCTATGATGGGGAGGGAACCTATGCTGGCAGCACGCGCGAACGCGCGAGCAAAGATACGGGGCCCGAACTGTACGACCTTGTCGGCGATCCGTTCGAGCACGAGAATCTATACGGCAAGCTGCCCAAGGTGTATAGGTCTTTGCGATCCAGGATTGACAGGTGGTATCCTCTTAAGGAACGAAAGGTCGCTGAATAGAGATAATCGGTCTCTGTTGTCGCGAGCAGTCCTCCTGACGGCATCACGTCGGCTCCGGAGCTGCTCTACCGGATCGGTTCGGCCACAATGGTGCTGCTGCCTCTGTATGATCGGGAACCGCACATGCCGGAACCGTCTATGTGGACTACCACGGAATTCAAGGAGAACTGCGTCATGAAGCGTGTTTACCGAATTGGCGTCATTCTGGTTCAACTTGCTTGGAGAGTTGCACTCTGCGGCGTTCCCGTTCTTCGTTCCGAGGTTGTTCGTCATAGCTGCGCTATCGCGCGATGGTGACGAGGGAGATACGGAAGGCGAGGTCTGGCCCTGCGCGGGGCAGTCCAACATGGTCTGGGGCAACCACGAGACCAAGGACACCGAGCTGAACGCCCCCGACATGCCGCACCTGCGGTACTGCCGGCTGGATGCGTCGTGGTACAAGCCCAGGCGGGACCTGGACGGCCCGGCCGGGTGGACGCCCTGGACTGCCGAGAGCCGCAAGTCGCTGGACCAGCGCAACAACGAGAAGGCCCGAGAAACCCCAGGGGCAATCCGCCGGGCCACTACAATGAGATCCGATTTCTGTTTATGTCTTGCTTCTTTCCTTTGGTCTGAAGTCACTCACGTGAAGCACCCGTGATTCGTCTCTGGCCGGCTTGACAGTTGTGGTTGCCGCCCCGTAGCGCACAGTCACCGGGGTCTTCTCATTGGACACACCCCTCAGTGTGGCCTTGACCAGCTTGCCGTCCTTCCATTCCATGTTCAGCTCATATCCGCCCCGTACCCGCATGCCTTTGACCGCCCCGGAAGGCCATGCCTTTGGCAGTGCGGGCAGGAGGTGAACCAGACGCGTGTCGGGTGTCCCGCCTGGCGATGGGGCACTCGCCACATGCATGTGGGATTGGACCAGCATCTCGTTGACGCCTGCCGCATACCCGAAATTGCAGTCGATCTGGAACGGCGGATGAAAGCCGAACAGGTTGGGATAGACATTTCTCTTGATGAATTCCCCCAACACCTTATAGGCGCGATCGCCATCGTGGAGGCGCGCCCAGATGGCGATCTTCCAGGCCTTGCTCCAGCCCGTGGCCCCGTCGCCGCGTGCGTTCATGGAGACTTTCGCCGCTTCGGCCAGTCTCGGAGTGGTCAGCGGCGAGATCTGTCGACCGGGATGCACAGCGATCAAGTGCGAGAGGTGCCGGTGCTTATCCTTCGGGTCATCCAGATCCTCGGCCCACTCCTGCAACTGCCCCCACTTGCCGATTCGCGGGCCGAGCAGACGTGCCCTCATCGACTCCACCTTTTTCCTGAACTGTTCGTCCACGCCCAGTGCTTTCGAAGCTTGGATATAGTTGGAAAAGAGATCGTAGACGAGTTGCTGTTCGTATGAGTTGCCTTCTGCCTTTGGACCGTGCTCAGGAGATATGCTTTCAGGGCTGATGAGTTTGCCGTCGGGCCCTTCCTTGAGATGATCTTCCCAGCACTCGCAGAGCTCTTTGATTATGGGATATGCCCTGGTCTTCAGGTAGTCCTTGTCCACGGTAAAGGCATAGTGGTCCCATATGTTTTGTGCAAGCCATGCCGAATCGCCCGGGACCCAATGATAGGTTGCTCCGCCGAAGATCCCGTTCTCCGAGCGGGTCATCCAGCCCCGCACCCCGAATTCTTTCCGGGTCGCGTCGCGTCGTACCGGAATGACCGAGTAGAGCCATTCGGAATAGGGCGAAAAGCACTCCGAGAGGTTTGCCTGGTCGACGAACCAGTAATTCATCTCCACGTTGACATCCGAATGATAATCGGAACGCCATGGCGGCCAGTTATAGGGGTTCCACAATCCCTGCAGGTTGGCGGGCATGTTGCCGGGCCGTGAACTGCTGATCATGAGGTATCGCGCGTATTGAAACAGCAGCTCCTCGAGATCCGGATCCGGCTTGTTCTGGCGGTAGGCCGTTAGCCTGTCCGCGGTCTGAAGGCTCTGCGTTGCGCGAGGGGTGGTGCCCACGTCCAGTGTCACGCGGCTGAAAAGGCCCTGGTAGTCCTTGATATGTTCCGCCAGCAGGTCATCGAAGGAGCTCTTTGACGCTTCTGCGAGTCGCCGCGAGATCTTCTCGTGCGGGTGCTCCTGCTTCCAGCCCTTCTTGCGCTGGTTGAGGTAGTCGGTTCCGGCATCCAGCAGGATCACCAGGCTGTCGCAATCTTTGAACGACACGGCCCCGTCGGTCGCGCCGAGGGAGCCGCCCTCGTTCAGGACCTTGGCCCGGGCCTCGTATTTCAAATTCATCTTCCCCGGGCCAAGTGCGCCGGAAAAGGTGATCGTGTTGCCGACGGCCTCCATTTCGCCTGCCGGGTGGGCATCCTTGAGGGTGACCGTCCCGGTATAGGCGCCTTTCTTGTCGGCCGTGAAACGGAAGACCAGCACGTTGGCCGGATGACTTGCGAAATACTCGCGCCGGTACCGGACGCCCGCCACTTTGTAGCTGATGGTGTGGAGCGCCTTTCCAATATCCAGCTCGCGCCGGTAGTTGATGTCGCCCGTTGATGCGTTTGTGTGGCCGTCGAGCGCGATGAACATTTCCCCGAAGTTCTGGTACGCTCCGGTATTGTCCTCGTCACCTGTCCACAACGTGTCTTCGTTGAACTGGATACGTTCTTTGTCGGTTGCCCCGTAGACTGCACATCCCAGTCGGCCATTGCCCAGGGGATACACGCCCGACCCCCACATGTGCTGGAAATACTTCCTGGGTTTCGGAGGATTCGGCTGCAGCACCAGCGGCTTGGCCGACCAGACGACCTGCCTGTGTGGAGAGGTCCCCTGCTTCTCAGCCGCTCCAAGCGGCTGAAACGTGATCGCTGTGGCGAGAAGGGCAAGTGTGACTCTTGCGTAGTTACTTCTCATTTGCGTGACTCCTTACCCGGGATTTCCTGGATAGCTTCTCGCCGACGAGCGCCGTCGGCCTTTCTGGCGATTCTATCGCTGACCCGAGCATCCGCAAGCGCCCATTCTGCCGGATGACGGGGGGCGGCGGGGCGACCGCCCAGACGCGGTGCACGCGCGAGGAGCTGGACAAGCTCGACAGCGACCTCGTCCGGAAGGCCCTGGCGGCGTACGACGCGGAGACCGCCAAGTGGGAGCGAGAGGCGTACCACCGGCAGGTCGTCCGGGAGTGGAAGCAGGCGTGCGAGCGAGCCCGGGCCGAGCACCCGAAGAAGGTCGAGCAGGCCGAGGCCGCGGGCAAGAAGCCTCCGAGGCTGCGCCTGCCCTGCAAGCCCGGTGACCCGCGCGCGGGCGGGTCGCCGCCCGCGGGGATGTTCCAGGCCACGGTCTGGCCGATCCGCAAGCCGGCCGTTCGCGGGGCGCTCTACCACCTGGGCGAGTTCCAGGACACCGACGATTGGATGCGGCGTTATATCCAGAAGGCGAACCCCGAGGTCGCCAGGAAGGTGAAGCAGCTGCAGGACCAGGTCGAGCAGCTCAAGGCCGAGATCGGGAAGATGGACGAGTGACCTGGCGGGATACGCGGCGTTCACCAGGACAAGGAGCTGGAACGAATGCGGACCGGGCATCGCCGATGGTACCCGCTGGTCTTGCTGGCGGCCTCGTGGGGCGGCAGCGCCGCGGCGGTCGAGCCGGCCAGCGTGCTCAACGACCACATGGTCCTTCAGCGGGGCAAGGCCGTGCCGATCTGGGGCACGGCCGCGGCGGGCGAGAGAGTCACGGTCCGCTTCGCCGGGCAGCGCGGGACGGCCGCCGCCGGGGGGGACGGGCGCTGGATGGTCCGCCTGGCCCCGCTGGAGGCCAGCACGGAGCCGCGCGAGCTGACCGTCCAGGGCGCGTCGGGCACGGTGACGTTTCGGGACGTGCTGGTCGGCGACGTCTGGATCGCCGGCGGGCAGTCCAACATGGGGCGGGACGTCCGCCGGTCCTGGCTGCCCGACGGCCAGCGGATGGACTACCCCCACATCCGCTACCTGAACGTCGCCAGCCGCGGGAGCAAGTACCCCCAGACGAAGCTCGTGCCGCCCCCGCCGCCGTCGAGCCCGCCGCGCGTAAAGCGCCTGACCAGGCCCAACCGGTGGCACGTCTGCACCGACCGGACGACGCCCGAATGCTGTGCCGTGGGCTTCTTCTTCGCCGAGCGGATCTACAAGGAGACCGGCATCCCGCAGGGGCTGCTCTGGAACGCCTGGGCGGGCAGCACGGCCAGGGAGTGGATCCCGCGCTTCGGCTGGTGGCTGCGGGGCGAGCTGGCGGAGACGGCCCGGACGGTCGATGCGTGGTACCCGAGCACGAGGATCGGCCGGGCCGCCTACGAGGCGGCCGTCGATGAGATCGCCGCCTGGGCCGCGAAGGCCCGGGAGGACGTCGCGCAGGGCCACCCGTTCCCGTTCCCCCAGCCGATGCTGCCCGAGCCGGATGACGGACAGGGCCGGGGGCGCGGCACGACGATCCTCTACAACGGGCGCGTCCACCCGCTCGTGCCGTATGCCGTCGCGGGCATCCTCTGGTACCAGGGCGAGTCGGACTACGCCAACGCCCGCTACCTGCACGAGATCGAGGCGATGGCGGCGTCCTGGCGAACGCTCTTCGCCGCGCCCGGCGAGAAGCCCGCCGACTTGGCGTTCTACTTCGTCCAGATGCAGCGCTGCGGCTCGTACATGAGCCCGGGCGTCCGCGACCGCCAGTTCCAGAGCTACTTCACCATCCCGAATTCGGGCATGGCCGTCCTGCTCGACCTCGACATGAACCTGCACCCCGCGAACAAATGGGACTCCGGCCGACGCCTCGCCCTGTGGGCCCTGGCCAAGCGATACGGCAAGGACGTGGTCTACTCCGGCCCGCTGTACCGGCGCCATCGCGTCGAGGGCGGCAAGGTCGTCGTCGAGTTCACCTGCACCCACGGCGGGCTGTTCATCGGGAAGAAGAACCGGCTCGACCCGCCCCAGCGCCTGCCCGACGGCAAGCTGATCAACCTGGAGATCACCGCGGACGGCCGAAACTGGGTCCCCGCCCGGTCGAGGATCGACGGCGAGAGGCTGCTCGTCTGGGCCGACGGCCTGAGCAAACCGACCGACGTGCGGTACTGCTGGAAATCGAAGGCGGACGAGCCGTTCCTCTACAACCAGGCCGGCCTGCCCGCGGCACAGTTCAACACGACGAGCGACTACGCGATCGATCGTCCGTGCCCGGCCGCAGCGAAGCCGACCGGCCGGGCCAAGGGCTCTCCGGCCGGGCGCCGCGGCGGCAGGGCCGCTCGACGCGAGGTGCGGCTCTCGGCGGCCATCGGGGACAACTGCGTCCTCCAGCGCGAGGCCAGGGCCCCCGTGTGGGGCTGGGCCGAGCCCGGCCGGAAGGTCACCGTCACCTTCGCCGGCCAGACGAAGACCGCCGCCGCCGACCGCTTCGGCCGGTGGCGCGCCGAGCTCGACCCGATGCCCGCGTCGACCACCGGCCGACCGCTCGTGGTCAAGGGGCCGAACCGCACCGTCCAGGTCAAGGGCGTGTTCGTCGGCGACGTGTGGCTGTACCTGTCCCAGTCCTGGCACGTGGGGGGGCCGAAGGAGCTCCGGGCGGGCAGCGAGTCTCTGCCGCCGATCTGCGCCAGCGCGTCGGCCGGCGTGTGGGAACACAGGAACCACGCCCGGCGCCCGCAGGCCCCGGCGGGCGATGGCGGCCGCTGGTCCGTCTACACGCCCGCCAGCCGCTACTTCCGGAACGACGCCTGCTACCTGGGCCTCGGCCTGGCGCGCCGCACGGGGGCGCCCGTGGGCATCGTGGGCCTGGGCGCCTCGACGCTGGAGTCGATGACGCCGCCGGAGGGCTTCCGCGCGTTCGAGGCCGAGCTGGGGCCGCTGGGCAGGACGGTGACCACCTGGACGCCCTTCACCCCGCGCGGCAAGCAGGCGTACCTCCGGGGCCTCGCCGCGGTGACCGCGTGGGTCGCGAAGACACGCCGCACGCTGCGGAGGGGCGACGTCACCTATCGGGAGCTGACCCAGCCGCCGCGCCTGCCCGGCCCGCCCGACTACCAGCGCGCGCCGACGACGACGTACAACCACGTGATCCACCGCTTCACGCCCGCCGCGATCCGCGGCATCATCATCCAGCCGAAGGCCTTCAGCGTCGCCGACCCGGCGTACCTGCCCAAGGCGAAGGCCCTGATCGGCGGCCTGCGGAAGGCGTTCGGGCGAGACGACCTGCCCGTCTGCTTCGTCCAGATGCACAGCCCCGACCGCGGCGACAGCCGGGCCACGGACGACCCGAACGACTGGGTGCGGCTGCGGGACGCCCAGAACCAACTGGCGCGGATCCCGCACACCACCGTCCTGGCGACGTACGACCTGAGGGACACGTCGAGGAGCGATGCGGCCCCCGGCCTCCGCGCCGCGCAGTGGGCCGCCGCCCTGGTGAGCAAGGCGTCCGTCCGGACGGGCCCGACGTACCGGAAGCACCGCGCGGACGGCGGGAGCGTCGTCGTCGAGTTCGACCACGTCGGCGGGGGGCTGATGGTCGGCAGGGCGGTCGCCGGCAAGGGCGTCGAGCCCGCGCGCGGCGCGGCGCCCGGCGGGTTCCAGGTCGCCGGCGCCGACGGCAGTTGGCGGGACGCGACGGCGGCGATCCGGGGCGAGACGGTCGTCGTCACCTGCGGGAAGGTCCACGGGCCCGTCGCCGTGCGTTACGCCTGGGCGCCGGCCCCGGCCGCCGCCAACCTGTACAACCGCGAGGGCTTCCCGGCGCTGCCGTTTGCGAGCCGCTGACCCGCAAGCGCTCGACAGCCACCCCCCGGGCGCGTAGGGTGGACTCGAGGTATCGCTTTCGTTGACGGCTCTCACTCCTGGCGAAAGGAAAACTCCGATGGCACGCCTTCGATGGACCGCGGCTCTGGTGATGATGGGTCTTTGCGCCGGTGCGGGCTCGGCCAAGGTGCCGGAATCCGCCTTCAACAAGGACCCCTGGCCGATGGCCAAGGACGGGCCGGTGAAGGTCTTCATCCTGGCCGGCCAGTCCAACATGCAGGGCCACGCCGCCCTGCGCACGCTGGAGTACCTGATCTACAACGAGGAGACCGCCAAGGAGTACGAGCACTGGAAGGACCGCGACGGCCGCTGGACCGAGCGCCGCGACGTGTGGGTGTGGACCACCGACGGCGAGCGCAGCGGCAACCTCAAGCCGGGCTTCGGCGTCAACGACATCAAGATGGGCCCGGAGCTGGGCTTCGGGTGGGTGATCGGCGAGCACGTGGACGAGCAGGTCCTGCTGATCAAGACCTGCTGGGGCGGCCGGAGCGTCAAGCGCGACTTCCTGCCCCCGGGCGCCGCCATGCCCCCGGAGGAGGTCCTTCAGCAGGAGCTGGCCCGCGCCCGGAAGCGCAAGCCCGAGACCACGATGGCCGACGTCAGGGCGCGGTACGGCAAGGCCTACCGGGACATGCTCGCCCACGTCCGCGACGTGCTGGGCCACCTCAAGGAGCACTTTCCCAAGTACGACGAGAAGCGCGGCTACGAGCTGGCCGGGTTCGTCTTCTTCCAGGGCTGGAACGACATGGTCGACGGGTCGCAGCGCGGGGAGAAGTACGCCACGTTCACCAAGCGGCTGGCCCAACTGGTCAAGGACGTCCGCAAGGACCTGAAGGCGCCGAAGCTGCCGGTGGTCATCGGCGAGCTGGGGGCGGGCGGGAAGCGCGGCGACTTCCAGAAGGCCCAGGAGGCGGCGACGAAGCTGCCCGAGTTCAAGGGCAACGTCGCGTTCGCCAAGACCTGCGAGTTCTGGGAGCCGGACGTCGAGGAGATGGTCAAGAAGGGCATCTGGCGAGGCCCGGACTGGGTGACGTTCTACAACATCGGCTCCGAGCGGGGCTACCACTACCTCGGCAGCGCCCGGATCTACTACAAGATGGGCAAGGCCTTCGGCCAGGCCATGGCCGAGCTGCTCGGCAAGTAGGGCCCACCGGCCTCGCCTAGACGCGCAGCGCCTTGCCCCAGTAGGGCTCGAGCAGTGGCCGCTGCGCTTCGAGCAGCTCGTTGAAGCACTCGCGGATGCGGGCCGGGGCGGCGGACGCGGCGGTCGCCGGATCCAGCACGCAGGCGAGGAACGCCTTGTGCAGGTCCCGCTCGAGGAAGGCGTCGCCGGCCAGCGTCTGCATGTCGGCCATGCCGCGGCACAGGGCCGCCAACGCCACGGGCATCCGTCCCACGCGGTGCGGGTGCACCCCCGC
Source organism: uncultured Planctomycetaceae bacterium (assembly GCA_964642165.1). Classification (GTDB taxonomy): domain Bacteria; phylum Planctomycetota; class Phycisphaerae; order SM23-33; family SM23-33; genus CAYRVX01. Next base: position 11,517 of record CAZXOC010000004.1, on the reverse strand, counting down.
CCGGTCGGCCGTGCAGCAGACCTCCACGCACGTGTCGTCGGGGAAGTTCGCGATGAGCCCGGCGTTCATCACGTTCAGGTGCATGCGGTGGACGTTGTCGCTCCTCGCCGCGTGGATGAGGTGCGCGCCGTACTCGCAGGAGCGCTTCAGGTCCATCGCCTTGCGCCCGTCGAGCTGCTGGACGAGGTCGGAGTCCGCCGCCCAACGCGGGTGGGTCTCGTCCCACGCCGGCGGCGGCTGACGCTTCTTGACGAAGATCGACTCGCGGTCCTCGTCGCGCGGCAGGAAGTAGGGGACGTACTCGGCGACGTGCCCGGGGCCCTCGGCCGACCAGTAGCCGAAGTGCTTCAGCAGCTCGAACTTCGACGCGCAGCGGCGGTAGTTCGCGGGGTCCTCGCCCGCCCGGCGCAGGTCCGGGTAGGCGTCGCGCCCGTCGAGGTACTCCACGCGGAGGAACCAGTCCAGGTGATTCACCCCGGCGGCCTCGAAGCGAAGGTCCTTGTGCGTGCAGCCGACGTAGTGGGCGATCTCGCGGATGCCGCCCTGGATGTTGTGGCACAGCCCGTAGGAGCGTACGGCCGGGCACGCCAGGTTCAGGATCCGCGTCAGCATGCTCATGGGGTTGACGTAGTTGATGAGCACGGCGCGGGGGCAGCGGCGCTCCATGTCCCTCGCGATGGCGACCAGCTCCGGCGCGGTGCGCATCATCCGCAGGACGCCGCCCAGCCCGACCGTGTCGCCCACGTTCTGCTGGATGCCGCGGGCCAGCGGGATGCAGATGTCGCTGCGGAACGGCTCGCCGCGATAGGCCGGGCCTCCCTGGGCGAAGGAGGTGATGACGAAGTCGGCCCCGTCCAGCGCGCCGTCGCGCCAGTCCGGGGCCTCGGCGATCTTCGTCGGCGCGCCGTGGTGCTCGGCCACCTTCCTGGCGTACGCCGCCACGGGCCTCAGGTGGTTGGGATTGACGTCGACCAGCACGACCTCGCTGTCGCGCAGGGCCTCGAAGGACAGGATGTCCACGAACGACGTCGCGCCGAACTGGCTGCCGGCGCCGATAAATACGATCTTCAGCATCGCTGCCTCTCGTCTGTGTCCGGGGGCGTCGTCGAGGCCCCCGAGGCGGGCGGCGACTTCTCGCCGGACGATCCGCCCGGGCCTCCGCGACGCCCCCGGCATGGCCAAACGCCCGGGAGGACGGTTATTCTCTAGCAGCACGTCGGGTCCGATGCACGAAGTTCCCGGGGCGCGTGCCCCGGAAAAAGGCGGCGGCCCCGGCTGCCTCACGCAGCGCGGAGTGCGATGGTCAGGTCAGGTCGTGCCATCCAGGCGGTCGGGGCGGCGCTGCGTCGCCTGAGTTGGCTGGCCGGCGGGTTGATCGTCCTCGCCGTGCTGGCGATCTTCGCCTGGCTGGTCCAGCCGGACACCGACCGTCCGCCCCCGTCCTACACGCCCGCCGAGCTGGCCGAGGCCCGGGCGCTTCGGGACATTGCCCTGGATGCGAACCGGCCGGTGATCGTCCACGTCGACGTCCCCCAGAGCCAGCGCGACGCGGCCGCGGCCCTCCGCCCGGCGGGCGAGGACCACATCCCGGCCGACCTGGCCGAGCGGCTCGTTCGGGAGGGCAAGCTGGCGAGCTGGTACCCGCGTCGCGAATCGCCGCTGTTGGCGGAACTGGTCCGCGAGGGCTCGCTGCCCCCGGTGGCCCGGCGGGTCGGACCCGAACCGATCGTCCTGAAGGGCGTCGACGGCATCGGCGAGTACGGGGGCACGTGGCTGCGGGCGGGGCTGACCGTCAACGAGATCATCGCGTTCACCTGGCAGATGTCCGGCTGCGGGCTGTTCCAGTGGTCGCCGCAGGGCTACCCCATCCGCCCGCACTTCGCCAAGGGACTGGAGTCCCGCAACGGCGACCGGGAGTTCATCCTCGCGCTGCGCAAGGGGCTGCGCTACTCCGACGGCCACGAGGTCGACGCCGACGACATCCTGTACTGGTGGCGGTGCGAGGCCCTGGACAAGACCCTCGGCGGCTCTCCCCCGCCGTGGATGCAGCCCGGCGGGAAGCCCGGCACGCTGGAACGGGTGGACAAGTACCACGTGAAGTTCACCTTCCAGGAGCCGTACGGCCTGTTTCCCGAGATCCTCACCCGCGGCGGCGACATCCTGTACTCCCCGGAGCACTACCTCCGGCAGTACCACCCCGACCCCAAGATCGGCGACGAGGAGAGGATCGGCGAGATCCTCCGCGCGCACCGTCTCGGCACGCGCCGGGCGGTGTACGCGCTGGTCCGCGGGCTGGACAACCCGGAGCTCCCGAGCCTCCGCCCGTGGCTGTGCCGCAAGCGGCAGACCGTCCCGCCGATGATGCTGGTGCGCAATCCCTACTACGGCGCGGTCGACGCCAACGGCAACCAGTTGCCCTACGTCGACCAGGTCCTCATCGACGTCAAGCTCGACAAGATGCTCCCGCAGACCATCGCCGGCGGGAAGATCACCATGCAGTCGACGAACGTCCGCTACCGCGACTACACCGAGCTGATGAGCCGCCGGCGCCTCAACGGCTACGAGGTGCTGCACTGGTACCCGGGCCAGCGAAGCAACTACGTCATCTTCCCCAACCTCATCCGCGTGGTGCACCCCGGCGACCCCGCGACGCGCTGGAAGGCGAAGCTCCTGGCGGACAAGCGGTTCCGGCAGGCGCTGTCGCTGGCGATCGACCGGGAACTGTGCATCCGCGCGGAGTACAAGGGCCAGGGCCGCCCCTCGCAGGTCTCGCCGGGCGAGGGGAGCCCCTTCCGTCACGACCGGTCCGCCAACGCGTTCGTCCGGCACGACCCCGACGAGGCCGGCCGGCTGCTGGACGAGCTGTGGCGCGACCTCGGCGGCGACCCGGCCCGCCGCGACCGGGAGCACTTCCGCACCTTCCCCGACGGCACGCAGATGACGTTCTACCTGGATTACTGCGAGAACACCGGCTTCGGCCCCAGCCAGTTCGTCGTGGACGACTGGGCGAAGGTCGGCCTTCGCGTGCTGCCGCGCCACCGGGCACGGTCGCTGTTCATCGTCGACAAGAACACCGCCAATTTCGACCTCAACGTGTACTTCTCCGGCTGCGAGTTCACACCGCTGCTGTCGGCCCGGCTGTACGTGCCCACCGACGCGGGGGCCTACTACGCCACGCGGTGGGGCTCGTGGTACTACCAGGGCGGCTACTACAAGAAGGACGGGGGCGCGCTGGAACGCGGCGCCATCCCCGTCCCCAGGGACCACCCGATGCACCGGGCCATCGCCCTCTACGAACGGGCCCGGCAGGCCTCCTCGCTGGCCGACCAGCGGCGCGTCTTCAACCAGGTCCTCGACATCGCGGCGGAGAACGTCTGGAGCATCAGCGTCGCCACCGCGCCGCCGCAGTTGGCGGTGGTCAAGGAGGGCTTTCGCAACGTGCCGCGCAAGGCCCTCGCGGGGGAGGTCTTCACCCCGCCGTCCCACCTGGCGCCGGAGACGTTCTTCTTCGCCCGCCGGGCCGACCGCAAGCACACGCCCGGGGCGCGCGCGGCGATCATGGACGCCCTGCGGAGCCCCGAGCCGCTGCGGCCGAGGGAAGCGGGAACACACGTCGGCGGCTCCGTCATCCGCTGGCTGATCGTCGGCGTCGTCGCCCTGTTCGGCCTGCTGGTCGTGGTGCGGCACCCGTACATCGCCCGCCGGCTGCTCATCATGGTCCCCACCTTGCTGATCATCTCCATCAGCGCGTTCGTCATCATCCAGTTGCCGCCGGGCGACTTCCTCACCGCGCGGATCGTGCAACTGGAGGAAGCCGGCATGGACTCCGCCCGCGTCCAGGAGGAGCTGAACGACCTCCGGCGGATGTTCCACTACGAGGAGCCGGCCTGGAAGCAGTACGGGCGCTGGATGGGCTTCCACTGGTTCGCCACGTTCGACGAGAAGGACCGCGGGCTGCTCCAGGGCAACCTCGGCCGGTCCATGGAGACGCTGAAGGAGATCAACGCCGTCATCGGCGACCGCATCGTGCTGACCTTCTTCATCTCGCTCGGCACGATCCTGTTCACCTGGGCGGTGGCGATTCCCATCGGCATCTACTCGGCCGTGAAGCAGTACTCGCCCGGGGACTACCTCTTCACGTTCGTCGGCTTCCTGGGCATGTGCATTCCGGGGTTCCTCCTGGCGCTGGTCCTGGCGGCGGTCACCGACATCGAGGGCCTCTTCTCCGCCGAGTACGTCGCCCGGCCCGAGTGGGACGTGGGCAAGGTGCTCGACCTGCTCAAGCACATCTGGATCCCCGTGCTCGTCATGGGCGTGACCGGCACGGCGGGCATGATCCGCGTCATGCGCGCCAACCTGCTGGACGAGCTGAAGAAGCCCTACGTCGTCACGGCCATGGCCAAGGGCGTCCGCCCCATGAAGCTGCTGTTCAAGTACCCGGTCCGGATGGCGCTGAACCCGTTCATCTCGTCGATCGGCGGGCTGTTCCCGCGGCTGGTGTCCGGCGGGTCGATCGTCGCCATCGTCCTGTCGCTGCCCACCGTCGGGCCGCTCATGATCACCGCGCTGTTCAGCCAGGACATGTACATGGCCGGGTCCATGCTGATGGTCCTCAGCCTCCTCGGCGTGCTCGGCACGCTGGTCAGCGACCTGCTGCTGCTGTGGCTGGACCCGCGGATCCGCTTCGGAGGAGGCAGCCGATGAGGATCCTCCCCGGGCGATCGCGCGACGGGACCTCCGCGGGGGTGCTCTCGCAGCGCCGGCTGATCTGGCGACGATTCCACAGGCACAAGCTGGCCGTCGTGGCGCTGTCCGTCGTCGGCTTCCTCTACTTCGTGGCGGTGTTCGCCGGCTTCTTCGCGCCCCAGAGCACCGATCGCAAGGACCTCGATTACGCCTTCTGCCCGCCCCAATCGGTTCGCTTCAGCCTGCGGCACGGCGGGCTGTACGCCCCCATGCTCCGGCAGCACGTCGATCCCGTCACGCTGCGCCAGACGTACGTCCGCCGGCCCGGCGAGGTGCTGAAGCTCGGCTTCTTCGTCCAGGGAGACGAGTACCGCCTGCTCGGGCTCGTGCCCTGCCGAACGCACTTCTGCGGGGCGGATCCCGAGAAGAACGGGTGGACCCCCGCCAGCCGGCGACGCCCCTTCCTGTTCCTCGGCGCCGACCGGTACGGGCGGGACCTGCTCAGCCGGGTCCTCCACGGCGCCCGCGTCTCGCTGTCCGTGGGGCTGGTCGGCATCGCGGTGACCTTCGTCCTCGGGCTGGCGATCGGGGGGATCAGCGGGTACCTGTCCGGCCGCACCGACACGATCATCCAACGGCTCATCGAGATCATCAACTCCTTCCCCCGCCTGCCGATGTGGCTGGCGCTGGGGGCGGCCGTGCCCAACGACTGGTCGCCGCTGAAGACCTACTTCGGCATCACCGTCGCGCTGGGGCTGTTGAGCTGGACCGGCCTGGCGCGCGTGGTGCGCGGCAAGATCCTCTCGCTGCGCGAGGAGGACTACACCGCGGCGGCCCGGCTGCTGGGGGCCGGGCATTCCCGCATCATCTTCCGCCACCTGCTGCCGGGCTTCACCAGCCACATCATCGTCTCGCTGACGCTGGCCGTGCCCGGCGTGATCCTCGGCGAGACGAGCCTGAGCTTCCTGGGCCTGGGGCTTCGCGAGCCCGTGGTCAGTTGGGGCGTCATTCTCCAGGACTGCATGGACATCGAGGCGGTGCGATGCTATCCCTGGCTCATGGCCCCCGTCGTGATGATCACGATGACGGTCCTGTGCTTCAACTTCGTGGGTGACGGCCTGCGCGACGCCGCCGACCCGTACGCCGGCAGGTGAGCGCGATTCTCCGCGACAGGGAAGACAGAGCGCACGGAAACACGAAAGGTCCTGAATTGAGACGTACTGAAAGCCGCGAGAACGGGGACGGCGAGATGGGTGCTCCCGTGCCGGTGGCCTGGTGGCGTTTCGAGGGAAGCGATCCGGCCGTCGCGTGGGACTGTGCGGCGCAGGTCGCCGACCGCATCGACGGCAACCACGCCCTCGTACCGGGCGTGACGGGCTCGGCCCTGAAGCTGGACGGGTTCACGACGCTCATCACGCGCGAAGCGGCGAAGGCGCCGAAGCTGGGCGAGGCCTTCACCGTCGAGGCGTGGGTCGCGCTGGCGGCGTACCCGTGGAACTGGTGCCCGATCATCGGCCAGGCCCGCGGCGACCGGGCCGGGTACCGGTTCGCCGTCGGGCCGCGGGGCGAAGTCGCCCTCGAGCTCGCCGCCGGCGGGGAGTGGCGCGTGTGCTCCTGCGGGGAGTTCGCCATCCCGCTGCGCGAATGGGTCCACGTGGCCGCGACGTTCCATGCCGCCGACGGGCTGACGGTGTACGTCAGCGGCAGACAGGCCGGGCGCCTGGACGTGACGGGCGAGCCGACGTACGCCGAGGGCGCCGACCTGCGGATCGGAATGAACGACGGGCCGCGAAAGCCCTCCCACATTCACCGGGAGCAAGGCACGCTGGCGTCGTGGTTCTCGCTGGACGGCTTGCTGGACGAGCTGAAGCTCCACGACAGGGCGCTGAGCGCCGAGGAGGTCCGGGCGGCCCGCTCGGCGAGCCCTCCAACCGCGGCCCCCGACCTGCCGCCGCGCGTCATGCCCTCCGGCCCGGCCGGCCCGGGACGGTTCGGCGCGTACTACGGCACGCTCGAATACTATCCCGAGTGGGATGCGCTCTGGCGCGTCGGCCCGGACCCGGACGTGCTCGTGCGGTTCGACGAGTCGCCCGCGCGGGTCGTGTTCTGGCGCGGGACGCGGTACTCGCCGGCGTGGGTCTCCGAGAACGGCCTGTGGATGGCCGACCAGAGCGTCGAGGCCTGGAACGACCGGGAGGGCTGCTTCGAGCACATGCAGGACCGCCACTGCCGCTACTCGCACGTCCGCATCATCGAGAACACCGACGCCCGCGTCGTCGTGCACTGGCGGTACGCCCCGGTCAGCGCCCACGGCCGGCACTGGCGCGTGGACGAGAGGACCGACTGGGCCTGCTGGATCGACGAGTACTACTACTTCTACCCGGACGTGACGGGCGTTCGGAAGGTCACGTGGGCCCGGGGGACGCTCGGCGAGCCGAGGCAGTTCCAGGAGTCGATCCCGCTGTGTCATCCGGGGCAGCTCCAGGGCGACGTGATCGACACGGACTACGCCACCGTGGCCAACCTGAAGGGCGAGACCGGCGTCCTGTCGTTCGTCGAGGACCCCAAGGCCGCCGAGCCCGTCCTGCCCGAGGACCTCACGATCCAGATGCACCACTTCCGGTCGCGGGCAAGGCCGTTCATCATCTTCGAGCCCGGCAACCGCATGTGCCACACGGTCCACAAGCCCCTGGCGGCCCTGTCGGGGCCCGGCTCGTGCTGCCACTGGCCCGTCGGGCAGGCGATCTGCGACGGGCGGACCAGCCAGGCCGCCGACCGCGCGACGAGCTTCCTGGGCTTCCCGATCTCGTACCCTCCGCTGCACGAGGCGGCCGGGCGGCTGTGGTGGAACGGCCTGTACGGCATGACGGAGGCGCCGATCGAGCGACTGGTCACGATCGCGAAGGGCTGGACGCGGGCGCCCGAGCTGCGCACCGAGGGCGGCGGCTTCTCGAGCGCCGGCTTCGACCTCAGCCAGCGGGCCTACCGCCTGACGCGCGTCGGCGCGGACGACGCGGCGCCTCTGGCGATCGAGCTGGCCGGCAGCGGCGAGTCGCCCGTCATCAACCCCGCCCTGGTCGTGGCCGACTGGCCCGAGGCGGGCGCCTCGCTCGAGGTCGACGGCGAGGCCGTCCCGCGAGGGCGCGACTTCCGCTTCGGCCATCGCCGGCGCGTCGACGGAACCGACCTGATCGTGTGGACACGCCTGGAAGCCGAACGGCCCGTCCGCCTGACGCTCCGCCCCGCCTGACTCATGGGAGCAAGTGCAGAGATGAAACAGCAAGCAGAGTCGTTGTCGTGTGTGTCGCGGTGGGGCATGGGGTCAACGGTCGTCGCCATCGCCCTGGCCGCCTCCTCGGCGTGGGGCATCAGCAAGAACTACCCGTGGGATCGCAAGACGCGCTTCGAGCCGGACAACCAGGTGCCCGGCTCGTTCGTGAACCTCGGCCAGACCGGCGCGCGGGCGAAGCTGGACGCCCGGTCGCTCGAGGTGCGGTATGTCTTTAAGGGCACGCCGGCCGACGGGAAGCTGAAGGTGGGCGACGTGATTGTCGGCGCGGGCGGCAAGGCCTTCGAAACGCCGCACAAGTTCGGCTGGGGCTACAAGAACTGCGGCGGCGAAGGGCCGCTGATGGACCTCGGCGGCGCGATCGAGGCGGCCGAGGGCGCCGACGGCATGCTCAGGCTCACCGTGCGTCGCGACGGCAAGGCCCGCCCCGTCACGCTGAAGCTGCGAACCATCGGCAAGTTCAGCCCGACGTACCCCGCCCGCTGCGCCCGGAGCGATCTGCTGTTCCGCGAGCTGTGCGACTACCTCGCCGGGCGCCAGAGGCCCGACGGCAGTTGGCAGGGCGACTGGATCGTGACCTCGGCGGCCGGGCTGGTGCTGCTGGGCAGCGGCGAGGCGAAGTATGCCGGCAACGTCCGCCGGGCGGTCGAGCGGCAGATGAAGATCCAGCCGTACGCGCGAGGCCTGCACAACTGGCGGCTGACGTACAGCGGGGTCTTCCTGGCGGAGTACTACCTGGCCACCGGCGACGAGCGCGTGATTCCCGCGCTGAAGCGGATCCAATGGGGCATGGTGCGGAACCTCTCGCCCAACGGCGCCACGCAGCACCTGAAGGTCGGCGACGTGGACTGGGGCGGCTACAACGAGCTGAGCATCATGTCCGGCCAGATGATGATCGCCTGGGGGCTGATCGAGCGGTGCGGCGTGGCGATCGATCGCGGGCGCCTCGACGCGGTCCACGAGTTCCTCACCGCCATCACCTGCCGCAACGGGTACGTCTGCTACAACCGGCGGGAGTTCTACGACCTTCACGGGATGAACAACGCCGACTTCGGGCGGACCGGGGCCGCCGCCCTGGGCCACTGGCTGTGCGACCGCGACGGCACGTACGACGCCTACGTCCGGCACACGGCCAAGTACATCGCCGACTACCCCAAGTGGTTCCCCGACACGCACGGCTCGGGCGGCGTGGGGATGATGTGGTCGGCCCTGGGCGTGGCCGTCGGCAATCCCCGGGGCTTCCGCCGCCTGATGGACTACCACCGGTGGTGGTTCACGCTGGCCTGGTGCGGCGACGGGTCGTTCGTTACCCAGCCGACCCGCAGCGGCGCCGTCGGGGCGGACTACTGGGCCCTGCCCCGCGAGTGGATGACCGCCGTCGTGGGCCTGATCCTCGCCCGCAAGGAACGCAAGCTCCGCATCTGCGGCGGGCGGTTCATCGAGGGCGTCGAGGAGGGCAAGCTCGCGCCGAAGACGCGGGCGGTGCTCGAAGACCTCCACCGCCGGCGGTACGCCAAGGCGCTGGCGGCGCTGGAGCAGCTCCGCCCCGGCGGGGGGGAGAAGAAGGCGGCCGCGGCGATGAAGCGGTACATCCTCCGTCGGGCACGCGCGGCGGCGGGGGAGCTGGCGGCACTCGACGAGGCCGGCGACCCCTGCAAGTTCCTCGAGCGGCTGCCCGAGGCCAAGGAGCACTTCGGCGGGATCGCCGACTTCGACCGCCGGGTCCAGCCGATCGAGACCGCCCTCGCCAAGGAGCCGAAGGCCTCGCAGGTCGAGGTCGGGCGGGAGTACTACCGCATCCTCGACGCGATCCGGCAGCCGCTGAGCCTGGCGTCCGTCCGCGCGCTGGAGCGGTTCGCCGAGCGACACAAGCCGTCGCCCTACGCCCACTTGGCACGCCGGGCGGTGCGGCGCCTGTGGCAGATCGGCATCCACCTGGTGCCCATGGCCGACCACCAGCAGCAGACGTGGCGCTACACGACCGACAAGCCGCCGAAGGACTGGTCCCGGGCGAGCTTCGACGATTCGAAGTGGAAGGCCGGCCCGACCGGCTTCGGCCATCGGCCCACGGTGCAGGGCGTGGTCCGCACGCCGTGGAAGACGTCCGACATCTACCTGCGGCGGACGTTCCGCCTCGAGTCGATCCCCGAGGAGCTCCTGCTGACGATCTACTACGACGACACCGTGGCCGTCTACGTCAACGGCGTGCTGGCGCTGAAGTCCGACAAGCGGAAGTCGGTCTACACCCCCACGCGCATCGGCAAAGAGGCCCGCGCCGTGCTGAAGAAGGGCGTCAACGTCCTGGCCGTCCACTGCGGCAACGCCGACGGCAGGCAGTACATCGACCTTGGCATCCTCGGGCGGGATAAGCCCAGGACGAACCAGGAGAACTGATCGTGGAGAATCCGGCGTTTGACGGCAAGAGGGCCTTCGAGCACGTCCGCCACCTGGCGGTGACCATCGGCCCCCGCCTGACCGGCAGCCCGGGCGAGCATCGCGCCGCCGGGTACATCGCCCGCGAGCTGCGGGCCTGCGGGCTGAAGGTGACGCGGCAGCGGTTCCCCGTCGTCACGTTCGACAACCGCGCGTGCACGCTCGAGGTCCGGCAGGGCGGGCGGTGGCGGAAGCTGCCGGCCGAGCCCGTCATGCTCAGCAAGAGCACCCCACCGGGCGGCGTGGAGGGCGAGATCCTCTTCGCCGAGAGCGGGCAGACCGAGTACCTCACCCCCGCCATGAAGGGCAAGGTCGTCCTGATCTGCGGTCGCCTCGCCGCCGAGGACCGCCGCCGCATGATCTCCTATGGACCGAAGGCGCTGGTCTCCATCGACCCCACCGTCCGCGAGGGCCCGCGCCGCGCGGTCCTTACCGACGCCAGCCGCAAGACCTACGGCAGCCTTCCGATGGCGGCCATCCGCCACATGGACGGGGCGAACGTCATCTTGCGCGGCGCCGGCCGGGCCCGGCTGGTCCTGCGCAACACCGAGCGGCACTCCTTCAGCCTCAACGTCCTGGGCGAGAAGGCCGGCACGGACTTCGCCGACGAGATCGTCGTCGTCTGCGCCCACTACGACAGCCACTGGCGGATCCCCGGCGCGTCCGACAACGCCGGCGGTACGGGCGTGATGCTCGAGCTCGCGCGGGTGCTCGCCGCTCGCCCCAGCCGGCGGACGCTGCGGTTCATCGCCTTCGCGGCGGAGGAGACCGGCCTGTACGGCAGCACGCACTACGCCAACGAGCTGGCCCGCAAGGACCTGCGAGACAGGAAGAAGGCGTCCTTCCGCGAGAAGGTCGACCGCACCGAGCGCGACCGCCATCGCCTGACGTTCAACCTCGACGTGCACGGCTGCGTCCTGGGGCAGTACCGCGCGACGTTCAACGGCCCGGAGGACTTAGGCGCGTCGGTGCGTCTGCTGGCCAAGGAGACCGGCATGGCCTGCGACGTCCAGAACAAGCCCATGAGCTCCGACGGCACGCCCCTGGCGGCGGTGGGCGTCCCGAACGTGCAGTTCGCCCGCTACGGCGGCACGAGCAGCTTCGGCCAC
>CAZXOC010000003.1:0-69168 GCA_964642165.1 uncultured Planctomycetaceae bacterium | reverse complement strand
CCGAAAAGTGTCGCGCTAGGGCGCGCTCGGGGCCCTCACGGGCGGTCGAAGAAGGGGCTCTTGCCGGTCGCGCTGAGGGGGATACCGACGGCGATGCGGACCTCGGGGGGCAGCTCGCCGGCCTCGATGGCGGACTTGCCGAAGGAGAACATCATCCGGTTGTCGGCGTGGTGGCGGGCGGCGACGGCGGCGGCCGAGCCCAAGGCGATGCCCAGGTCCCCGCTGTTGAACGCGCAGACGCCCCCCGCCTCCAGGCAGCCGGCGCAGTCGCCGAAGCCGCAGAAGCCGCAGTGCGGGATCCGGAGCGGCTCGAGGCGCGTGGCGACCACGACCACGAGCGCCGCGGCGTCGCAGTTGTCGGCGTCGCGGGCGAAGAAGCCGACGTCGTGGTCGGCGGCGACGCGGCGCATCCTCGTGGTGACGCGTGACTTGGCGTCGCCTCGGAAGACGGCGACGTGGAGGTTGTCGCGCCCGCGTGCCTTCGGGGCGGTCCGGGCGGCCAGGCACATCAGCTCCGCGACGGTCTCCAGTGCGCGGGCCTCGGGGGCCGGCGGGGCATGGGGGTCGTCGGTCATGGTGGGGTCTCCTCGTTGGCGTCCGGCTCCCAGGGCTCGACGTGGACGACGACGTCCAGGACGCTGGGGTCGGCCCGGCGGACGCGCTGCTCGACGGCGGTGGCGATGTCGTGGCCGTCGCGGACCGTAAGCTCCGGGTCCACCAGGACGTGGATGTCCATGGAGACCTTCCCGCCGACGTGGCGGGCGCGGACGGCGTGGTGGTCGCGCACGCCGTGGGTGTCGGCGACGGCCCGCCGGATGGCGTCGAGGGTCTCGGCGCGGGGGGCGCGGTCGATCAGCTCGGCGGCGCTGTCGCGGAGGATCCGCACGGCCACGACGAGCAGGAAGGCCCCCAGCACCAGCGCCGTGAGGTGGTCGACGAAGGCCCACCCGGGCCCGCCGACGGCGACGACCGTAAGTCCCGCGGCGGCAGCGACCGAGCTGAGCGCGTCGCTGCGGTGGTGCCAGGCGTTGGCGATCAGGGAGGTGTCCGCGCAGCGTCGTCCCACGTAGCGCGTCAGGCGGAACAGCAGCTCCTTGACGGGGATGGTGGCGACGGCGAGGCCCAGCGGCAGCAGGCTGGTCAGGGGCGGATGCACGCGGCGGTAGGAGACGACGGCGCGGTAGGCGATGGACGCGGCGGCGACGAGCAGGGCCGCCCCGACGAACATGGCCACGAGTGTGCTGATCCGCCGGTGGCCGAAGGGGTGGGTGCGGTCGGCGGGCCGCTGCGACATCCGCAGCCCCGCCAGGACGGCGAGGTCGGTCACGAGGTCGGAGGAGCTGTGGAGGCCGTCGGCGAGGATGGCCTGGCTGCCGAAGAGCCAGCCGGCGAGGAGCTTGCCCACCGACAGCGAGCCGTCGGCGAGGAGCCCCAGCCAGGTGACACTTCGGGGCGTGAGGCGCATCGGCGGTGTCGCGGGGCTGTCGGGCATGTGCGGGCTGGCGGCCTCTAGAACCGCACGCCGAAGTCGGCGTAGGCCCCGGTGTGCGGAGCGGACTGCTGCGTCTGGCGGCGGATGTATCCCTGCATGCGGTCGGACAGCGTGGCGAGGAACGCGTCGATCTCGGCCTGGTCGCCCTCGACGAGGCACTCCACGCCGCCGTCGGGCAGGTTGCGGACGTAGCCGGTCACGTCGTAGCCGCCCGCCACGCGGCAGGCGGTGTAGCGAAAGCCCACGCCCTGGACGGTGCCGTGGAAGCGGACGAGTCGCTGTTCCTTGGCCATGGTTCGGTTCACCGAGGCCATTCTAGCCCCCGCGCGGGCGCTTCACAATGCGGGCGTATCGCGGATAATGCCCCGAGCGTTCGAGGCCGCGCGGCCGGACGCGTCGACACATCGAGAGCGAGGCGTGCCATGAAGGCCAAGCACCGGATCATCACGAAGGCGGTCGTCCCCGTGGCGGGGCTGGGCACGCGGATGGGGCCCATCTGCAAGGCCGTTCCGAAGGCGCTGTTCCCCCTGGTGGACGCGCGGGGGCGGCTGCGCCCGCTGGTCCATCACATCTGCATGGAGGCCTCGACGGCGGGCGTCGAGCGCGTGGCGCTGGTGGTGTCGCCCCAGACGACGGACCTGTTGCATCGGTACTTCACGGCGGCGAGCCAGGAATCGGCGGCGGAGCTGCCGGTGCAGGTCGACTTCATCACGCAGCCGTCGCCGCGCGGGCTGGGCGACGCGTTGATGCTGGCGGAGAACTTCGTGGCCGGCCAGCCGTTCCTGCTGCTGCTGGGGGACCACGTGTGGGTGGCGGCGGAGCGCGCGCGGCCATGCGCGGCGCAGGTGGCCGAGGCCCACGCCGCTCGCCGGGGCGCGGCGATGATCGGCATGCAGGTGGTCGGCGCGGAGGATCTGGGTCGCTTCGGGATCGCCCGCGGCCGCCTGCTGGCGGAGAACGTCTACGCCTGCGAGGACCTCGCCGAGAAGCCCGACGCGGGCGCCGCAAGGCAGCGGCTGGTCAGCCCGGACCTGGGCGAGGGTCGGTACCTCGCGCACGGGGGCCTTTACCTGTTCACGCCGGAGATCTTCGACTGCCTGCGGGAGCTGGCCCGGGCCTACCGCCCGGCGGGAGAGGAGCTCCAGCTCACCGACGCCCAGGCGATCCTCCGCCGTCGGCACCCGGAGGAGTACTTCCTGGTGCGGGTGGCGGGGCGGTGCCTGGACGCGGGCACGCCGGCGGGGTATGCCGCCGCCGCCGAGGCGATCCGCGGCATGCCCTGCTGAGCGGACGGCCCCCGCGGGGCGGGCGCAGATTCACCCGCCGCGCCGCATTGCCGATACCGACGGCATGCCGTATCATGTTCGCCCGCACCCAGTAGGCAGGAGCAACCGATGAAGGTCTGGTTGAACGGCGAGCTCGTGGACAAGGGGGACGCCAGGCTCAGCGTCTACGATCACGGCACGCTGTACGGCGACGGGGTCTTCGAGGGCATCCGCGTGTACGGCCGGAGGGTCTTCCAGTGCCAGGCGCACGTGGATCGGCTGTTCGACTCGGCCCGGGCGATCCGGCTGGCGATTCCCTACACCAAGCAGGAGATCGTCGACGCGATGTACGAGGCGATCCGCGCCAACGGCACCGAGGCCGAGTACATCCGCCTGGTGGTCACGCGCGGCATCGGCACGCTGGGGCTGAACCCCTTCAAGTGCCCCGAGCCCAGCGTGTACGTCATCGCCGACAAGATCGCGCTGTACCCGCGGGAGATGTACGACGACGGCATGGCGGTGATCATCGCCAAGACGATCCGCACGTCGCCGCAGATGCTCAACCCGGGCATCAAGAGCATGAACTACCTCAACAACATCCTGGCCAAGATCGAGGCCGTCGACGCCGGCGTCGCCGAGGCCATCATGCTCAACGACCAGGGCCACGTCGCCGAATGCACCGGGGACAACATCTTCATCGTCGAGGACAGCCAGGTCGCCACGCCGCCGCTGTCGGCGGGGATCCTGCCCGGCATCACCCGCGCGGTGGTCATCGACCTGGCCCGGAAGAGCGACCTGCCGGCGGTGGAGGAGGACATCACGGCGGCGCGCGTGCTCCGGGCGACTGAATGTTTCCTGACGGGCACGGCGGCGGAGGTCATCGCCGTGACCAAGGTGGACGACCAGCCCATCGGCGACGGCGAGGTCGGGCCGGTCACGCGCAAGCTCTCCGCCGCCTTCCACGAGTACATCGCCTCCGGCGAGTGGGACTGAGCTGGCCGTCTCGCCGGAACCGCGCCGGACCTCCCGACGGGCGGCGACCACGCCCCCGCGCGCCAAGCCTCACTTTTTCTCCGGAATCCCCTTGCCATCGATTACACGTGTAGTCTATTATTGGATTACAAGCGTAATCTATGGAGAAGGCCATGGCCCCTCGCCGACATCAAGAGCTTCCCGGCATCTCCGATGCGGAGTGGGAGGTCATGAAGGTCCTCTGGGACCACCATCCCCTCGCCGCCAGCGACGTGGTCTGCCGCCTCGCCGGCCGCCGCGACTGGTCGCCTCGAACCGTCAAGACCATGCTCAATCGCCTGGTCCGCAAGGGCGCCCTGACGTTTCGCGCCGACGGCAAGCGGTACCTGTACTCCCCTGCCGTCAGCCGGCGGGAGACCGTCCGCGCCGAGAGCCAGTCCTTCCTGCACCGGGTATTCGAGGGCTCAGCCGGGCCGATGCTGGTCCACTTCGTCCGCGACGCCCGGCTGACGCGAGACGAACTCGAGACGCTTCAGAAGATCCTCAACGAGAAGCGGGAGGACTGAAGGTGGGCGGGCCCTGGCAGCACGCGGGCGAATGGATGACGTGGCTGCTGCGCGCGAGTCTTCAGGCGTCGGTGCTGATCGGGCTGGTCCTGGCGGCGCAGGGCCTGCTCGGGCGGCGAGGCTCGGCGCGGTGGCGGCACGCGCTGTGGCTGCTGGTGTGGGTGCGGCTGGTGCTGCCGGCCGCCCCGGGGGCCTCGTGGAGCCTGTCCAACCTGACGGAGGCGGCGCTGGCCCACCTGGGCGCGGCGCACGGCGATGCCGCACCGGGAAGCGCGGCGACAGGCACGGGCGAGCCGGTGACCGTGCGGGCAGGCCGTCTGCCGCTGGGGGGCTTTGCCCCCGCCCCCGCCGCCCAAGTTCCGCGCCACCATGCGGGCGGAGCGTGGCGGCCGCAGCTCGTCGGGGCGCTGATGATCTTGTGGGGCGCGGGGGCCGCGGCGCTGCTCCTGAGGCTGCTGGCGTGCAACGTGCGGTTCCACCGGCGGCTGCGGCGCAGCTCGCGTCGCCCGCCGCGGGAGCTGCTCTCCGTCCTGGCGAGCTGCCGGGCGGAGATGCACGTGCGCCGGCGCGTGGAGGCGGTCGAGACGGACGCGGTCCGGACCCCCGCGCTGTTCGGGCTGCTCCGGACGAGACTGCTGCTGCCGCCGGGCCTGGGCGAGGCCCTGACCGAGCCGCAGCTTCGCCACGTCTTGCGTCACGAGCTCGCGCACGTGAAGCGCGGCGACGCCGCCATCGACTGGCTGGCGGCCGTGCTGGCCGCCGTGCACTGGTTCAACCCCCTGGTGTGGCTGGCGCTGCGGCGGATGCGGAGCGACCGCGAGCCGGCCTGCGACGAGACCGTCCTGGCGCGCCGCGGCGCCCGCGACGCCCGGGCGTACGGGCAGACCGTCCTCGAGCTGCTGGCGAGCCCGGCGCGACGTGCGCGGCCAGCGGGCGTCATCGGCGTGGCCGAGGACACCCGGCAGATCCGAAGGAGAATCCAGATGATCGCCTCGTTCCGTCCCGCCTCGCGGTGGCGCGGCATCCTGGGGACCGCCGTGATGCTGCTGCTGGCGGCCGCCGCCCTGACCAACGCCCGCTGCGATTCGCCACAGGGGACGTTGCCGCACGGCTTTACGGTCGGCGCGATGCGCGGGGCGCTGCCGCCGGCCCCGGCGCCGGCGGAGGACGACACCACGCTGACCACCCGGCTCTACGACGTCGTCGACCTGCTGACGAGCCCGGCGGAGACCCGTCCGGCGGCGGGAGGCGCGGCCGGGCGGCGGCGCCTGGCGGAACTCGTCGCCGCGGCCCGCGAGGCCGCCGGCGAGGAGGCCTGGAGGCCCGCCGGTCCGGGCATCCTCACGACCCACGACGGCCAAGTCATCGTCACGCAGACGGCGGCCGGACACCGGAAGGTCGCCCGGGCGCTCTGGAACCTGCGGAGGTCGGCCCGTCTCCAGATCCTGATCGACGCGAGGTTCGTCGCGTCGCGGGCGAAGGTCTTCGACGCCATCGGGGCGAGGTGGCAAGGCCTCGACCCGCCCGGCAGGGAGTTCAAGCTCCCCGCCGAGCCGAAGCGCTCGCCGGCGGAGGGACGGGCCGTCGGCACGGCGGAATCGGCGGTCCGGCGCCCGCTGGCCGTCCGCTGGGCGATGCTGACCGACGAGCAGGTCGGCCGGCTGGTGGCCCAGGCGAAGCGGGACAAGCAGGTCCGCGTGCTCTCCTCGCCGCGCGTGATCGTCCTGAACGGCGAGCCGGCCACCATCACCGTCGGCAGCGAGATCCCCTACATCACGGACTATGCCGCCCGGCGCGACAAGGAAGGCAAGACGACCTACGAGCCGATCGTGAAGCACTCGATGGTGGGCATGGAGCTGACCGTGCGGGTCACGCTCCCGCCCGATCGCCGGTACATGACGCTGCTGGCGCAACCGGCCCTGTCGAGGGTGGTCGGCGTCGAGCGGCCGCCCTACCGCGCGCCGGATGGAACGGACACCGGGCTGAAGCTCGCCCTCCCGACGATCGAGACCCGGCAGGTCTGCACGACCGTTCGCGTCCGGGACGGGGCGACCTTTGCGCTGCGCGGCCTGCCCGACTGGGGCCAGGCCGATGCCGCACGCCGCGGCGACGAGACGCTGCTGCTCATCAAGCCGAGGGTGGTCTCCTCGGAGGAGAAAGGGAAGGCCGCCTTCTGAGCGGCCACGGGACGCCGACCGGGGCGTGACCGCATCGCCCCCGGCCGGCGAGAGGCGGACAGGTCGAGAAGCTGTAGGAGTGCCGAGCATGGCCGACCTATGGGACTACTCGCGGGGATGGATGGCGTGGCTGGGGCAGTCGTCGCTCCAGGCGTCGGTGCTGATCGTGCTGGTGCTGGCGGTGCAGGGGCTTCTGGGCCGGCGGCTGCCCGGCCGCTGGCGCTACGCGCTGTGGCTGCTCGTGCTGATTCGGCTGGCGCTGCCGACGGCGCCGCGGGCGCCGTGGAGCGTCTTCAACCTACCGGCGCTCTCGGCCGCGGCTCCGGACGTACGGCTCGCCGACGGCGATGCCCCGGCCCGGCAGGGGCGCACCGAGGGCACCCCGCCGCCGGGGGCGGCCGAGGCGGCGCTGGCGTCCCCCGCGGCGCCCGAGCCGCCGGCGGCGCGGGAGCCGCTGCCGCCGCCTCGCGCGGCGGCCGCCCCAACGTATAGCGCGCCCTCACCCGCCGCGAGCCCGCCGCGAGCCCGTCCCGTCCCGGCGCGGCCGGGGCGCGAAGCCCGGCCCTGGACGGCGCCGCTGCTGGAGCTGCTGGTCCTGGCGTGGGCCGGCGGGGCGGCGGTGCTGCTGGGTCGGCTGATCCTCACCAATGCACGCTTCCACCGGAGGCTGCGTCGGCACTCGTCGCCCGCGCGGCCGGAGGTGATCAAGCTGCTGGAGGAATGCAGGGCGGCGATGGGCGTCCGGGGGCACGTGACTGCCCTGGAGACCACGGCGGTGGAGATTCCGGCCCTGTTCGGCCTGCTGCGGCGCAGGCTGCTGCTGCCGGCGGGCTTGGCCGACGCGCTGGGCACTGAGGAGTTGCGGCACGTTCTCCGTCACGAGCTGGCCCACCTGAAGCGCCGGGACGTGCCGGTGGACTACGTGGCGACGATGCTGGCGCTGCTGCACTGGTTCAACCCGCTGGTCTGGCTGGCGCTGCGGCGAATGCGGAGCGACCGGGAGCTGGCTTGCGACGAGACGGTCCTGGCACGGACGCGCGGGCGGGATGCCCGGGGCTACGGTCGAACGATGCTGAAGATGCTGGAGTCGCTGGCCCGGCCAGCCCGCCTGGCAGGGGTGGTCGGGGTGGCGGAAGACACCCACCAGATGCGAAGGAGAATCCGGATGATCGCGCAGTTCGGACAGAAGCGGCGCCGCTGGTCGGCGGTGGGGATCGTGCTGTTGGGCGGCTTGGGGCTGGTGACGCTGACGAATGCCCAGGGCGGTCGGTCCGGCGGGGGCAAGCCGGCGGCGGCCAGGCCCAAGCGCGGCAAGACGGCATCGACGCCGAAGGCCCCGAGCGGGGGCAAGACCGATCCCGACGCCGTCGCACGCGCAAAGCTCGACAAGGAGATCGAGAGGCTCAGCTTCGCGGACATCGAGCTGAAGGACGTCTTCCAGTTCCTGCGCGAGTACTCCGACACGAATCTCCACGTCCGCTGGCGGACCCTCGTCGCCGCCGGCGTCGACCCGGCCACCCCGGTCACCGTGGACGTGCGGAAGGTCACGGTCCGGCGGGCGCTGGAGCTGGTCCTGCGCGACGTCAGCACCGGCATCAAGGACAAGCACGCCCGGCTGGGGTATGCGATCGAGGACGGCGTGGTCGTCGTATCCACACGGTCTGACCTCTCACCCGAGCGAGCGTGGGTCGGCCGGGAAGTCCCGGCCCGGCCGGGGAAGGGGCATCAGGTCGACGCCGCCCTCCGCAAGAAGCTCACGCGGGAGATCCCCCGCCTGAGCTTCGCGGACATCCCGCTGAAGGACGTCCTCCAGTTCCTGCGCGAGTATTCGGACGCCAATATCCACGTGAACTGGCGTGCGCTGGTCGCTGCCGGCGGCGACCCGGACACCCCGGTCACCGTGGACGTGCGGAAGGTGACGGTCCGGCAGGCGCTGGAATTGATCCTGCGGTACGTCAGCGCAGACATCAAGAACGAACGCGACCAGCCGGTGTACACCGTCGAGGACGGCGTGCTGACCGTCTCCACGCGGAGCGAGGTGGCGGCCTCAGGAGCCGGCGCCGGGCAGCGCGACAGCGCCCCGTTCGTCTCGGACGTCTGGCCGCGCACCGCCCGCGCGCCGGTCGTCCGCCCGGGCAGCCGGGTTAGGCTGACGGCCCTTCCGAAAACGAAGGCGGACGCCGTGACCCGCCTGAAGCTCGATGCCAAGGCGGACAAGCTGGTCCTGGACGACATCCCGCTGAAGACCGCCCTGGAAGGCGTGGGCAAGTACGCCGGCGTGACCGTTCAGGTCGTCTGGGGCGCCCTGGAGCCCCTGGGTATCCGGCCCGACACGCGTGTGACCTTTCGGGCCCGGAACCTTCCCGCCGGCAAGCTCATCGAGACGATCCTCCGGCACGCCCACGGCGCGGGGTCGGGCAAGGAAGGCGGCGACGTGCCGGTCTACGCCATCAACAACGGCGCGGTGATCGTCTCCACGTTGAGCGACCTTCGGCGGCGGGCCGTCGCCGCCTGGAGCACGCAGTGGTTCGAGGCCCTCACCGCCCTGCCGCCGGGCCACTCGCGCAGCCTGTCGTTCCTCTGCGACGGTCGCGTCGCCGCGGTGCTCGTGCGGGAGGGCAGCGTCGTCAAGGCGAGGCAGGTGCTGGTCCGCCTGGACGACGCAGCCCAGCGGGAGGAGCTGGCGCGCCTGATGGCCGACGCCAAGAACACCATCCACCTTCAGGCCGCCGACAGGAAATCTGAGGCCGCGCGCGCCGAGCTGAAGCGGGTCCAGATGCTTGCCGACAGGGCCGCGGTCTCGGCGGCCGACGTGGCGAAGGCCGAGGCCGTCGTCGTGGCAGCCCAGCTCGAGATCGAGCTGGCCAAGGCCAACCTCCTGGCCAGCCGTCACCGCGCCCGCGAGGCGGAGATCCGCCTCGAGGCGACGCGCCTGACCAGCCCGATCGACGGGCGCGTGGAGCGCGTGCTCGTCTCCGTCGGCGAGGCCGTCCGGGCCCTGACGCCCGTCGTCCGCATCGTCAAGGCCGGCAACGACCCCCTTCGCGTCCAGGCTCACCTGCCCATCACGTGGGCCATGAACTGCAAGCCCGGGCAGGTCGTCCTGGTCCTCTTCGAGGGGCGGGGGCCGGCGGCTCGCGGCAAGGTGCTCCGCGTCTCGGCGACGGTGGACGCCAAGACTGGGCGCGTGCCCGTGGAGCTCGAGGTCCCCAACCCGACCGGGCGCCCCGCCGGCGAGAAGGTGCGCGTGGCGTTCCCGTCGGGCCCGCCGGCCCGACCCGCAGCCCCGCCCGAAGGCCCGTGATGCCGACCGACCCGGCCCCCGCCGGCGGTCACTCCGGCCAGGCGATCTGGTCGCGCTTGCGGTAGACGATGCCGTGGAAGAAGGCGACGGCCTCGCCGGCCTCGTTCGTCACGGTGATGTCGTAGTGGCGGACGCGGTTGCCCGCGGAGACCTCCTTCGCCTCGGCGGTGATGGTCTCCAGGCCGACCGCCTTCAGGAAGCTGATGTCGACGTTCAGCGCGACGGCGACCGTGCCGTGCGAGTTGCCCGCGACCTCGAAGGCGTAGTCCGCCAGGGCGAAGATCGTCCCGCCGTGGGCCGTGCCGAACGTGTTGAGGTGTTCCGGCCGGACCTCCATGCGGACCGTCGCGCGGCCGGGCGCGACGTCCAGCAGCTCCATGCCCAGCAGCTTCGCCAGGGCGTCGGTCTCGAAGTGCTTCCTCACGCGTGCCACGTCTTCCATCCGGAGTCTCCTTCCCGAAGCGCCACGACGGCGCGCCGTCTATTCGGCGTCCCGGCGGCAGCGGATCTCGTCGCAGGCCTCCGCGCCGCGCTCGAAGACGAACGGCGGCACGGCGGTCACGTCCCTGCCGAGCGGCCGCCCGATGCCGAAGCCCTTGAAGTCACAGCTCGCGGCGTCCGCTCCGTCGATCCGGAGGCGCAGCTTGGCATCCTTCCAGTCGAGCCGGAATCGGCGCCATCCCGCGGGCGGGGCGCCGGCGGCCACCGTCCGGACGAACGCCTTGTCCCTGCCGACGACGAGCCGCCCGCGGCGGTCGCGCTTCGCGGGGGTGAGGTTGGCGGTCAGGACGATCTGTCGCGGCCGCCCGCCCTTGATCTCGATCCGCACGCGCCCGGCGTCGAGGATCGTGCCCCTCGCCTCGGCGGGCAGCTTGGCGTGGAAGCTCAGGCTCCCCTCGTCGTCGGCGAGGCTCAGGTGCGGGGAGAACGCAAAGCCCGCCGCCAGCGCCGCGCCGCGCAGGCCGCCGACGCGGACGAGCCGGCTCGCCCCGCGCCCCGCCGCCTGGAACACGCCCGAGCCGAATGCCTCGTCGGCCTCGTTGCTGTTGTGGTCGAACGTGGCGAGGAAGCTCTCGCCCGCCTTCAGCCGGCGCCGCTCGATCAGATGCACGGCCGCGAAGTCGCGCTTCCGCACGGCCGCGCGAAGCGCGTCGCCCTCGAGGGGGAGCCTCTCGCCCGTCTCGGCGTTCAGGGCGACCGTGCCGCCTGGCTTCAGGCCGAGCTTCGCGAAGTCCAGCTTCACGTGCGCCGTCTGGTCCCTGCGTGCCGTGTTGACGACCCACAGCAAGGCCCGATGCGGCGTCTTGTGCACGGAGACGAGGCACTCGGGCGTCTCCGTCCGGGCCGGGCAGTCCGGCCTCCAGTAGCCGACGAACTCCACGTCGTCCTCGTAGAGCCGCCCCTCCTGCGCGAGGACCTCGTAGAACCGCACCTGCTCGGGCAGGATGTCGTGGGCCATGACCCAGCCGACGAACTGGTGGGTGTGCTTCGGCTCGTGGACGGTGCGGTGGCGCTGCGACTGGCACATCATGGTCATCACGCCGCCGGCGCACCGCGCCGAGCCGATCGCCCGCATTCGCGCCGCCGGAAGGACCGCCAGGTAGTCCTGCGCCAGGTCCGTCGGCTCGACGTTCTCGCCCTCGAAGAAGACGTCGCCCAGCCAGGCGTGGTAGGCCGCGCCCGACGAGACGTGCATCCACAGGTTCGGCGCCGGCACGCGGTGGCGGTGGAACATCACCTTCATCCGCTTGTAGTACTCGCGCAGGCCGAGGTAGGAGTAGCCGCGCTGGACCCGCCCGTCCGGCCGGAGGTACGCCCCGCCGGTCAGGGAGTTGGTCTCCGCGGAGAGGTAGTTCTCGTCGATGTAGAGCCCGCGGAAGCCCGCCTCGCGGACCCACTGCCGGTAGTGCCAGACGCGGAAGTCGTTCGGTCCGCGGCCCTGGGTGCAGTTGCCGTTGGACCGGTCGCCCGGGGTCGCGCCCCAGTCGACGACGTAGCCGGGGAACTCGTGGCCGGCGTAGTCGCGGTAGCGGGCGACGGCGTGGGCGATCGAGCCGACCATCGGGCGGTGAGTCGTCTCCGGCGGGAAGCGCGAGAAGGCCTGGCGGCTCTTGTCCATGCTCCAGGGGTACGGCGAGCAGTAGTACGGCCAGAGGACCGCCCAGTCGGCCTGGCTGTCGAACCAGAAGTACGTGTGCCGCCCGCTGGGCAGGTACCTGGATCGCCCCGACGAGCAGACGACCGACCGCCACCCCGGCGGCAGCGGGCGGGATGGGAACGTCTGGTAGCCGTAGGTGAGCGTCGTCGGGCGCCGCAGCTCGGCCGGACGCTCGATGAAGTGCACGCGCAGCGTGACCTTGCCGCCGGCGCGGACGATCTCCTGCGTGGGGTGCGAGCGGTCGTCGTCGGTGATCCAGCCTCGGTCGCTGTCCGCGAACCACGCGAGGGCCCGGTCCGAGTTGGTCAGCCAGACGTACGGCACGAAGTCGCCGATGAGCAGCCCCGAGCCGGTCTGCCGGCTGGACCAGTACTTGGGCGTTTCGTCGTGGACGGCCGCCCAGCCGCCCGCCGTCGTGCAGAAGTGCGTCGCCTCCGACTCCGGCAGGACGACCTCCAGGTAGAGCCCCTCCACCTGGGCCTTCCCCGCGCCGTTGGCCGGGGCGATCGTCAGTTCGCTCAGGGCGAAGCCGTCGAACTCGAACCGCGTCCGGGCCGAGAGCCTCAGCCCGGCGCCGTGACCCGTCCCGGCGAGCGTCACGGCATTGCCCACCTGGCGGACGAGCGACGGGCCAGACGGCTGGATCTCGACCGCCTTGCCCCCGGCGACCGCCACGAGGCGCATCCGCTCGACCTGGCTCGCGCCGCCGTTGTCGATCGCCTCCAGCAGCCCCAGGCCGTTGACGCGCATCCGGCGGTTCCACACGCCGACGGTGCCGGGGGGCTCGTAGGTCACGGGCGTCCACGGCGGGATGACCTCGTCGGTGATGCCCGCGTCGTTGTCCGACCATTCGAAGCGGTAGCGCAGCAGGTCCACCGGCTTCGACGCGGTCCGGAGGGTCTTCCCGTCGGCGTCCCGGACGGCGACCTCGACGAGGACGGGCAGCGGCCGGGGCGCCGGGACGGGCCGCGGCTTCAGCGGCGGCTGGCCCTTCTTCGCGCGCCGCCGGTTCTCCTCGGGCAGCGTCGCGTTGTAGCGCTCGGCCCGGTCGACGGCCGGGGCGTTCAGCACCGGCACGCGCAGCTTCTTCAGGACCAGGTGCCCGCTGGCATGCCAGTTCCGAAAGGCGGGCATCGGCGCCTCCTGGATCACCTTCCGGGACGTCGCGTCGAGGACGCGCAGGACGGCCGAGGCGGCCCGCTCCCGGCCGGGCAGGTCCAGGATGTCCGCCTTCGCCAGCAGGACGTTGCTCTCCGGGCCGTACTGGACGCGGAGGGCCAGCGGCTCGGGCTCGGGGGCTTGCGGCGGCCGCACGGGCTTGCGGTGCACGAAGCCGTTGACCTCGAACGGCCAGGACTGGCGGAAGAACTCCTCCCCGCCGGCCGTGGCGGCCGCGATCGTGAAGACCCCCCGCTTCCGCGCCGTCACGTCGCCGGCCAAGCGGAACGTCTTCCGCTCGCCCGCCTTCAGCGAGCAGGACTTGCGGAGGACCTCGTCGCCGGCGCCCGGCAGCGCCCCCGCCTGGATGCGCAGGGTCACGTTGACCTTGGCGGGCTTGCCGCGCGGCGCGGCGACGGCCATCGGGAAGTCGAACGTCCCCGTGAAGATGGAGATCGCGCCGTGGAGCTGGAGCAGCGGGGCGTCGTCCCGCAGGTGCACCTTCGGGTGCTGGACAATCTCGCTGAAGCCCTGCGTGATCGACCACGACGCCTGGGCGCGCGGCTTCGTGCCCGGCGAGGTGCGGCACAGCAGCAGCCGCCAGACGTCGCCGTCGCGAACCCGGTCGAAGCCGAAGTCCCGGATCGGGATCGACGCCTCGATGGCGTACCGCGTGTCGCTCTCCGTCACACCGAGCTTCCATCGGCCGGTCCAGCCCATCGCCGAGTAGCCGCGGCTGGGAATGAACCGGATGTCCATGACGGCGGGGAACGTGTTGATGATGCTCTGGTACGTCTCCGCCACGGGCGTCGGCGGGCTGACCCAGACCTCGATGGACGGGTCGCCGAAGTTGTAGGCGTCGTTCTCGCGGGCGCTCTTGTGGAGCTTCCACTCGCGGTTGCCGCGCGTGCAGTCGGCCAGGAAGTAGAACCGCTCGTCGTCGAAGCCGAAGGCGAAGGTGGTCTCGGCCTCGTGCATCCGGTGGCCGAAGGGCGTGACCAGGCCCGACGTCATCAGCGCCTCGTCCCATTCGCCGGGTGCGATGCGCCCGTCGACGGTCGGCGCCTTGGCCAGCCGCCGGGCCGTGAACTCGCCGATGGGGATCCGCGGCTTGACGTCCGCGCCCGCCGCCGGGCCGGGGACCCGCGCGGCGAGGCCGATCGCCGCCGCAAATGCCGCTGCATGGGATAACCGCACGTGTGACATAACGCCCTTCCTCTTGACCCGAAGCCGATTGCGGGTGCGCGGGCGATTATGCGAGCGCCCCCCGCCGGATGCAAGCCGGGCGGATTTCGCCGAAAATGGCTGAACCGCCGACCCCCCGGAACGGACTGGCATCCTGGAACGATGAAAACGCCCGCGGAACAACTCGCCGACGAACTGCTCGTCATGCGGTGCCAGGACGGCGAGGCCGACGCGCTGGCCGAGCTGGTCTCGCGGTGGCAGCGCCGGCTCTGGCGTCACGCCTACCGCCTGACCGGGCACGCGGAGGGCGCCTGGGAGGTGGCCCAGGAGGCCTGGCTGAGCATCGTCCGCGGCATCCGTCGCCTGGACGACCCGGCGCGGTTTGCCGGCTGGGCGTTCCGCATCGTCACGAACAAGGCCTCGAACTGGATCCGAGACCGCCGGCGCCGGCGGGCCTCGCAGCAGGGGCTGCCCGTCGAGCCCCGGGCCGATGACGCCGACGACTCCGGCGAGCAGGCCGAGGACCTCCAGGCCGCGCTGCGACGTCTGCCCCGCCCGCAGCGAACCATCCTGTCCCTGCGCTACCTGGAGGGCTTCGGCGTCGCGGAGATCGCGGCGATTCTGTCGATCCCGGCCGGGACGGTGAAGTCCCGTCTGCATACCGCGCGGAACGAGCTGAGACGAATCTGGCAGGCCCGGCAGTCGCGCGACGGCTGAGGGCCTCGAGGTAAGGAGACAGACCATGAGCGAGTTCGAGAAAGACCTTCGAGACGAGCTTCGCCGGGCCAACGGCGGCGACTACGACCCCGATCGCGAGGACACCCTCCGCGGGATGCTCCTGAGCACCTTCCGCGGGCGGACGTGGTGGATGAGCCTCGTCGCCTGGATCTACATCCTGCTGTTCAGCGGCCTGGCCGTCTTCGCGGCCGTGCGGTTCTTCCAGGTGGAAGGCGACCGGCAGATGCTCCTCTACGCGACGGTCTTCGTGACGGCGGTGATCGTCGCGGCGATCACCAAGATCTGGTACTGGATGCTCATCAACCGCAACGCCGTCCAGCGCGAGGTGAAGCGTCTGGAGATCCGCATCGCCGAGCTGGCGGAGAAGCTCTCACGGGAGTAGCGGCGACGGACCGTGGCGCCCCGGGGCGGCATGCCTCGGGGCGCGGCCTTTCCCCTTGCACGGCGCGGGCATCGTTGGCACTGTAGGTCACCCCGGACAACCGACCCCTTCAAGAGGAGTGCCCGATGCCCGCGAGAGTGACGTTCGCCTCGGCCCGGCCGAAGGAGCTTCGCGCCGACGCCACGCTGCCCAAGCTGCTGGACAAGATGCTCGCGCGGTGGAGCCTGAAGAAACGCTTCGCGAAGAAGCGTGTGGCCATCAAGATGCACCTGGGCTACCACGTCGGGTACACGACGATCCCGCCGCTGCTGGTGGCCCGCGTGGTGCAGGCCGTCCGGGACGCCGGCGGGAAGCCCTTCCTCACCGACGTGCCCGGGGCCGTGCCGACCGCCAAGGACCGCGGCTACACCGAGGAGGTGCTCGGCGCGCCGCTGGTGCCCGTCGCGGGCGTCGCGGACAAGTACGTCTACCCGCGCCGGACGAACTACCGCACGATGAAGACGGTGAACCTGGGCGGGAACATCGTCGACGCCGACGCGATGATCGTGCTGAGCCACGGCAAGGGCCACGGGCACAGCGGCTTCGGCGGGGCGATCAAGAACATCGCCATGGGCTGCGTCGACGCCCCCACGCGGGGGAAGATCCACCGCCTCATGAGCGCGGCGTTCCAGTGGGACGCCAGCAAGTGCACCGGGTGCCTGCTCTGCCGCGACAACTGCCCCAACGAGGCCATCTCGTTCAAGGACGGCAAGATCAGCATCTTCGACCACGCCTGCAAGTACTGCATGCACTGCCAGCTCGCCTGCCCCAACGACGCGATCACCATCGACCAGCGGGGCTATCGCTATTTCCAGCACGGCATGGCGCTGACCGTCCGCGAGTGCCTGGAGACGTTCGAGCCCGGGCGCGTGCTGCACGTCACCGTCCTGCTGAACGTCACGCCGTTCTGCGACTGCTGGGGCTTCACCACGCCGTCCGTCGTGCCGGACATCGGCATCGTGGCGGGGGACGACGTCACGGCCGTCGAGACGGCCGCCCTGGACCTCATCCGGGAGGAGGACTTCATCGAGGGCTCGCTGACCCCGCCGCTGACGCGCAGCGGCACGGGCCATTTGCTCCGGCAGATCCACGGCAAGGACCCGTACATCCAGGTCGCCGAGTGCATCAAGGTCGGTCTGGGCGACGGGAAGTACCGCCTGACGCGCGTCTCGTAGCGACGCGCGGAGGGGGGGAAGAAGAAAGCGCGGGGAGGGGAAAGAAGGAAGCGCGGGGCAAGCCCCGCCGCTAAACTCGCCGCCAAGCGCCGCGACGCAACCGCATCGTTTAGCGGGCGGGCTTGCCCGCCGTGTTCCCCGCGCCGTGTTCCCCGCGCCGTGTTCCCCGCGCCGTGTTCCCCGCGTGCGTTCGCCGCCGCGTGTTCGCCGGCGCGGGATGCGGTATCATGTAGACGCCACGACCACGAGGTGATTCCCGTGACAAGGAGCACCCATGAACGCCCTGGATCGCCGTGACTTCCTAACCCTCGCGTTCGGCGGCGCGGCGGCGGTGGCGCTGAGCCCCGCCGCGAGCCTGGCGGCACTCGCACGCCGACGCGAGAAGCTCAACGTCCTGTTCATCGCCGTGGACGACCTGCGCCCGGAGCTGGGCTGCTACGGCCACCCGATGGTCCGGAGCCCCCACATCGACAAGCTCGCGGCGAGCGGCACGCTCTTCACGCGGGCCTACTGCCAGCAGGCAGTCTGCGCGCCGTCGCGCGCGAGCCTGCTGACAGGCCTCCGTCCGGATTCCACGAAGATCTACGACCTTCGCCACCCCGTCAGCCAGTACCTGCCCGACGTCCTGACGCTGCCGCAGCACTTCCGCAAGAGCGGCTACACGACGATCTCGCTGGGCAAGATCTACCACCACCACAGCGACGACAAGCCCGGCTGGACCGAGCGCCCTGCGACGTGGAAGGGCATGTACGCCAGCCGGGACACCGAGGCCCAGCGAAGGCGCCGCTTCGCCGAGGGCCGCCAGAAGGGCTACACCGGCTCGCGGCTGTACAACTTCGCCGCGGGGCCGAGCACCGAGTGCCTCGACGTGCCGGACAACGCCTACGACGACGGCGTGATCGCCGACAAGGCCGTCGAGGCGATCCGCAAGCACAAGGCCGGGCCCTTCTTCCTCGCCGCCGGCTTCAAGAAGCCCCACCTGCCCTTCACCGCGCCGAAGAAGTACTGGGACCGGTACGACCGCGCCCGGATCCGGCTGCCCAACGCCGCCGAGCCCAGGAACGCCCCGCGGATGGCCCTGACCAACTGGGGCGAGCTGCGGGCCTACAGCGACATCCCCGCCACCGGCGATCTCGACGAGGCGCACACCCGGCGCCTCATCCACGGCTACCACGCCTGCGTGAGCTTCGTCGACGCCCAGATCGGGCGCATCCTCGCCGAGCTCGACCGCCTGGACCTCCGCCGCAAGACCGTCGTCATCCTGTGGGGCGACCACGGCTGGAAGCTCGGCGAGTACGGCGACTGGTGCAAGCACACCAACTTCGAGCTGGACACGCACGTGCCGATGCTGCTCAGCGTGCCCGGGCGCAAGGCCGGCCGCCGCTGCGTGGCCCTGACCGAGTACGTCGACATCTATCCGACGCTGGCGGAGCTGTGCGGCTTGGCGGTCCCCGGGCACTGCGAGGGCACGAGCATGGTGCCGCTGCTGGCCGATCCGGACCGCGAGTGGAAGACGGCGGCGTTCAGCCAGTACCCGCGCCGCGGCGCGATGGGCTACAGCCTGCGGACCCCGCGCTGGCGCTACACGGAGTGGATCGAGCGCCGCACGAAGAGGGTCGTGGCTCGCGAGCTGTACGACCACGCGAAGGGCGCGTTCGCCCATGCGAACGTCGTGGACCAGCCCGAGCACGCCGAGCTCGTGCGGGAGCTGGCGGGCATGATGAAGGCCGGCTGGCGCGCCGCCCGGCCCAAGACGTAGACAACCAGGAGACGACCATGTCCAGCAAACGCTCCAGCCGCCGCGGCTTCCTGAAGGCGATGGGACTCGGCGCCGCGGGCCTCGCCTGCCCGCGCCTCTGCACCGGCGAAGCGCCTCGCGGCGCATCGCGGCCCAACATCGTCATCCTCTTCGCCGACGACATGGGCTACGGCGATGCGGGCTGCTACAACCCCAGCTCCAAGACTTCCACGCCGAACATCGATCGGCTGGCCGCCGACGGCCTGCGCTTCACCGACGCCCACGCGCCGGGGAGCTGGTGCGTCCCCAGCCGCTACGGGCTGATGACCGGGCGATACCCGTTTCGCGCGAACCGCCATCGCATCGAGCCGGGCCGCCTGACCATCGCCTCGCTGCTGAAGAGCCGCGGCTACGCCACGGCGTGCGTGGGCAAGTGGCACCTGGGCCTCGAGGGCGAGAAGAACCCCCCGCCCGGCAAGCCCCTGCGCGGCGGGCCCATCGACCGGGGCTTCGACAGCTACTTCGGCATCCACGCGTCGCTGGACAGCCCGCCGTACTACTACATCGAGAACGACCGCCCCGTCGCGCCGCCCACGGAGACCGTCGCCGCCAGCAACTCGCCCGGCTGGACCAGGATCCAGGGCGCCTTCTGGCGCGCGGGGCGCATCGCGCCGGGCTTCCGGCACGACGAGGTCCTCCCGACCTTCGCCCGGAGGTCGATCGCCTGGCTCCGCCAGCACAGGAAGACGGCGCGCGACAAGCCCTTCTTCCTGTACCTCGCCCTGGCGGCCCCGCACACGCCGTGGCTGCCGACGGGCACGTTCCGCGGCGTCAGCAAGGCGAGCGACTACGGCGACTTCGTCGCCCAGGTCGACGCGTCGGTCGGGCAGGTCCTCGCCGCGCTCGACGATCTCGGCGTCCGCGACGAGACGCTGGTGCTGTTCTCCAGCGACAACGGCCCGGTCTGGTACCCGCAGGACGTGCGGCGCTTCGGCCACCGCTCCGTCGGCCCGCTGCGGGGCATGAAGGGCGACGTCTGGGAAGGCGGGCACCGCATGCCGCTGATCGCCCGCTGGCCCGGGCGCGTCAAGCCCGGCACCACCAGCGACGCGCTCGTGGGCTTCACCGACGTGATGGCCACCTTCGCCGACATCCTCGGCGCCACGCTGCCCGACGGCGCCGGCGAGGACAGCTTCAGCTTCCTGCCCGTCCTGCTGGGCAGGAAGCTCGACAAACCGACCCGCGACACGATGATCCACCCGGCCGGGTTGACCGGCATCCGCCACGGGCGCTGGAAGCTCATCCTCGGCCTCGGCTCCGGCGGGTTCACCAAGCCCCGGCGCAGGAAGCCGACCGCGGGCGAGCCGAAGGGCCAGCTCTACGACCTGGCGGCCGACGTCGGCGAGACAAAGAACGTCTACGCCAAGCACCCCGACATCGTCGAGCGGCTCACGAAGCTGCTCGAGAGGCAGCGTAAGGCCGGGCGGACCAGGCCGCCCTCGTAGATCGCTCCGCCCGGGCAAGACGGCCCGAGGGCCATCGCGCCAGGGGAGGTAGGACCATGCGTCGACTGTGCGTTGTGTTCCTCGCCGCGGCGGCGTTGTGTGGCTGCCGGGAGGCCCCGGTCCGGACGCCCCCGCCGGCCCGGCCAGACGACGAGCAGGCCCGCCGCGCCCGGCCGCCCGTCCCGCAGCCCCCCGTCCGGGACGCCGAGGTGGCGGAGGCCATCCGGAAGGGCGCGGCGTACCTGAAGTCGGCGCAGTTGCCCCAGGGCCACTTCCCCGCCGACGGTCCGGACGCGATCGGCCCGAGCCTGCTGGCCGCGCTGGCGCTGCTGGAGACCGGCGCGGCCCGGGCCGACCAGCCGCCGATGGCAAAGCTGCTGAAGTGGCTCGGCCAGCGGAAGCTCGCCTCCGTCGAGCACGCGGCGCTCCGCTGCCGCGTGTGGGCCGCCGCGCGCGTTGCGGACGCGAAGTACCGCAAGCCGATGCGGAACGACGCCGTGGCGGTCCTCAAGGCGACGTGGCGCGACGAAGAGCTGCCCGCCGCCGTCGCCGGAGTCGAGGCCGCCGCCCGCGCCAACGAGGAAGTCCCACAGCAATTCTGGGTCCTGGCCCTGCGGCGGCTCGAGGCCTCGCAGAACGCCGACGGCGGCTGGGGCGCGCCCGGGCAGGCGAGCGACGCCCGGGCCACCACGCGAGCGCTTCTCGCCCTGCGGCTGTGCGGAGACAACCTGTTCCCGGGCCGCTTCATCCAGTGCGGACGGAGCGACCGCCGCCCGGCCGTCGAGGCCGGCCGGACGTGGCTGGACCGCCACTTCCGCGCGAACTTGGTCGGCCCCGCCGGGGCCGCGGAACGTCCCGCCTGGCTGCACGACGTCGCGCGCCTCGGACAGGCCGCCGGCGAGCCGAGCTTCGGCGGGATCGACTGGGCCCGGGCGGGCACGGCCGCGGTGCTGCGGCAGCAGAAGGCCGACGGTTCCTGGCCGGGGCGCTCGCCCGAGGCGGCCACCGCCCGCGCCCTGCGGTTCCTCGCCGAGGTCCGCCGACCCGTCCTGCTGCTGCGCCTTCGCTACGCCGGCCACTGGAACAACCGCCCGCACGCGGCGGGGAGCCTGCTTCGCTGGCTGGGGCGGCAGCGCGGGATGCCCTGGCACGGCGGCGCGTGGCGCATCGTGGACGCCGCGCGGCCGGTGGACTCCTGGCCGGGAGCCCAGGTGCTGGTGGTCACAGGCGACCAGCCGATCTCGCTCGACCCGGCCGAGAGCAACGCCCTGCGGACGTTCGTCCACCGCGGCGGGACGATCGTCAGCCTCGCCGAGGGCAACGGTCAGGCCTTCGACGCGAGCATCCGCAACCTCTACGCGCGGCTCTGGCCGGACTACAGGCTCGCTGCCTGCCCGGCACAGCACGAGTTGTACAGCATCCACCACCGGGCCCCGCCACCGCCGGCCCTGGAGGTCCTCTCCAACGGTGCCCGCCCGCTGGCGATCCACTGCCGAGAGGACCTGGCGAAGGTCTGGCAGCTCAACCAGGTGCACACTCACCAGCAGGCGTTCCACCTCGCCGAGAACATCCTGCTGTACGTCACGAACCCCTACGGCCTCGGCGCCGTCGACAGCGGGGCGTACCGGCTTCCGCGCTGGCCCGACCCGCCGGAGGTCCAGCCGCAGAGGACGATCTCCCTGGCGCACCTGCGCCACGGCGGCAACTGGGACCCCGAGCCGCTGGCGTACGAGCGTTTCGCCCGGCTGCTGCTGGCCGAGACGAACGTGCAGCTTCGCGTCGGGCCCGTTGACATCGCCGAGCTGGCCGGCAGCCGCCCGAGGATCGCCCACCTGACGGGCACGGGCCCCCTCCGGCTCAGCGACGGCGAGCAAACCGCCCTGAAGCAGTTCGTCGCCGCGGGCGGCACGCTGGTGGTCGACGCCGCCGGGGGCGACCGCGAGTTCGCCGACTCCGCCCGAGAGCTGATCCGCCAACTCTGGGGTCGGCGGAGCCTGCGGCGGCTGGGCACGAAGGCGGCGGTCTACCGCCTCCGGGGGCGCGAGATCGACCGCGTGCGCTTCCGCCGCCGCACGAGGATCCGCCTGGGCCGCACCAAGCAGCCCAACCTCTACGCCGCGACGGTCGGCGGCCGCGTCGCCGTGTTCTTCAGCGCCGAGGACCTCACGGCCGGGCTGGTCGGCTTCCCGTCCCACGCGGTCGACGGCTACGCGCCGGAGTCGGCGTACCGGCTCCTGCGAAACATCGTGCTGCCGGGCGCGCCGTAGGGTCGGCGCCGAGGCGGGCGGGCGAAGAGGCCCCTTGCGGGAAAGCTCGTGCATGGTACGCTGTGGTCTGCGGGGCAGGCTGCGTGCCTGCCCGGAAGCCACCGAGACGCGGCCAGGCGAAAGGGCGACTCATGACGAAGCGGATCAGTCGGCGGAGGATGCTGAAGGGCGCGGCGGCCGGGCTGGCCGTGGCGGCGGTCGGTCGGGACGTGCTCGGCGCGAACGAGAAGCTGAACCACGCCTGCATCGGCGTCGGGGGAATGGGCTGGGGCGACCTGCACAACTTGAAGTCGCACAAGAGGGTCCAGATCGTCGCGATGTGCGACGTCGACCGCAACCACCTCGAGCGGGCGGCGAAGCTCGTCCCCGGCGTCCGCACGTACACCGATTGGCGCGAGCTGCTGGCCAAGGAGGGCGACCGGATCGACTCGGCCAACGTCACCGTGCCGGACCACATGCACGCGGCGATCACCCTCGGCGCCCTGAAGCGCAAGAAGCACGTCTACTGCCAGAAGCCGCTGTGCCACGACGTCTCCGAGTGCCGCGCCGTCGCCCAGGCGGCGAAGCAGGCCGGCGTCGTCACGCAGCTCGGCACGCAGGCCGCCAGCGGGATCGGCGACCGCATGGGCGTCCAGCTCATGAGGAAGGGCGTCATCGGGAAGATCAAGCGGGCGATCCTCTGCTCGAACCGCCCCGGCGCCGTCGAGCACTATCGCCTGAAGGGCCCGCGCCCGGAGAAGGGCACCCCGCCGCCGGCGCACCTGGCGTGGAACCTGTGGATCGGCACCGCGCCGATGCGCGAGTTCGCGCCGCGCATCTACCACCCGACCATCTGGCGGGCCTGGCAGGACTTCGGCACGGGCTGGTCGGGCGACATCGGCTGCCACATCCTCGACGCCGTCTGGAAGGGCCTCGGCCTGACGGCACCCACGAGCGTCGTCGCCGAGGTCCAGCGCTCGTGGCGGCTCTCGCCGAAGCGCCGCGCGGACACCTGGCCGCAGGGCGACCACATCACGTGGACCTTCCCCGCCAGCGAGAAGACCGACGGCGAGCTGACCGCCGAGTGGTTCGACGGCGATTTCTACCCGCCCGAGGACGTCCGGAAGATGGCCGAGACGACGAACTACCCGCCGGAGTCGGCCATGCTGATCGGCACCGAAGGCGCGATGCTGCTGCGCCACGGGGGCGGCCCGCGCCTGCTCCCGAGCGAGAAGTTCAAGGGCTACAAGTACCCCAAGCTGCCCGGCCGGAACCACTACCATCACTTCGTCGACGCCTGCCTGGGCGGGGAGATGTGCGAGTCGCACTTCGGCGTCACGGGCCCGATGGCCGAGACGGTCCTGCTGGGCACGGTCGCCATTCGCGTGCCGAACACCACGCTGGCGTGGGACGCGGCGAAGATGAAGATCGCCAACAGCGCCGACGCCCAGAAGCTCCTTCGCCGCACCTACCGCAAGGGCTGGGAGGTGGCGGGGCTCTAGGGCCGACGCCCCCCGCCGGCGCGCGCCGACGCCGTTGACGAACGCCGCGGCGGCATCCATACTGGGCCCCGCGCATCGGGGGAGCAGGTGCGAAGGAGGCGCCGGGCGCCGGGCCTCGTGCCGGGATGTCGTTTGGCCGTGCCTGGAAGTCGTTCGTCCGGTGGGAGCTTCGGGCATGAAGACCGCGCACAAGTTGTTCCTGGTGTCGGTCGTGCTGGCCCTGCTGATCTGGGCGGTGGGCTTGTATGCCGTGGCCGTCAGCCGGCGGGCGCTGCGCCGGTCCATCGAGAGGACGTCCGCCAGCCTGGTCTACGAGATCCTCGACGAGGTGGACCGGACGGTCTATTCCGCCATCGACGAGTGGCGGGTCTACTGCACCGACCCGCTGCTGCGGGGGAGCCTGGAGCAGTCCAACCGCCTGTTCGACGACTTGCCCGACGTCCAGGGGTACATCGAGCGCCAGGACCGCGAGTGGCAGACGGCCGGGCGAGGGGTCCTCACGCCCCACATGAGCAGCCTGCTGCTCAACGAGCTTTCGGTCGACCTGAAGAGGCGGCTGGCGGCGTTGGAGCGCATCCATGGGTACCGCGTCTTCGGCGAGGTCTTCGTCACGAACCGGTACGGCGCGACGGTGTCGCTGTCCGGGCGGACGTCCGACTACCGCCAGGACGACGAGGAGTGGTGGCAGCGGGCGAGAGACCAGGGCATCTACGTCCGCGACTTCGCCTACGACCTCAGCGCCGGCGTGTACGCCACGGACATCTGCCTGCGCGTGGACAGCGAGGACGGCGAGTTCCTCGGCGTGCTGAAGGCCGTCTTCGACATCCAGGGCATCATCCGCGTCCTGGAGGCCCGGGTCGCGCAGGCGGGCTCCTCCCTCGAGGACCCGACCCACCCGTGCCTGCGGCTGTTCACCGCCGACGACAAGATCCTGTTCTCCTCGGACCAGCCCTTCACGGGCCCGCGCGACGGCTCGCCGTACCTGGAGGGCCTGGCCCGGCGTGCCGAGGGCGGCGTGCGGACGTTCCTGCGGCACGACGACAGGCTGGGCGAGGTTCTGGCCGTCTGCGCCTTCTCGCGGGGCGGCGGGGAGGTCCGCTACCGCGCGCCGAAGTGGCGGATCGCCCTGGAGTATCGCATGGAGGAGATCTTCGCGCCCGTCACGCGCCTGCGGGACGAGATCCTGTTCCTCGCCGTGGCGGTGACGGGCGCCGGCCTGACGCTCGGGACGCTGATGTCGGTATCGATCTCGCGGCGTCTCAGCCGCCTGAGAAACGCCGCGGTCGAGATCGGGGAGGGCCACCTGGGCGCGCGGACGCGGGACCGCTCTCGCGACGAGATCGGGCAGCTCGGGCGGTACTTCAACGAGATGGCCGGACGCCTCCAGGAGACCACCGTCTCCCGCTCCTACATGGAGAACATCCTGCGGAGCATGGTCGACACGCTGATGATCGTCTCCCCGGAAGGCGTCATCGAGCGGGCCAACGCCGCCGCGTGCGCGCTGCTGGGCTACGAGGAGGACGAGCTGGTGGGCCGGCCCTTCGCGAGCATCCTGGCGGGCGACGACCCCTTCGGGGGCCCCGGGCTGGAAACGATCCTCGAGGAACGCGCCGTCGCGGACTTCGAGACGGACTACCGGACCCGGGACGGGCGGGCGATCCCGGTGTCGTTCTCGGCCTCCGTCATGCGGGACGAGCAGGGCGACCTTCAGGGCATCGTCTGCGTGGCGAGCGACATCGCCAAGCGGAAGGAAGCCGAGACGGAGCTGGCCCGATCCAACGCGGAGCTGGAGCAGTTCGCCTACGTGGCGAGCCACGACCTCCAGGAGCCGCTCCGCATGGTGTCGAGCTACGTGCAGCTCCTGGCCCGGCGCTACCGGGGCAAGCTCGACCCCGACGCGGACGACTTCATCCACTTCGCCGTGGACGGCGCCAAGCGCATGCAGGTGCTCATCACCGACCTGCTGGCCTACTCCCGCGTGCGGACGCGCGGCCACCGGCTCGAACCCACCGACTCCGGCGGCGTCCTGGACGGCGTGCTGGCCGACTTGCGGCCGTCGATCCGCGAGGCGGGCGCCGAGGTGACCCGGGGCGAGCTGCCCGAGGTGATGGCCGACGCCACGCAGCTCGGGCAGTTGCTGCAGAACGTCCTCAGCAACGCCATCAAGTACCGAGGCAACGCGCCGCCGAAGGTGCATCTCTCGGCGGAGCCGGCCGGCGACATGTGGCGCTTCGCCGTCCGCGACAACGGCATCGGCATCGAGCCGAAGTACCACGAGCGCATCTTCGTCATCTTTCAGCGCCTGCACGGACGAGACGAGTGCCCCGGGACCGGGATCGGGCTGGCCGTCTGCAAGAGGATCGTCGAGCGCCACGGCGGGCGCATCTGGGTCGAGTCCGAGCCCGGCCAGGGGGCCACCTTCTACTTCACCTTGCCGAAAAAGGAGCCAACCAGCCATGACTGAGCACATGATGGGCAGGCCGGCCGAGATCCTCCTGGTCGAGGACAATGCCGGCGACGTCCGCCTGACGCAGGAGGCGCTGAACTCCGGCCGGATCGCCAACCACCTCCACATCGTCCAGGACGGGATCGAGGCCATGGCCTTCCTGCGCCGAGAAGACCCCCACGCCGATGCGCCCCGCCCGGACCTGATCCTGCTGGACCTGAACCTGCCCAGGAAGGACGGGCGCGAGGTCCTCGCCGAGATCGCCGCCGACCAGGACTTCAAGCAGATCCCGGTCGTCATCCTGACGGTGTCTCACGAGGACGCCGACATCCTCCAGACCTTCGACCTGGGCGCGAAGTCCTACATCACCAAGCCGGTGGACATCGAGCAGCTCATCGGCATCGTCACGCTGCTGAAGGGCTACTGGTCGGGAATCGTGGAGCAGCCCGAGGGCTGACCGTCGGGTGATCCTGCCCGCGTGCCGGGCCGGGCGATCCCCCCGCCGCGGCCGGCGCACGCCCCGCGCCCGGCCCGGTGACTCGGAGCCGCCCATGAGCAGCAAGTCCGTTGAGATCCTGTTGGTGGAGGACAACCCCGGCGACGTTCGCCTGGTGCGGGAGTCCTTCCGCGAGGGAGGGCTGGTCAACCACCTCCACGTGGTCGCCAACGGGGAGGAGGCCCTGCAGTTCCTGCGGCGAGAGGGCCCGCACCGGCATGCCCCGACACCCGACCTGGTCCTGCTGGACCTGAACCTCCCCAGGAAGGACGGGCGCGAGGTCCTCGTCGAGATCAAGGCCGACAGGAAGCTGCGGAGGATTCCCGTTATCGTCCTGACCACGTCCGAGGCCGAGCAGGACATCCTCCAGGCCTACGACCTCAACTGCAACTGCTACGTCGCCAAGCCCGTGGACCTGGAGGAGTTCATGCGGGTGATCCAGGCCATCGATCACTTCTGGCTCCACGTCGCCGCCCTGCCGCCGAGGGACTGACCGGGCCGCAAATCTTCATTCGCCAATGGGCGATTCGATGGCGACGAGATCAACCAATGTGTCGTTTTGTGTAGGTTCATTTGCCCATTAAAATAATAGGGAAAACGCCATACTCCTTTGCTATCCAGAACTTTATATCTCTATTTCATTATGTCCTTTCCCCGACCCCTATACAAAACATTTCGCCCCCCGCAAACTCATATAAAGCAGTAGGAGATCCTGGACCTGTCGGGCGCCTCAGAGTGACGAACGCGCCGTCCACGTAACGGTCCAGCCCGTAGCGGGCAGACGTAAGGTTCTTTCTGAAAGAGCTTTGCGTCGCACGGATTCCGGAGTTCCGGTTTATTGGATCAACGCTTGTCGGCCCTGTTTCCGAGTGGGGAACGCCTTCGAGGGAGCCTGCACCAGCCACGTTAGTCGTAAGCAACATTATAATAAAGATATAGCGTTTCGCCAAGCCCGGAGGCCAGATGCGAGAACGTTGCCCTGACTTGAACCAAGTCTTTTTTCCGCAGCGCTTGACCTGATTTCCAGCCGATGCTATTATGAACGTAGGTTCATAATGAGGCCGCGATGTCCCGCCCCCCGAAACAACGCATAATCGCCGGCCGGCCCGGCGTGACGGTCTACAAGCCCGCTGGCGTGCCCGCACGCCAGCTTCAGTGGACGACCCTGGGGCTGGACGAGTTCGAGGCGATCCGCCTGGTCGACGGCGAGGGCCTGGACCAGGAGGCGGTGGCGGCGAGGATGGGCGTCTCCCGCCCGACCGTGACGCGGATCCTGGCGTCGGGGCGATCGAAGGTCGCCCGCGCCCTCGTGGACGGGCAGGCCCTGGCCATCCAGGGCGGGCCGGTGGTCGGCGCGGCTTCGGGCGGCATGGGCTTCGGTCGGGGCTTCGGCCGCCGGCAGCGCGGCGGCGGGCGTCGCGGTCGCGGCTGGCGCGGCGGCCTCTAGCCGGCAAGGCGCCGCCCCGGGCGGCGTGAGGCAGCGGCGCAACAGCAAACTATTGCTGGAGATATGGAAGATGAAAGCGGCAATCACGGCTCAAGGGACCGACTTGGCAAGCCCCGTCGACCCGCGATTCGGGCGGGCCAAGGCGTTCGTGCTCGTGGACACCGACACGGGCCAGGCCACGGCGCACGACAACTCGCAGAACCTCAACGCCCTCCAGGGCGCCGGCATCCAGGCGGCGCAGAACGTCATCGACCTGGGCGCGGAGGCGATCGTGACGGGCCACGTCGGCCCGAAGGCGTTCCGTACGCTTCAGGCCGGCGGCGTCAAGGTCTACGTCGGTGCGCAGGGCTCGGTCCGAGACGCGGTGGAGGCCCTGAAGGCCGGCCGGCTGTCGCTCGTCGACAAGCCCGACGTGGAAGGCCACTGGCTGTAAGGAACAGGCATGAGGACGTTTTTCGACTGCATCCCGTGTTTCGTCCGTCAGGCCCTGGACGCGGCCCGACTGGTGACCGACGACGAGGCCGTCCACGAGCAGGTGCTCCGGGAGGTGCTCCGCGCCGCGGCGGAGATGGACCTCCGGCAGTCTCCCCCGGCTATGGGCCAGCGGATCC
The DNA here is from genome assembly GCA_964642165.1 of uncultured Planctomycetaceae bacterium. Lineage (GTDB taxonomy): Bacteria > Planctomycetota > Phycisphaerae > SM23-33 > SM23-33 > CAYRVX01. The sequence continues at coordinate 40,566 of CAZXOC010000003.1, read as the reverse complement.
AGCGCATGATCCGCCGACTGACCGGCGTAAACGACCCGTATCGCGACATCAAGGACCACTTCACGCGCGTTGCGCTGGCGATGTATCCCGGACTCAAGGCGAAGGTGGACGCCTCGCCGGCCCCGTTGGAGACGGCCGTCCGCCTGGCCATCGCGGGCAACGTGATCGACTTCGGCGTCGATGGCGAGATGGACGAAGCCAAGGTCCGGGACGGCGTGGCGCACGCGCTGGCCGCCCCGCTGGAGGCGGACCTGGACGGCTTCGGCAGCGCCGTGGCGCGGGCGGAGGAGGTCCTCTACCTGGGCGACAACGCGGGAGAGCTGGTCTTCGACCGGCTGCTGCTGGAGCGGCTTCCGACCGAAAAGGTCGCCGTCGCCGTCAAGGGCGCACCGGTCATCAACGACGCGACGCGAGCCGACGCCGAGGCCGCCGGACTGACCGGCCTGGTCGAGGTGATCGACAACGGCAGCGACGCGCCGGGGACGATCCTGGGCGATTGCAGCGAGGCCTTCCGCCGCCGGTTCGACCGGGCCGACCTGATCGTCGCCAAGGGCCAAGGCAACTACGAAACCCTCAGCGACGTGCCGAGGGAGATCTTCTTCATTCTTAAGGCGAAGTGTCCGGTGATCGCCCAAGACTTGGGCTGCGAGGTGAATAGCCTGGTCGCGCGGCGATCGGCCCGGGCACCGGTGAACGGGTCCCCGCAAGCAAACTGACAAGGAGCAAGAAGATGCCAGGTGGTGATGGAACGGGCCCGGGGGGAATGGGTCCCATGACAGGACGTGCGGCCGGGTACTGCGCGGGCTATCCCATGCCCGGGTACATGAACCCCGTGGGGGGGCGAGGCTTCGGCTGGGGCGGCGGCGGGCGAGGCCGGCGGAACTGGTTCTACGCAACCGGGATGCCTGGCTGGCAGCGTGCCGCGGCGGGCTGGCCGGCCTACGGAGGCGCCGCGCCCATGCCGGCGGGCGCCTGGCCGGCGGCACCGGCAGGGGCGGCCATGAGCAAGGAGCAAGAGCTCGCGGCGCTCCAGGGCCAGGTGGAGTACTTCGAGGACGCGCTCGACGGGATCAAGAAGCGTATCGAGGAGCTTCAGGGCCAGGCGAAGGAACCGTGACGCCGGCGGCGGGGTTTCCCGAGACGCACGGACGGCACAACAGAACGCCCAGGCTGCGCCGCGCGGCCGGGCAAGGAGACAGCAAATGAAGATCGCGGTGACAGCTACGGCTCCGTCGATGGACGCCGACGTTGACCCCCGGTTCGGGCGGTGCCCGTGCTTCCTGATCGTGGAGACAGACACGATGGAGCACGAGGCGATCGAGAACCCGAGCATCACTGCCGGCAGCGGCGCGGGGATCCAGTCGGCGCAGTTGATGGCCGAAAAGGGCGTACAGGTGCTGCTGACCGGCAACTGCGGGCCCAATGCCTACCAGACGTTGAGCGCGGCGGGGATTGGCGTCATCGTGGGCTGCATGGGGCCGGTCTTGGCGGTGGTGGAGCAGTTCAAGAGCGACCAGCTTCAGGCCACCGATCAGCCGAACGTGCCGAGCCACTTCGGCATCGCCCAGCCCGGGGCCGCCCAGGCCCCGCCCGCCCAGCAGCCCATGCCGCCCGGCGGCACGCCGGGCATGGGCGGCGGCATGGGCGGCGGCGGTATGGGACGCGGCGGCGGCATGGGCCGCGGCGGCGGCATGGGTCGTGGCGGCGGCATGGGTCGTGGCGGCGGCATGGGCCGCGGCGGCGGCATGGGCGGTGGCGGCGGCATGGGCGGTGGCGGCCAAAACCGCTGACGCCACAGCCCCCGAACAGATGAGTCAGCTATGAGAATTGCCGTCGCCAGCGGAAAGGGCGGCACCGGCAAGACCACGGTGGCCACCAACCTCGCGTTCGTGGCCGCCGGGGCGGGCCGGAGCGTCGGCTATCTCGACTGCGACGTCGAGGAACCCAACGGCCACCTGTTCCTCAAGCCGGAGATCGCGACCAGTCAGCCCGTGGGCGGCAGCGTGCCCGAGGTGGCGGCGGACACGTGCATCCTCTGCGGCAAGTGTGGCGAGATCTGTCAGTACAGCGCGATCGTCTGCGTGGGCGAGAAGGTGCTCGTGTTCCCCGAGCTGTGCCATTCGTGCGGCGGCTGTTGGCTGGTCTGCCCCGTGAACGCCATCACGGAAACGCAGCGCGTGACCGGGCGCGTCGAGACCGGGCGCGCCGGCGACGTGCAGTTCGTTCAGGGGCTGCTGAACGTGGGCGAAGTAATGAGCCCGCCGCTGATCCGGGCGACGAAGGCGGCCGCCTCCGACGGGGACGTCATGATCTACGACGTCCCGCCGGGGACGTCCTGCCCGGTGATCGAGAGCGTGCGCGGCTGCGATTACGTGCTCCTCGTGACGGAGCCGACGCCGTTCGGCCTGAACGACCTGAAGCTGGCGGTCGAGATGACGCGGGCGTTGAAGATGCCGTTCGGCGTGGTGATCAACCGCGCGGACGTCGGGGACGCCGAGACGACGGCATTCTGCCGGACGCATCGCATCGACGTGCTGGCGGAGATTCCCGACGACCGGCGGATCGCCGAGGCGTACTCGCGCGGCGAGCTGGCCTGCCGCGCCGTCGACGGCTACGCGGCGCTGTTCGAGAAACTGCTGTCGCAACTGCGCGACCTGACGGGCACGGCTGAGCCATGATCGGCCGGCACCCCGGAGGTGTCTGATCGGATGAAGGAACTGGTCGTCATCAGCGGCAAGGGGGGCACGGGCAAGACGTCTCTGGTCGCGTCCTTCGCGGCGCTGGCGGAAGAGGTGGTGCTGGCGGACTGCGACGTGGACGCGGCCGACCTGCACCTCGTGCTTGCCCCGACGGTCCGCCGGCGGGAGAAGTTCTCGGGCGGCTCGCGTGCGCGGATCATGCCGGGTCACTGCACGGCCTGCGGGAAGTGCGAGGAGGTGTGCCGGTTCGACGCCGTCTTCTATGACGGCCCCGGCAACGGCCGCGTCGACCGGACGTTCCGCGTCGACCCGATCGCCTGCGAGGGCTGCGGTGTCTGCGCGTACTTCTGCACGTACGACGCCGTCGAGTTCGCGCCGGTCGTGAACGGCGAGTGGTTCGTCTCGGACACGCGGCACGGGCCGATGGTGCACGCGAAGCTCGGCGTGGCCGAGGAGAACTCCGGCAAGCTGGTCAGTCTCGTGCGGACGGAGGCCAAGAAGATCGCCGACCGGAACCACAAGAAGCTCGTCCTGATCGACGGCTCGCCGGGGATCGGCTGCCCGGTGATCGCCTCGATCTCGGCGGCGGACTTCGTGTTGATCGTGACGGAGCCGACGCTGAGCGGCCTGCACGACTTCTCTCGCGTCGCGGACCTGGCGAAGCACTTCGGCATCCCGGCGGCGGTGTGCGTGAACAAGTGGGACCTGAACGACGACGTCGCCGCCCAGGTCGAGGCGGCGGCGGCGGACCGAGGCGTGTCGGCCTTGGGACGCGTGCGGTATGATCCGGGCGTGACGGAAGCCCAGGTCCACAGGCAGTCCATCGTGGAGTACGCCCGCGATGGGGCCGCGTCCGATGTGCGCGGGCTCTGGCAAGCCGTCTCGGCCCGGCTGTTCGATGAAACTTGAGGACCTCGGGCCCCCAGGAGTTGTAAATCACATGACGGACTCGTCTCCGAAACAGCCCCCGCCTTCGCGCCCGTCGGCGCAGGGCCCGGACCCGGCCGAACGCGAGAGGCAGCAGTTGATGCTGCGCAGCCGCATGGAACGCATCGGGCAGAAGCTGCTGGTGCTGTCGGGCAAGGGGGGCGTGGGCAAGAGCACGGTGGCGGCGAATCTGGCCGTGGCACTGGCCCGCGCGGGCAGGAAGGTCGGGCTCCTCGACGTCGACGTGCACGGGCCGAGCATCCCGCAGTTGCTGGGGCTGACGGGCCGGCCGGTCGGCCTCAAGGAGGGGGAGATGGTGCCCGTCCAGGTCGATGACCATCTCGCCGTCATGTCCATCGGGTTCCTGTTGGCCAACGGCGACGAGGCGATCATCTGGCGCGGGCCTCGCAAGTTCGGCGCGATCCGCCAGTTCCTCACCGACGTGACGTGGGGGCGGCTGGACTACCTCGTCATCGACTCCCCGCCGGGCACGGGCGACGAGCCGCTCACGGTCGCCCAGCTCGTCGGTCAGCCCGCCGGCGCCGTCGTCGTCACCACGCCGCAGGACCTGGCGATCTCCGACGTGCGCCGCTGCGTGTCGTTCTGCCGGGCGCTGTCGCTGCCGGTGGCGGGCATCGTGGAGAACATGAGCGGGTACGTCTGCCCGCAGTGCGGCCACCGCGTGGACCTGTTCCGGTCCGGCGGGGGCGAGGCGCTGGCCCGCGAGGCGGGCGTGCCGTTCCTCGGGCGCATCCCCATCGATCCGGCCATCGTCGCCGCGGGCGATGCAGGCGCGCCGTTCATCGAGGCATCTGACGGTTCGGCGGCCGCGGCCGCCTTCGCTGAGATCGTGCGCAAGATCGCACCGGACGAGCCGAAGGAGGGGGGATCAACCGACCTGGAGAAACCCCAGCAGGAGAACCATCGCATGAAGATCGCGATTCCCTTGGCGGCGGGGCGGCTGAGTGCCCACTTCGGGCACTGCGAGGAATTTGCCATCATCGAGGTGGACGCGTCGACCGGGCAAGTCCTTGAGACGACGAAGCACACGCCGCCGGGGCACGAGCCCGGCGCGCTGCCCCGCTGGCTTCACGAAATGGGCGCCGAGGTGATCATCGCCGGCGGGATGGGCAGCCGGGCCCAGCAGCTCTTCGCCGCCAGCGGGATCGCGGTCGTCGTGGGCGCCTCGGCGCAGGAACCGGCGGAACTGGTCGCGGCCTACCTCGGCGGCACGCTGACGACGGGCGGGAACCTCTGTGACCACTGACCTCGCGCCCGGCGGGCGACCGGCAGCCGACGCGCGAGCGCAGGAGAGCAGGAAGAATGCCGACATATGACTACGAGTGCACGAAGTGCGGCCGGCGCTTCGAGCAGTTCCAGAACATGACCGACAAGCCGGTCCGGACGTGCAGCGAGTGCGGCGGGCGCGTCCGGCGCCTGATCGGCACGGGCGGTGCCGTGATCGTGAAAGGCGCCGGCGGTTCCTCGGCAATCCGCTGCGGGCGCGATACGACCTGCTGCGGGCGCGACACGCCCTGCGGCCAGTGTGACCTGGACGGCTGACGCGGGCGTCCGCGCCACCGAACTCGACGGGATCTCGCGATGAGTCACGTTTTTGGCCCCGTACCCTCGCGGCGGCTCGGCCGGTCGCTGGGCGTCGACCTGGTGCCGTTCAAGACGTGCACGTACGACTGCATCTACTGCCAGCTCGGGCGCACGACGTGCCGGACGACCGAGCGAAAGGAGTGGGTGCCGCTGGCGGACGTGCTGGCCGACGTGGAGGCCCGCATCGGGTGCGGGGCCAACTACGTCACGCTGAGCGGCTCGGGCGAGCCGACGCTGTATTCCCGGACCGGCGAGCTGATCGAGGGCATCCAGGCAATGGGCGAAACGCCCGTGGCGGTCCTGACCAACGGCTCGCTGCTGTGGCGCGAGGACGTCCGTGCGGAGTTGATGGGCGCCGACCTGATCGTCCCGTCGCTCGACGCCGGCGGCGAGGGCATGTTCCAGGCCGTCAATCGGCCGGCCGAGGGGCTGTCGTTCGAGCGGGTCGTCGGCGGCCTGGCAGCTTTCCGCGCCGAGTTTCCCGGCGAGTACTGGTTGGAGGTGATGCTGCTGGGCGGGCACACGGGCATCGAGTCGGAGGTGGAGCAGATCGCCGAGTGCGTCGAGGCCATCCGCCCGGACCGCGTCCAGTTGAACACGGTGACCCGCCCGCCCGCGGAGGACTTCGCGCGCCCCGTGCCTCGGGAGGAGCTCCGCCGGCTGGCCGAGCTGTTCCACCCGACGGCGGAGGTGATCTGGGACTCGGCCACCGAGGACGAGGCCGCCGAGGCGGACGACGTCGACGAGCAGCAGGTCCTCGCGCTGCTCCGCAGGCGCCCCTGCCGCGTGCGCGACGTCGCCGAGGGCCTGAGCATGAGGCGGGTCGAGGTGCTGAAGTACCTGGAGAAGCTCGACGGCCTGGGCCTGCTCGTGGGGACGCAGATGGGCGCCGAGGTGTACTACAGCGCGGCCGAAGCGGCCTCGGAATAGGTGGCATCGTGACGAACCGTAAGACACAACCCACCAGCGACGCACGGAAGACGATCGACCAGTTCCGCGTGCGGGCCCGGCCCAACTACATCCCCCAGAACGACGAGGAAGAGGTCTTCCGGACGGCCTTCGACAGCGACATCCCCTTGATCATCAAGGGCCCGACCGGCTGCGGCAAGACGCGGTTCATCGAGTACATGGCCCACGTGCTGGATCTGCCGCTGGTGACGGTCTCGTGCCACGAGGACCTGACGGCCGGGGACCTCGTCGGGCGGTACCTGTTCAAGGACGAGCAGACGGTCTGGCAGGACGGCCCGCTGACGCTCGCCGTGCGCTACGGGGGCATCTGCTACCTCGACGAGATCGTGGAGGCCCGCAAGGACACCACCGTCATCATCCACTCGCTGACGGACGACCGGCGGATCCTCTACGTCGACAAGACGGGCGAGGTGATCCGCGCCGCGCCGGACTTCATGATGGTGCTCAGCTACAACCCGGGCTACCAGAGCATCGTCAAGGACCTGAAGCACTCCACCAAGCAGCGCTTCGCCAGCCTGACCTTCACGCACCCGGCGATCGACGTCGAGTCGCGAATCATACAAACGGAGACCGGGTTGTCGGAGGCCGAGGGCCGCCGACTCGCCGAGATGGGCGCCAAGACGCGGGAGCTGAAGGGCTTCGGCCTCGACGAGGGGGTCAGCACGCGGCTGCTGGTCTACGTCGGCCGGCTGATGAAGGCGGGCCTGGACCCGCTGAAGGCCTGCAACGCCGCCATCACCCAGACGCTCACCGAAGAGGCCGAGGTCGCCGAGTCCATCAACCACATCGTCAAGCTCTACTTCGGCGAGCTGATGGAGGGCGCGGGCGATGGACCCGCCGAGCCCTAGCACGCCGCCCGCGCGAGGCGGCGACGGGTACCACGGCTTCACGCTGCGGAGCGTCTGCTGGGGCTACCGCGAGATCTTCGCCCGGGCGATCGACGGGCTCCTGCGACAGGGGCTCATCGGCCCGGAGCGACAGGAGGTCACGCGGCGCTTCTTCGAGCTGATGAAGCAGGCCGACCAGCGCTGCTTCGACCACGTCCTGAAGGAATTCCTCGCGGCGCTCAACCCGCGCATGCGCTGGCTGCTGGACCTGCCCGGCGTCTTCGTCGACATCGTCGACCTCGGCCAGGAACTCGCCAACGCCCGCCTGCACTACGGCATCACGCTGTTCCGCACGCTGGGGACGGGCGGGCTGGGAGAGCGCCCCGACCAGGTCCGCGACCTCGTCACCCACGCGCGCCGCCTGCGGGAAACCGACGATGACCTCGCCGTGGCCTTCATCAAGGGCTACCGCCGCCTGATCGACCGCCTGCGCCCCGAGGAGATCGGCCTCTACATCGACGCGGGCCTCGAGATCTTCCGCAGGAGCAAGCCCAAGGCCCTGGCCTTCCTGGAGGGCAGGCTCAAGACGTCCGAAACGTACATCCTGCGCATCACGCGGGAGTGCCGCCTCGACGACGTTCATCCGATCATGTCGGCCCTGCTCAAGGCCCTCACCGGGCGCGAGATCGAGGTCTGCGAGCTGGGGCGGCTGGACTCCGACGACCTGATCGAGCGCGGCTGCTCGCTGGTATGTCTCTACAAGTGGCTGTACGTGCCCAGCCGCATCCGCTACTTCGACGACGCGGCGGTGAACCGGAAGTGGTACCTGCTGGCGAGCGTGGTCGCGGCGGGGATGATCGCCGAGGACAGCTTCTGCCGCGTGCACGGCCTGCAAGGCCACCGCACGTGCCGGGAGGTCGTCGGGAGCGATTCGCTTCGCCTGAACCTCTTCCAGATCGCCGAGTACGTGCGCGTGCTGCGTCGCGTGCGGGCCCGCTGGCCGGGCTCCCGGCGGCTGATCGACTTCGCCCTGCGGGAGGAGTTCCGGTGGCGCCCGCCGGCGTCCGCGGCGGAGCGCCTGTTCCATGACGCGGCGAGGTCCGATGCGGCACAGGCCCCGGGCGTCGCCGCGCTGCTGCGCCTGGCGGACGGGTCGGTGAACTTCTTTGACACGGTCCGGCAGCTCGACGGCGAGTTGGCCGAGCAGGTCGCCCGGGACTGTCCGGGCCTGGCGGGCGATCTCCTTCGGCCGTTCGCGTTCCTGCCGGACTTCCTCTTTCCCGGGGGCGTTTCGGCGGCCCCGCGTGGGAGCCTGGTGGCTGATCTCAAGCGTGCGGCGGAACAGCACCACAGGCGCCGGGATGAGGGCGCCGGGGAGGACGCGGCCGCCCAGGCAGCCGACGAGGCCCGCGAGGGCTCGGGCGAGCAGGAGGAGGCGGATCGCGCCGAGGCGGCCCGGGTCTGCTACGTCTACGACGAATGGAGCCACGAGGAGGGCGACTACTACCGCGACTACTGCTTCGTCTACGAGAAGGTGCCCGAGCAGGCCGGCGAGCAGCCCATCCCGCCGGACATCACCAGCGAGGCCCGCCGCGTCGGGCGCGTCTTCGAGCGCCTCAAGCCGGACCTGACCCGCCGCGAGAAGTACCTCCAGGAAGGCGAGCAGATCAACGCCGACCTGCTGGTCGACTACCTCGTGCAGCGCCGCAAGGAGCCCTCCCCGAAGGTCCGCTTCTACGAGAAGCCCCGCATCAACCGCCGCGACCTGGCCGTGGAGATCGTCCTCGACGCCAGCGGCTCGACGGCGGAAGAGCTGTCCGACCGCAAACGCATCATCGAGATCGAGAAGCACGCCGCGCTGATCCTCGGGCAGGGGCTGGCGAGCCTGGGGGACCGCTTCAGCATCTGCGGGTTCCACTCCAACGGGCCGGAGAACTGCGCGTTTTTCGTCTACAAAGACTTCGACGAAGCGTGGGGACGAGACAGCATCGGGCGCGTCCTGTCGGCGTACCCGCTGAACTGCACGCGGATCGGGCCCGCCCTGCGGCACGCGGGCTTCCGCCTCGGCCGCGTCGACGCCAGGCAGCGCCTGATCATCCTCATCACCGACGGGCGGCCGATGGACGACCGCTACGACCCCAACACTCGCCACGCCCAGTACGACGTCCGCATGGCCTGCGAGGAAAACGACCGCAAGACGATCCACACGTTCGGCATCTCGACGGAGGAGAACAGCCTTCCCGACATGGAGATCATGTTTCCCCGGCGGCGGTTCGTCATCCTGCCGGACATCCGGCAGCTTCCGCGCGTGCTGCCGAGCCTCTACGTGCGCCTGACCGTCTGAGAGCGGGCTCGTCGGCCGTTGCGCGGGCGCCGAGTCGCGGGCGCGGCGGGCCGGCAGGCGCCGCTACGGCTTGCCGATGCAGTACAGGTGCCTGCTCGCGCGGAGGAAGACCCGCCCGCGGGAGATGGCCGGGCTGGCGAAGCACTTCTCGCCGAGGGGGTTGGTCGCCAGGAGCTCGAACTTGGCCGCGGCGCGGACGACGTGGGTCCGGCCGTCGTCGTCAAGGAAGTACAGCCGCCCCTCCGCCGAGACGGGGCTGGCGCTGTGGTGCCGCCCGAGCTGCTCGGTCCAGAGGTACGTGCCGGTCCGGGCGGCCAGGCAGCTCGCCTTGCCCCTGTCGGAGACGACGAAGAAGTGCTCGCCCTCGGCGATGGGCGACGGCACGTAGGACGCGTGTTTGCGGACGTGCCAGAGGACGTGGCTGTTCGTGACGTTGCCCGCCCCGTCCGGGCGGATGCCGAGCAGGTGCAGCGTCGGCCAGCCCCCGGTGAGGAACAGGATGCCCCGCGTGTGGACGAGGCTCGCGCAGAACTGCTCGGTCGGGCCGTCGATGATCCAGTGCTGCCTGCCCGTGTCGGGGTCGTAGGAGGCGACGCACTTCGAGCCGCTCAGCACGAGCTGCTTCTTCCCGGCCAGGTCGTAGATCACCGGCGGGCAGTAGCTCCGCGTGCGGTTCGGACGGTCGATCCGCCAGCGCTCGGCGCCCGTGGCCTGGTCGAACGCCACGATGTACGCCACGGCGTCCTGGTCGGCGTTGAGGATCACGGTGTCCCTGTGCAGCAGCAGCGAGCTGCAGTAGCCGTGCATCGAGCGCAGCTCGCCCGGCGAGCGCCGCCAGACCTCCTTGCCCGCCACGTCGTAGCAGACCACCTGGATGCGCTGGCTCGGCCATTCCATGAACGTCACCCAGACGTGCTTGCCGTCTGTCGCCGGCGTGCTGCTCGCGTAGGAGTTGAGGCGGTTCTTCTTCTCCAGCGCCGAGCGCAGCACCATGCGCTGCCAGAGCAGCTTGCCGTCGGCCCGCGCCAGGCACAGCAGGAGGCGCTCCTTCTTGCGCTCCTCGCACGTCGTCAGGAAAATGCGGTCGCCCCAGACGATCGGCGAGGAGTACCCCCGGCCGGGAATCGGGACCTTCCAGCGGACGTTCTCCGTCGCGCTCCAGCGGACGGGGATGCCGGTCTCGCGGCTGGTGCCGTCGCCGCGCGGCCCGCGCCAACAGGGCCATTCCTCCGCCGGCGCCGCGAGCGGGCACGCCGCCAGCAGCGCCGCCCCCGCCGCCAAGCCAAGCGTTCTCATCGTGTGTCGTCCTCCCTGGCGAGCCATTCGGCCGGCCGGTCCATTCATGAAACACAAGGCGGCGCGATCGGGCTTGGCGATTGCTACGGCAGGTACCAGGTGCCGAAGAGCAGCTCGTCGCGGCGGGGGCGGCGGCGCTTGAGTTGCTCGCTCGGCATCCAGCGGTCGGGCATGAGCATGGCGCAGGTGAAGATCGTCGAGGCCATGGTTTCGTGCACGGTGAACTCGCACTGCGCGACGTTCTGGTGCGGATGGCACGCCCAGCGCCGCCAGAACGGGACGTTCCTGTTGGCCGGCGTGATGAAGTCCACGGTCCCGCCGCCGGGCGCGGGCGACTGCCAGACGGTGTTGCGAAACGTGTGGTAGATGGGCCCGCCCGTGATGCCGTAGAGCGTGATGCCCGGGACGGGGTCGGCGATGCCGTCCGTCTCGCTGTTGGCGTGCTGGATGTCGATGGGATAGACGAAGCCCAGGCCCGTCGTCCAGCACATGCCCATCGGGTTGGCCCCGAGCATGAAGTCGGCGTTGCCGACCGCCGCGGCGAGATACTTGCGGTCGCCCGTCAGGTGGTACGCCGTCAGCAGCGGGCGATTGTGGTTCGTCACGTCCGACGCGCCCCACCCCGCCCAGAAGTCCTGGTGCCGCGGCCAGGTCCGCCGGTACGGCATCCTCTCGAACAGCGCCTCGAGCTCGTCGGCCTTGCCGAAGTAGAACCGCCGCCACGTGTCGACCAGCTCCCTCGGCAGCGCCGCCGCCGCGCCGCGGACGATATCGACGTACAGCCAGCACGAGTAGTCCTTCTGCGAGAAACGCCACTGGAACGGCGGGTGGGAGTCGCCGGCCAGCGCGGCCAGGCCCGACAGGTACGCCTTGTCCCCCGTGAGCAGGTACAGCCGCAGCTTCGCGTGGACCAGGTACGGACGGCTGTGCTCGTCCTTCTCCTCCCATGGCAACGTGTACGGCTCGCCGCGGCCGCGGTTCTTCTTCGCGTGGAACACGACCTTCCCCAGCGAGTTCGCCGGGTCGGCCCCAAAGCGATACGCCTTCTCCGCCGAGGCCGCGTACGTCTCCGCCAGCTTCCGATCGAAGGCCTTCACGTGCTGGGCGAGCTGTGCTGCCGCGGCCGCGTAGATCAGCGAGCTCCACCGCGTCCGCCGCGAGAAGGAGTACGTGCACTTCGGGTCGTCGATCTTCGGGTGCGTCCACGTCTCGACCATGCCGGAGACGCCGCCGCGAGCGTCCTGGCTGTGCCGCCAGACCCGCAGGCCGAACTCCGCCTCGTCGAGGATGTCCGGGACGCCGTTGCCGGACTCGGGGATGTGGAGCTGCCCGTCGGCGAACTTGGCCGGGGCGGCCTCGTAGGCGTTCAGCAGGTCGAAGATGCAGGAGTAGTGGTAGAGGTTGCGGTCCCAGTCGGCGGCGTCGTGCCAGCCGCCGACGACGCCGGTGGTCTTGCGGGACGTGTCGGTGCTGCCGCCGATGACGTCGAAGACGGCGTACCCCTTCGGGCGCTCGACCAGGTGCGGCGGGAAGACGACGTGCTCCGACTCGTACACGGTGGCGTGCATGTCGGACTTGATCCGCGTCCAGGGCGTGTACGTCGGCGTCAGGGCGATGCCGCAGCGCTGGTGGTACAGCCCGCGGCAGGCCACGTAGAACGCCTCGCCGTAGACGTCCGCCGCGTGGCGGAACGTCCACGACCGCCCCACGCCGGGGACGCTGAGGAAGAACTCACCCGGCTCGGCCAGGGCGGACAGGTCCATCTCGTAGACGTCCTCGCCGCAGGTCGGCGGGCGTTTGGCCGCGTCCGGCGCCTTGTCGTGCGGCGCGAAGCGCGGGTCCTTCTCGCGGAGGCGGATCGGTCCCGTCAGGACGACCTTGCCCGTCGCCGCCGAGACGACCTTGAACTCCTTGGCGTAGGAGAAGTCCATCGGCCCGTGCTCGTAGAGGTGGCAGCCGAGGTAGGCGTACTTGGCGGGCGCGCCCGGCAGGTAGCCCACCTGGTTGACCTTGATCGCCCGCGAGACGGTCCGCATCTCGTCGTAGAGAAACGCCACCCGCTTGCCGCTGCCGAGGGCAATCGCGTAGTGCCGCCCGCTCCGCAGCGCCGCGGGCATCTGGAGGTACGAGTAGTGGGCGTAGTGGATGGCGTGGGAGCCGCGGACCCTCCCCCCGCCGAGGCTCACCAGCACGCGCGTCGCGCGCGAGGGATGGCGCGCCCGGGCATAGGCCGGGTCGTCCCCGCTCGTCACTGAGAAGAACGCCGGATCGCCCAGCTTGCGCTCCCCCACGAGTTCCCGGGCCCGGGCGATGAACCGGTCGCGGACCCGGCCGCGCCCGCGGTAGGCGGTCCAGTTCGGCCGCCCCGCCTTGGAGCTCGTCTCCCAGGTGTCCACCATCCGCATCAGCTCGCCGCCCGAGAGGTCGCCGATCTTGCGCACCACCTCGGCGACGTCGGTGGTGACCACGACGACCCAGCGGCTGGACAGCACGAGGAGCTGCTCGACGCCGTCGCAGGTCGGCACGTGGACGGGGAACCGGCCCTGTTTCGACGCCGGCAGGTCGGCACAGCGGATGCTCGTACCCCCCGGCTCACCCGCCGCTGCCGGCAGGCCGAAGACCGCACAGACCACCACGCCCGCCGCCGCGATTCCCGCGTTCCGCATGTCGGAACCTCCCGAGTACCGGCGGCGATCGGCGGGCAGTCCGCCGCTAGTCCCTGATCTTCTCGCGCTGCGGGGCGTACGCCTTCGCCGAGGCCGCCTTCGCCTGCTCTACCAGATCGCCAAAGCGCTCGTCAACGGTCACGCGCTCGACGTGGGGGTCGACAAAGAGCACGTGGGTCTGTTTGCGGCCGTGCGTGGCGGGGTCCTCGTAGGCCATCGGTGTCCGCCCGGCCTTCTCGGGGCCTAGCCCGGCCGGCGGGCGGATGTAGACATAGCCCCGCTTGCCGGTCAGCGGGCTCACCAGCGACCGCTTGCCCAGGATCCCTTCCCGGATCAGCGCCGCGAGGTCGGGCGGGTAGGTGCCGTCGTGCCTGCCCTTGTAGGTGTTGACGGCCGCGCCGATGACGCGGAGGTGCGTCGACGAGGCGTGGGCGCGCTGCCGATCCCGCTCGGCGCGGACGGCGGAGGCCACCGGGCCGTCCAGCAGGGCGTCGAGCTTCTCGGGCGGCAGGTCGAGCACGAGGCGGTCGCGCGCGACGCGGGGCGTCAGCGCGGCGAGGAGCTTGTCGATCTGGGGCACGACGCGCCGGGCCTCGTCCAGGGTGGCGAGCATCCGGTAGACGCCGCCGAGCACGCCGGCCATGGCCTTGGCCGAATCCGCGTCGGCCGACTGGATCACCAGGCGAAGCGAGGGCTTCGGCGGCGCGTTGACGCCCACGGCGGCCCAGAGCAGCCCCCGGGTCAGCGCCGTGCTGGGCCCGCCGCCGATCTCCTTGGGCAGCTCGGGCATCATCTCCTCGATGACGCGTCGGTTGTCCGCCGTCGGCAGCAGCAGCCCGTGGACGGCCGTGTCCCCCGCGGCGGCGAAGGCCTTCGCCAGTTCCGGCCGCGCGTGCGGCTTCATCTTCAGCACGCGCTGGAGGATCGGCCACTCGCAGCGCACCACGGCGTTGCGGACCACGCGGACCTGCGTGCGGGCGTGGCCGCGGCCGGGGGGATTGTCCGGGCGCTCGGTCGGCCCGTCGGCCCGGCCGCTGTAGAGCAGCCCGCGGAGCGCCCGCTCGTTCGCCCCGGGCGCGAGCGGGATGACGATCAGCAGCGGCTCGGCGGGGACGTCGGCGAGGCTGACGACGAGGAACGCGTCGCGTGCCCCGGCCTTGAGCAGGTCGGCGGCCACCTGGCAGACGACGCCCCGGACGCCGGGTAGCTCCGCCGCCTCGCGGGGCCCCAGCGGGCCGAGGAGCTTCGCCAGGCGCCCGAAGGCGGCGTTCGGGTCGATCCGCGTCAGGTCGGCGTGCACCACGGCGAGGGTCTGCTCGTCGATGAACGGGGCGACGGCCTTGGCCAGGGCGTCGGGATCGGACGCTCGGGCCGGTTCGGCGGCGGCCCCCGTCGCCATCAGGACGCCGAAGAGGACGGCAAGGGTTCGCATGGGGATTCTCCTCACGGGCGGAGGGCCTACTTCGCGATCACGGTCACTTCGTACCGGTCGGTCTCCCGGGGCGACATGTCCGGCGGCGCGCCGGCGATGAGCGTGAACTTGTTTCCGGCGGCCTGGTAGGCGAACGGCTCGCCGGTGGCCGGGTTCAGGGGGATCGGCGGCTCGCGGACGTCGAGCAGCTTTGCCGGCAGCTTGCCGTCATGGGCAGCGGCATACATCCGCACCGCCTCGACGCAGCGCAGCGCCGCGATCCGCCGGTCCAGCCGAACCTGCAGGAAGTACGCCCGCCCCAGCGCGGGCAGCAGCATGGTCAGGGGGAAGCCGGGCATGGCCGGGTCCACGGCCGCCCGGCGGATGACCTTCTCTCCCTCGCGGATGCCCGGGTGGGCCTCCCGGTAGGGCAGGAGGAACCACTTGTAGACGTCGTGGCTGATCCGCTGGGAGGTCTCGACCACGTAGGTGGCCAGCGCCCTGCGAACGGGCATTTCGTCGATCTGCCGGCGGCTGTACCCGCGGGACGCCAGGTACTGCTTGGCGTGCGGATAGAGCTTGATGGACAGGGCGACGGCCTGCAGCTTCCGGTGGGTGTCCTTGCCGGCGCCGAGGGCCAGACCGAGGAAGTCCTGCCACTGCTCCTCGGTGAGGCCTCTGCCCGTTCGGACGTTCCGCAGGGCGGGGGACCAGAGGTAGATCCCGTCCATTTCGTATTGGACGCCCCTCTGGAGGTCGATGGCCGGGGGCCGGATCGTCGCCAGGGCCCAGTAGAGATTGGGTGCGTCGGGCATCTGGCTGAGCTGCTGGACTTGCTGGAGCATTCGATTGGCGATGCCCACGCCCACCAGCCCGTTGACGAGGAGCGTCCCGTCGGCCTGGTGGCGGGCGAAGGCAAAGCCCGTCTGGAGCGTGTGGACGGCCTGGTCGGTGTCGCCTTCCGCCATCTGGAGGCGCGCCCGCAGGGCCAGCAGCCAGCCGAGATGGCGGAGCTTCGTCAACGGCGGGAGCGTCAGGGCGAAGCCCTCCTCGCGGAAGGGAAACGCCCAGTCACAGTGGTCGCGGCGGGCGGCGCGCCGCGTCTCGTCCAGCACGGCGCGGTACCTGCCGAGCAGGGCCTTCACCTCCTTGCGCGGCAGCTCGCCCGGCGGCATCTCGAGCCACTCCTCGAGCTGCTCGGCGTCGTCCTTGCCGTCGATGCGGTCGAGCATGCGGTAGTACAGCAGCGCCGCGTTGCCGGGCGTCTGCTCCAGCAGCTCCGGCAGGAGCCGGTACTTCAGCGCCGGGACCGGCTCGCCGGCCGGGCGCACCGTCATGCGGATGACGTTCGGGGAGTCGTCCTTGCCGGCCGATGCCGGTCCGGCCGCGGCGACCAGCAGCAGCACGACGGCCAGAATGCAAGTCACGCTTCGTTTCATGGGTTCGCCCTCCCGGGAAGAAGGAAGCTCCACACGATGGACAGGCCGGCCCGGTCGGCCCGGCGCAGCGCCGGGGCCTGCCGGGCATCGGCCAGCGTCAGCGGGTCGCCCTCGCGGCGGGACTCGCCCATGGGGGGCAGGGCCGCCACGCCGCGGCGGAGCACGTCGTCGCGCAGGCGGGCGTAGCCGCCGCGCGGCGCCACGGCCGCCGCCAGCGCGGGCCAGGGCTCGGCCTCCGGCGCGGCGGGGTGACGGGCAACCACGGGCGCCGCGGGGCTCGGGACGACGGGAGGCACCCCGGGCGCGGCCGGACGCAGCGCGATCGCCGCCGCAAGGCAGGCCGCCATCGCCGCCGCCGCGCCCTGCCAGCCGCGCAGGGCCCGACGGGCCGAGGCCCGCCCGGCGAGGAACAGGAGCCGGTCGCGGTCGATGCGCGGCCGTGCGGGGGCGAGCCGGCCGAGCGCTGCGGCCAACTCCTCCTCCGCGGGTGTCAGACGCTCTTCTTGTGGCATGACGATTCCATTCCTTTCCGCAGGGCGGCCAGACCCGCCCGATACCGCCGGAACACGCTCGTGATGCCGGCGTCCGTCGTCTCGGCGATCTCCCGCAGCGTCAGGCCCGACCAGACCCGCAGGACGACCACTTCGCGCTGGTCCTGAGGCAGCGACGCCAGAAGCTGTCGTGCCACCCGGGCGTCGATCAGGTCTTCCGGGCGGCTCTCGAACGCCTCGCGGCGCCCGGCGGCCCGGGCCTGCTCCCGCCGGCGCCGGCGGTGCCCGGCCCGCAGCCTGGACACCGCGGCGTTCCGCACGGAGCGGAACAGCCAGGCCCTGGCGTTGTCCGGCCGCCCGCGCTGCGCCATCAGGCGGACGAAGACGTCCTGGACGATGTCCTCGGCCTCGCCCGGGGAAACGAACTGGCGTGCGTAGAGCACCAGCGCCGCGGCGTGCGCGTCGTACCAGCCGCCCAGGGTTGCCGGATCAATGGAGGCCATGGCTCGCTCGGACCACAACTAAGACGCCGCGGCGGCGCGGGTTTTCCGCCGGGAATGCGGAATCGGGCGCGGTCGGCGCCCGGCTCGGGTTCCTGCGGCAGGCCCCCGGGCGGCGCCCGGCAGGGGCTACGTCCCGCCGCCCGGACGGCGCGTCGCGGCGTACAGGACGACGTTGGCCGCGAGACGCGCGGCGTCGGGGCCGCTGAGGCCTTTGCAGCCGTAGATGGGATGCCCCGCCAGCGGGCCGGTCACCGAGACGGGGCTGAGCACGGCCGCGACGCGCCCGTTCAGGACCAGGCCCATCAGCGTGGGGGCCTTCCCCTCGCGGTGATCGGCCTTCGCCGCGCGGGTGTACGCGACCCGGGTGACGTCGCTGCCCATCCCGCCGGCGAACGAGCCGGTCAGGAGCGGATGATCGCCCGGCAGCTCCCGGACCGCGCCGGGGCCGAACAGGTCCGTCAGCAGGCCGATGGCCTTGCGCGTGAAGGCCTCGTCACCCATCGCCGAATCGACGAGGAGCATCCCGCCGGCCTCGAGGTAGGCCTTCAGCCCCGTCTTCTGGCTGGGCAGCAGCACCGGCGGGCGCGTGCCCGTCAGCCACAGCAGGGCGATGCCGTGGTCGACGGCCTCGGTCGGATCGACGGCGGGCGCTTCGGCCACGCCGAGGCTGACGGCCTCGTTGAGCACGTCGCCCAGGCGCCGCAGCGCGCCCGGGCAGACGTTCCAGTCCCCCCCGTGCCGGAGGCGGGCCAGCTTGAGACTCCGGAAGGGCTTGGGGCCCTCGGCCCGCTTCGCGCCGGCGCGGAGCTGCCCCACGGGCGGTGCGAGGTCGGTGGTGTACAGCAGCAGGTTCGCGCCCAACTGGAAGAGGCCCGGGTGCTGCTCCGCGCGGTCCTGGTGCCACGCGCCGCTGACGTCCGAGGCGAACAGGAAGACGCGCGTGCGGCAGCCGTCGCCCAGGCCGAACAGCTTCGGCCGCCCCGCCAACGGCACCTTGAAGTACAGCGAGTAGACGGGGTGGCTGTCGGGCACGTCGATCGGCTGGTACTCGGGGAAGAGCGGGACGAGGTAGTCCTTCGCGGCCGTGACCGTCTGGGCCTCGCCGGCGAACGGCTGGACGACGAGCGTGCCGCCGGCCGCGACGAACGCGCGGAGCTTCGGGCCCAGCGGCGGGGGGAACTGCTTGGCGGCGGCGTGGACGTACAGGAGCGGCGCCCGGCGCAGCACGTCGTCGGGGGTGTCGAGCGTCACGTGACGCCAACCCGCCGACCAGCGGAACCGCCGGGCGATCCACCGCGTCAGGTTGGCGGCGTCGCGCGGGTCGTTGGGCGGCCCGTCGGCCAGGGCCAGGCGGTGGACGACGACCGGCCCGCGCGCGCGGACCAGCGCCAGCAGGGCGAAGCACGTGCGGATGACGAGGAGGTCGTCGTCGGCGCCCGGCTGGAGCTGCGGGTCGCACCAACTGCCGTCGGGGCCCTGGCGCGAGCAGATCACGTCCGCCGACTCGCGGACGAAGTCCCTTCCGCCGAGCCTTCCCCGGCCGCCCTCGCCGGCGACGTGCTGGAGGACGTACAGGTAGTAGTACTCGTAGGCCTCGCCGGCGCCCCAGACCCACTTGGGGTTCCTCTCGACGTCGAGGTTCGCCGCCAGCCACTTCAGCGCGCCGTCGAGGGTCTTCTGGTACGGCGACGGGTTGGCGCGGCGCGGGCCGGTCGTGGCGAAGTTCGGCTCGTCCAGCGCCGCCCACCGGTCGGAGAGGATCCCCAGCGCCGAGATGCCCGCGGCGGTCATCGACCCGTAGCTGCTGGCGCGAAGGCGGAAGCCCGTCGTCCCGGTCGGCTGGTAGCTGATCCCGCCGTCGGCGTTGGCGACGCGCGACCAGTAGAACCGGCAGCGGGTCCAGGTGTTGGGGGGCACCTTCGCCCCGGCGGCCTCGGCGTCCCGCAAGGCCCGTATCGCCAGGAACGTGTTGGACACGTCGGTCCACATGGGGTTGTCGCGCGTCGTGCGGTACCCGGGCCCGTAGCCCCAGCCGCCCGACCGCAACTGGTACCGCGCCAGCCAGGTGGCGTCCTCCTGGAGCCGGTCGGCGTAGTCCGCCCCGCCGAGGCGGGCGTAGAGCATCGCGCGGACGGCGCGCACGTAGGCCGTCCGGGGCTCGAGCGGCTGGAGGTACACCAGCGCGGCGGCGAGCTTGGGGTGCTTGGGGTCTTCCCCGGCCGACAGGGCCGCCAGCACCGCCAGCGACTCCACCCCGCCGGGATGCTGCTGGGCGTAGCGGCTGTCCCACGAGCCGTCGGGCTTCTGGGCCCGATAGAGGAAGCTCAGCCCGCGGCGCACGGCGCGCTCGGCGCGGAGGTCGAGGTCCTCCTTCGGCCACACGACGGTCAGGGCGGGGCGGGAGGCCGGCTGCGTCGCGGCTGCGCCCGGCCGGCTCGCCGGCCTGGACTCCGCCGACCTCCTCCTGCGCCGCTTGCCCTTGGGCTTGCGGCCCTTCTTCTTGCCGGAACGCTCGAAGAACGGCGGGCCGACCGGCCGGCTTTGTGCCCACGCGGCACGCGACCGCTCCGGCGGGGCCCCCGGCGGCGTCCAGAGCACCGCGCCCGCCAGGACGCACAGCCCGGCGCGCAGAGCACGCCGGGGGATCAGGGGATCACGCGATTCCATACGGCGGCCGGGACGTTCCATCGAGCCCTTAGTAACTGATCGCATAGAGAAACAGGTTCAATGCGAGCTTCTTGCCATCGGCATCGACGTAGCCCCTGCAGGAGTACGGGTTGTCGCCCTCCAGGGCGCAGCTCCAGTCGTACTTGCTGTAGAGGATGACGGTGCGCCCCTGGACGGTGACGGCCTCGATGGGCGGGTGCGTCGTGCCGCGGGACTTCAACTGGTCGGCCAGGATCCGCCGGTATCGCAGCTCCCCGAGCGGCACGCCCACCTGCCCGGTGTAGATGGGGTGATTGGCCGGCAGGGGCTTCAGCGACTTGGCGGGATAGAGCTTGGCGACCATCGCCCGGAAGCTCTTGTCGAACGCCTTGCGCCCGCAGCAGGAGTCGGCGATGAGGCACCCGCCGCGATTGAGGTACACCCGCAGCGCGGCGATCTCCTCCTCGGACCACTCGAAGGTGAAGTGCCCGGTCATGAAGACGACCGGGTACTCGAAGATCTTCTCGTCGTTCGGGCGCAGGTGCCGCCCGCGGGCGACGACGTCGACCTTGGCCTGGTCGCGCAGCATGGCCGCCAGGTTGGCCTCGCAGTGGATGTCGGCCTTGTAGTCGCCCTGGTGGATGAGCCGGGCGATGCGAATCGCGCCCCGCGGGACCTCGCGGAGCTGCTCCTCCTTGCGGCGGGCGGGCAGCTCCACCAGGTCGAGCTTGTCGCGGAGCAGCTCCTTGCCGGTCGCGTAGGCGGCGATGTTCGTCCCGAGCTTGAACGACAGGTCCGACCACTTCGGGATCGTCTGGAGCTCCCACAGGCAGCTCAGCGCCCTCGGGGAGTAGAACACGCCCGTCCGGCACCCGACCTCGATGCCGTGCAGGTCGTACAGCTCGGTCATCTTGTAATAGCTGCGGAAGACCGGATGCGTTTTATCCAGCCGCCGGAGGCGGTACTCCGGGAACGCCTCGACGGCGAACTGCCGGAAACCCGTGTCGTACGCCTTCTTCCCGCAGCAGGCCTCGCACAGCAGCGTGCCCCCGCTCTCGACGAACGCGCGGAGCTTCTTCTTCTCCGCGCCGGTCAGGCCGGGGGGAAACTCGTGCCCCGTGATGAACACGATCGGCGCGACCCGCAACTCCTGGAGAGGCAGCTCCAGCGAGGCCGTCTGCCACGCCACCCGCTTGCCGAACTTCTCCCCGATCCACGCCGTCAGGTTCTCCAGGTCGTGGAGGTTGCGGTTCCAGCTCGGCTCGCGCGAGCCCTTCCACCGGAGCTTCTGGATCAGCACCGGGCGGTTGCCCTTCGACAGGAACAGCAGCGCGAAGGACGTGTCCAGCACGCCGCCATAGGAGCCGCCCCGCCCCTGGCGGTCGACCAGAAACTCCGCGCCCTGGCGGTACCAGTCGTGGCGCCCGAAGTTCCGCATGCCGGAAATCATCCCGACACGCTCCATGCCGTAGAGGTAGTAGTACAGCCACGTGCCCCGCCCCTTGCCCGGGTTCTCGCGGACGGAGAAGTTGTCGGCCATCCACCTCAGCCCCGCCGCGAGGACGACGTTCTGCTGGTAGAACCCGCAGGCGGGATACGCCCCGCTGATGAAGACCCGCTCGCCGGGGACGTTGAGGCGCAGGCCCACGATGTAGAGGCTGGCCAGCCCGGCGGTGGTCATCGAGCCGTACGCGCGGTTCTCGTTGCGGTAGCCCCACCCGCCGTCGTTCGTCTGGACATTGACGAAGTGGGCCCGCGACCGCGTCCAGACCTCGTCGGGGACCTTGATGCCGGCCTTGGCCGCCTCGTGGAGGCCCAGCAGCGCGAACTGCGTGTTGGAGTTGTCGCCGCGTCCGAGGGAGCGCCCCGGGATCCGCCCGTACGACCACATGCCGTTGTCGTTTTGGGCCTCGATGAGGAAGGTCGCCGCCGCCTGGAGCTTCGGGATGTACTTGGGGTCCTCCAGGAGGGCGTAGACCTGGGCCTTCAGGCCGACGACGTACGTCGCCTCGTTCGGCACGCCGTCCAGCGCCCGCAGGCCGCGCTGAACCGCCGGGTCGTTCGCCGGCACCCCCGCGTGCAGCAGCGCCAGCAGCGCCAGGGACGTCACCCCGCCGCGATGCCCGCCGCCGGCCCAGTTCCCGTCGGCCCGCTGCGTCTGGCGCAGGTAGGCCAGGGCCCGCTGGATCGCCCGCTTGACGTCCTCGTTTCGGACGGCCCCGGCGGCCGGGCGGACCGCCCCCAAGGTCGCCGCCGCAAGCAGCAGCACAACCAGGGGCTTGTGCGTTTTCCCGGGCATGCGTATCATGTCCTTCCGGTGGCGCGGTGCGCCGGGCC
The DNA here is from genome assembly GCA_964642165.1 of uncultured Planctomycetaceae bacterium. GTDB lineage: Bacteria > Planctomycetota > Phycisphaerae > SM23-33 > SM23-33 > CAYRVX01. The sequence continues at coordinate 18,406 of CAZXOC010000003.1, read as the reverse complement.
GGCCCATCTCATTGTAACGTCCGGCGTCGGCGAGCGGTACCGGAACGTTGCACCCCAATGCACGGGTAGCCCATGGCCAAGGAAACGTTCGAGAAGCTCATGGAGCAGTTCGCCAAGAGCCGGCGGATCATGCTCCGCGAGATGAGCAAGGCCATCATCGGCCAGGAAGAGGTCCTCAACCAGATCTACGCGGCGATCATCTCCCGCGGGCACTGCCTGCTGGTGGGCGTGCCGGGGCTGGCCAAGACGCTGATGGTCTCGTCGATCGCCCGGATCATGGAGCTGAGCTTCAAGCGGATCCAGTTCACGCCGGACCTGATGCCCTCGGACATCACCGGCACCAACGTGATCGAGGAGCCGGAGAGCGGACGGCGGGAGTTCCGCTTCGTCCGGGGGCCGATCTTCGCGCACATCATCCTCGCCGACGAGATCAACCGCACGCCGCCGAAGACCCAGGCCGCCATGCTCCAGGGCATGCAGGAGCGCGAGGTCACCGTCGGGCAGACGACCTATCCCCTGCCCAACCCGTTCTTCGTCATCGCGACGCAGAACCCGATCGAGCAGGAGGGCACCTACCCGCTGCCGGAGGCGCAGCTCGACCGGTTCATGTTCAACATCTTCGTGGACTACCCCAGCTTGCCGGAGGAGGAGAAGATCCTCACCTCGACGACCGGCACGCAGGAGCCGGAGTTGGGCGTCATCTTCAACGCCCGGCACATCCTGAACATGCAGAAGCTCGTGCGGAACGTGCCCGTCAGCGACTACGTCGTCAAGTACGTCGCGAGCGTCGTCCGCGCCACCCGACCCGACGACCCGACCGCGCCCGACTTCGTCCAGCAGATGGTCGACTGGGGCGCCGGGCCCAGAGCCGGGCAGTACCTCATCCTCGGCGGCAAGGCCTTCGCCGCCATGGAGGGGCGCTATACCGTCAGCACCGAGGACGTCCGCCGCGTCGCCGTGCCCGTCCTGCGCCACCGCATCGGGTGCAACTTCGCCGCCAGCAGCGAGGGCGTCGACAGCGTCGAGATCGTCCGCCGCCTGCTCCAGACCGTCCCCGAGCCGGAGGTGCCCAAGTACGCCGCCCGCGAGAAGCCCCAGGAAAAGCCCCCGGGCGAGCCGCCGGCCCCCACGCTGGCCCCGGCCGAAGCGCCCTCGGGCGCCCAGACACCCCCGACAGAGGCACCCGCCGTTCAGCTCGAAGTGGTGGAGGACAACGACTCGGCCGACCAGAACGCCTGAGCCCGGGCGCGCGACGAGCCGGCGCCTGCGGCACCAACACGTGAAGGGGTGGGACCATGCTGGGCTTCATCCGCCGCTCCGTGATCCTGAAGATCGGCCTGGTGGTGTACGGGACGCTCTTTGCGATCATGGGTCCGCTCTCGTGCTACGTCGCCGTCGCCGCGCTGCTCGAGGCGCGGGCCTCGAGAAACTGGCCGTCGGCCCCCGGAACCATCACCGAGTCCGGCGTGACGGAAGGGGGCTCGACGGACGCCCCGGCCTTCCAGGTGAACGTGCGCTACCGCTTCCGGGTCGGCACGCGGTGGTACGTCGGCGAGCGGGTCCGGGCCAAGGTCTGGGCCCACAACGAATGGGAGGCCGCCGAGCAGATCGCCCTGTCTCTGCCCGTCGGCAAGCGCGTCCGGGTCTTCTACGACCCCGCCGACGCCTCGCGGTGCGTCCTTCAGCCCGGCCCCACGCGCCAGGATTATCTCCAGGTCCTCCCGGGCATTCCGATGTTCCTGACCGGCGCGGGCGCGTGGGTGGTCTTCTTCCTCGCCCTTCGCAGGCCGCGGGCGGGCCCGCCGCCTCTCGTCGTCCTGCCTCCCGCCCAGCCGCCCCCGACGCCCCAGCCGCCCGGCTCGGACCCCGCCGCACAAGGGTAGGTTGGCCGGACGTCCCGCCTGCCGCGAGGCGAGCCGCCGTGCCGCCGCACCATCACGGGGGCTTTTGTCATCCATCCGCGCGGCATCCGGACCTATGATCGGGTAGAGAAGGGAGGGCGAGCGAGTCGGCTCGCCTTGCGGACGACGATGAAACGACGCAAGCACAGGGACGCGAGGCCTCCCCGCCGGCGGCAGCGGCTGGTGTACGCTCCGCCGCCGACGCCGCTGAAGCGCCCGCCGCGGACGGACCTGGCGGCCCGCGCCGACGAGCTGGACAAGCGGACGTTCGCGGCCGTCGACGCGGTGGTCGCCCGGATCGCCGGCGCGGTGGAGCAGTCCACGTCGCTGGACGACCTCCGCCGTCTCGGCACGCAGTGGCAGATGCTCCTGGCGATGAAGGGCACGCACCGGTCGATCCGCCGGCTGGTCGGCGGCGACGAGATGGAGTTGTCGCTCGACGCCCTGCCGCTGACGCGCGTGCAGTTGGAGCGGTGCTTCCTGGCGCTGCTGCTGGCGGACAACCCCGCTCGCTGGCACGGGCGCTACCGCAAGAACGCCTGGAAGGCCTTCGCGGAGAAGTTCTTTCGCGACCAGCGCACGCTGGGGCACTTCGAGCCGTACGGCGAGTACTTCGGCCCGAGCGGCGAGGGCGTGCGCCTCCTGCGCCAGTTCGCTCACGAGATGGACGTCAGCGAGGACGAGTTCCAGACGCTGCGCGTGCAGGTCACCGGCGACGAGCCGGACCCGCGCTTCCGGCAGTGGTTCATCGCCGACATGCCCACGCCGGGGCGCTGCCTCCAGGAACTGACCGGGGCGACCCACAAGCGCCTCGCCCTGCTGCTGTACCCCTGCTACGACAACCTGTCGCACTTCTCCCACGGCGGGCTGGTGGGCATCATGCAGGCGGCCATCCTGCGAAGCGGCAGCGGCGCCGGCGGCGACCAGGACGACGGCGACGGCGAGGCCCGGCGCCGGCGCTTCTGGGCCTCAAACGTCCTCGAACAGACGTTGCCGCTGAGCTACGTGAGCCTCCTGCTGGTCGCGACGCTCTTGGCCCGCCCGCACCTCGACGACGAGGAGCTCCGCGAGGCCCTGCTGGCCGCCTGGCGGCCCTACCACAGCGACGGCTCCCCGCTGGGCGTAGCCCTCTGGGACGCCTGGGCCTCCGACGTCCTGCGCGCCGGGGGCGACCCGCACGCCGGTGATGACGTACAATGAGCAGGCGATGAGTTGGGATAGCCGTCTTGGACTCGCGTTGTGTCTCGCCGCGGCTTGTGCGCAGGGCGCTGCGGCCGCGGGAGAACGCCCCGGGGCCCCTCGGGACGCACCCGACCAGGACGCCCTGCGCGACCTGTGGGGCCGCGACTTCGCCGAGCCGCCCAAGCCCGCCGCCGTGCAGGCCGCCCTTCGGCGCCTGCGCGAGTCCGGCCACGACGCCAACTCGCTGGGGAAGCTCCTCCGGACAGAGACGGCCTACTCGCCGATCGGCGCCGGCTGGCACAGCGCCAAGGTTCGGGTCGCCGACGGGGCGAAGACCTACGACGTGCCGTTCGTGCTGCACGTGCCGCGCTCGTACCGGCCGGAGCGGGCGCACCCGCTGCTGCTGGCGGCCCACGGCCAGGGCAGCAGCGGAAGACACATCGCCCAGATCGTCCTGCGCCTGCTGGGGCGGGACGCCGAGAACTACCTCCTGCTGGCCCCCACGCTGCCCGGGCCGAGGCACTTCAGCGGCCGGGCCTACCAGGAACAGGCGTACCTCAAGCCGCTGGGCTGGGCGCGCCGGCGGCTCCACGTCGACGGCGAGCGGATCTGCCTGGCCGGCTACAGCCAGGGCGGGCACCTCACCTGGCACCTGGCGACGCTGTTTGCGCGGCACTTTGGGGCGGGGGTCTCGATGGCCGGCACGCCGTGGTTCGAGGGCTCGCCGCACACCAACACGCTGTACCTGGAGAACCTGGCGAACGTGCGGTTTTGGGCGCTCTGGGGCGACCGCGACCGCCCGCGACCGCCGGCGCTGGGCCAGGTCGACTTCTGCCGCGCCGCCACCCGGCGCCTGAAGGAGCTGGGCAACACGAACTACAAGCCCGCGGAGCTGCGCGGCGTCGGGCACGGCGGGTGCTGGCCCAGCCGCCGCGACTTCGTCGCGTTCCTCGCCACCGCACGCCGAACGCCCGTGCCCCCGAAGCTCACCCACGTCTTCCACCTGGACCACCACCGCCGCGGGTACTACCTGGAGGCGGTCGACCTAGCCGGCAAACCGATGCGCATGGACCGCCCCATCCGCATCAAGTTCCGACCCCGAGGCGACGACCCCAACGGCGACAAGGCCGCCGAGAGCTACTTCCGGAAGTACCTCTTCAAGATGTGGGCCGACCTCGACCGGAAGAAAAACGAGCTGCGCATCCGCACGTCGCGCGTCCGCAGCGTGCGCATCTACGTCACCGAGGGGATGTTCGACCTGTCCCGGCCCGTGACGCTGCGCTTCGGCTCCCGTGCGTGGCGCGGCCGCATCGAGCCGTCCGCCGAGTGCATGCTGCTGCATCACGCCGCCGAGCGCGACGCCGGCGCGATCGTGCTCAACGAGATCGACTTCCGCGCCACCGGCCGGGCGGCCGTTCGGTACAGGTAGCTCGGTTCCCCGCCGAGCTTCGGGCGATCCACTTCGCCGCCCGCGCGGGCCGGGCTCACAGCCGGGTGGCGACGACGGTGCGCTCCAGGTCCTGCTGGTCGCAGAGGACCTGGGGATCGTCGAAGGCGTCGGTCTCGGCGAGGAGGTCGCAGACGGCCTCGGCCTGGCCCATGCCGAACTCCACCGCGAAGCGTCCCCCCGGCGCGAGGAAGTCGGGGGCCGACCGGATCAGTCGGCGAGCCACGTCCAGCCCGTCCTTGCCGGCGTAGAGGGCGATCTCCGGCTCGTGCTCGACCTCCGGGGCGACCGGCTCGCCGTCGGCGACGTACGGCGGGTTGGCCGAGATGAAGTCCACCTGCCGCCACTCCTCGCAGTCGCTCGGCAGGGACAGCAGGTCCCCCTGGCGGCAGACGACGCGCTGCGACAGGCCGTGCCGCGCGGCGTTCGCCGCCGCGACGTCGACGGCCGGGGCCGAGATGTCCGTCGCCAGCACGTGCACGCCCGGCACGTGCCGCGCCGTGGCGATGGCCGCACAGCCGCACCCCGTGCAGACATCCCACATCCGCGAGGGGCGCTCCAGCGCCCGCAAATGTGCAATCGCCTCGGCCACAAGGATTTCCGTCTCCGGCCGGGGGATCAGCACCTCCGGGCTGACCTCAAACCGCATCGAGTAGAACTCCCGCTGACCGACGAGATAAGCCACCGGCTCGTGCTGTTGGGCGCGAGCGACCAGCGCGCGGTAGGCGGCCAGCTCCTCCGGGCTCGGGCAGTACTCGAACCGCGTGTACAGCTCGATGCGGCGACACGTCAGGACATGCGCCAGGAGGATCTCCGCCGCCAGGCGCGGTTCGTTCACCGCGGCTTGAGCGAAGTACCCCTTCGTCCAGTTGAGCAGCCCCAGGACGGTCCAAGGCTTGTCCCGCTCGGCCATGGCCATCGGCGTACCAGAAAGCCGCCGCGGCCGCAAGCACGCAGATACCGAAAGCGGCAGGAATAAGGCGATTCGGGCCCGCCGATCAGAGCGTCTGCCTTCCGGCCGGGTGGGCGGCGCGGAGCAGCCGGTGGCGCCGGCGGCGAGGCGGCGTGAGGATCTTGACCGTGGGGGCCAGGACGACGCCCTTGGCCTCCATTCTCAGGTAGGCCATGTGGGCGGCCTCGGGCGTCAGCGCCAGCGAGGCGTCCCGGGCCACGATGACGGGGAAGCCGCGGCTGCGCAGGCCGACGGCGGCCTGGACGATCCCGGCCGAAACGCCCGCGCCGCACAGGACAAACGTCGCGGGCGGCAGTTCGGTGATGAGGCGTTCGGCCCGCGGGTGAGCGAAGATGTCCGTGTGGCGCTTCTCGAAGATGACCTGCTGGTACCGCCGGAAGATGTGGTCCGGCAGGTCGGTGGTGTGCCGCAGACCGAGGTTGATCCGCCGCGGGAGGACCGTTCTGGGGAGTTTCTTCTCTCCTTCGGAGCCCTCCAGGCAGTGGGAGCAGTCACAGGTCAGGCCGCTCTCCCCCGGGCGAACGCGCAGGACCGTGCTGATGACGGGGATGCGCCCGAGCCTGGCCCAGGCGAACAGCCGATAGATCCGCCGGGCGGTTTCCGCGGCGCCGACGCGGTAGCAGGCCCCGCCGAGGCGGAAGAAATCGCGCTGCGATTCGACATCTAAGAGTATGCGTTCCGGGTACATAGACGTCCTCGGGCTCTCGAAAGCGGCCTCCTTCTCTATCTACGTCCGTGCCATATTCTAGGTGCGGGAAAAGTGGGAATTCAAACGGGCCGGATCGGCCGGCCGGTGGGGACCCTCGCAAGCGGGGCCGGGGCGCCGGGGCTGGCCGGGCTGGCCGGGGCTCGCGAACAGGCCGGGGAGGACGCCGCGCGGCGGCTGCGCCGGGCGCAGGCGGGGCGTCAGATCATGGCCAGTACTCCTGGACCAGCCAGAGCCCCACGCACAGGGCGATCAGGCCGACCACGATGTAGGCCATCACGAAGGCCATCTCGCGCGGCAGCCGCCGCAGCTCGCCGATCCGGATGGTCTTGTAGACCAGGGCGACGGCGAAGCACAGCGGCAGCAGCAGCCACAGCTCGCTGTCGAAGCTCAGCAGGATCGGCTTGTAGAACAGGCTCCACGCGGTCATGCGTCCCTGGCCTTCCCGGACTGCTCGGAGCCGTCCTTCCCGCGCGGGCTTTCGCCCGTGACACCCATGATCGAGAGCATCAGGGCGTCGAAGACGCACATCAGGTTCAGCAGCCCGGCCACGCCCGAGTACGCGCGGGCCACCGTGTCCGCCGGGGCGACCAGCGCGAGGCCCTCCGCCTGGAGCTTGGCATCCAGGACGTCCTGGTCGTACCGGTCGCGGAGGTCCAGGCGCTTGCCGGACACCAGTCTGTCGTGCACGCGCCGCTGGCGCTGCCAGGCGATCACGCCGTGCACCCCCGTGAACACCTGCGCGACGAACCACCACCGTTCGCGCTGCGAATCGACCGTCATCACGCCCCCGATGCCCACGCCCGACCAGAACAGCGCCGTGATCGTCACGAACAGGATGATCCCCCGCTTGATCCGACCGAGGTAGACGTGCCCCGCCCCGGGAATCGCGCAGGCCAGGACCAGCGCCACGTACGGCAGCGGAGCGGACCGGTCTTTCTTCTTCTGCTTGCCCATATCCAGCCGGGAACGAGTGCAAGGCCGCACACTGTCCCCCAGACCTTCCCGGCTGTCAAGCCCTATGTGGGCAGCACGCCCCGGCGAGGCGGCTTCGCGCCGGCGACGAGCCGACCGAGGCGGAGTACCGCGAGACCGTGCGCGGGCACGTCACGTCACGACGTCGAAGTAGTGCGCGAAGAAGGCGTCGGGATCGACCTCGCAAGCGACGGTGTGGGGTTTCCGGTCGTCCTCGGCGCTGGCGTCGAAGACGGTCCAGCCCATCGTCGGCGGCGTCAGGGAGACGGTGACGCAGCCGTCGCGGTACCGACACAGGTCGCCCTGGAAGACGCACGCCGCGGCGAGCGGGTCGTGGAAGCAGATGCGGTCGTGCTTCCGGAACCAGACCTCGGCGAAGTCGCGGACGGGCTCGAGCGCCTTGGCGGCGAACTTCTCTCGGCAGGCGTCGGCGTCCATCATGCAGCGGGTGGTCACGTCGAGCCCGAAGCTGATTTGGCGCGGCGGGCGGGCCTGCTGGCCGTTGCCGTAGGCGATCGCGGTGGCATGCGGGTCGCCGCCGGCGTTCCATTCGCCGCCCGTGCCGCGGAAGAAGCGCCCGCACATCAGGACGAGCTGCTTCAGCATGGCCGGGAGCGCCGGGTCCGTCGCGAACAGCAGGCCGACGTTGGTCAGCGGCCCGACGGCCAGCAGCGTCACCTCGCCCGGGTGCGCGCGGATCGTCTCGCGGAGGAACTCGATGGCCGTGCCGGCGGCGAAGTCGCTCCGCCGGTCCCACTCGCCCAGCGCCGCGGCCTGCGGGGCGGTCTTCTGGCGCATCTCGATCAGCATCGCCTGCGGGCAGCCGGCGTGGATCGGCACGTCGTCGCGCCCGACGTGGCGGCAGATGGCCGATACCATCTCCGCGCGCCGCTCCGGCTCGCCGGTGACGGTCGTGACGCCCAGCAGCTCGCAGCGATCCTGGCTCAGCAGGTACGCCAGCGCCACCGCGTCGTCGATGTCGCTGCCGATGTCCGTGTCGAACAACACCTTCACCTTCTCGTCGCCCATGGGTGTCGCTCCCTATGCCTTGCCAAGCTGCTCGTCCCGGGCGATCCGCCCTTCGTCTCAGTCGGCCTGCGTGCCTCGCTTCATCGCGATCACGCCGGTGCGGGCCAGCTCGCCGATGCCGTAGGGCTTCGCCAGGTCGACGAACGCCTCCAGCTTGTCTTCGGGGCCCGACATCTCCACGATGAGGCTCTTGCGCGACACGTCCACCACGCGCCCGCGGAACAGGGTCACCAGGTCCACCACCTTCGAGCGCTTCTCCGCGGGGGCGTGGACGCGAACCAGCATCAGGTCGCGCTCGACGTAGCGGACGTCCTGGAAGTCGCGAACCTTCACGACGGTGACGATCTTCTCCAACTGCTTGCGGATCTGCTCCAGGACGCGGTCGTCCCCGACGGCCACGATCGTCATCCGCGACAACATCGGGTCCTCCGTCCGCCCGACGACGAGCGAATCGATGTTGAACCCGCGGGCGGCGAACATGCCGGCCACGTGCGCCAGGACGCCCGGCTGATTCTGAACCAGTGCCATGATCACGTGTTTCATGATTGCTCTCCGCTCCTTCGCGGCTCAGGCGAGTTTGCCGAGGTCCATTTCGTGGAGGCCCTTGCCGGCCGCCACCATCGGGTAGACGTTCTCCTCCGGCTCCACCTCGACGGCCACCACCACCGGGCCCGGGTGCTTGAGCGCCTCGTTCAGCCCGTCGGCCAACTCGCTCCGCGCCGAGATCCGGATGCCGCGAGCGCCGAAGCCCTCCGCCACCATCTTGAAGTCCGGACACGGGTGCGCCACCGCCGAGTACCGCTTGTGGTAGAACAGGTCCTGCCACTGGCGCACCATGCCGAGGTACCCGTTGTCCAGCACGATGAACTTGACCGGCAGGTCGTGCTGCACGGCCGTGATCACCTCCCCCATCGTCATCGAGAAGCTCCCGTCGCCGTCGATGTCGAGCACCGTGGCGCCCGGGTTGCCGAACTGCGCCCCGATCGCCGCCGGGCAGCCGTAGCCCATCGTGCCGAGGCCGCCCGACGTGAGGATCTGGCGCGGACGGCGCCATCCGTAGAACTGCGCCGCCCACATCTGGTGCTGTCCCACGCCCGTCGCGACGATCGCGTCGTGCCTCGTCAGCTCGCCCAGGAGCTCCACGACCTCCTGCGGCTTGATCCCGCCGTCCGGGGCGTACTTGAGCGGGTAGAGCTTCTTCCACTGCGCGATCTGCTCGTGCCAGGCCGGACGCTCCTTCGCCTCGAGGTGCTCCAGCAGCTTCTCCAGGATGTACTTCGCGTCGCCCACCACGGGGATGTCGACCGGCACGTTCTTCGAGATGCTCGCCGGGTCGATGTCCACGTGGATGATCTTCGCCTTCGGGGCGAACGCCTCGATCTTGCCGGTGACCCGGTCGTCGAACCGCGCCCCCACCGCGACCAGGCAGTCGCTCTCCTGCACGGCGTAGTTCGCGTACGCCGTGCCGTGCATCCCCAGCATCCTCAGCGACAGCGGGTCCGTCTCGTCGAACGTGCCGAGCCCCAGCAGCGTGGTCGTGACGGGGATGCGCCCCTTCTGCGCCACCGCGCGAAGCGCCTCCGTCGCCCCCGACAGCACCACGCCGCCGCCGACGTACAGCACCGGGTGATCGGCGGCGTTGATGGCCGCCGCCGCCGCGCGGACCTGCCGGATGTGACCGCCCCCGCGCGGCTTGTAGCCCGGGAGGTCCGGCTCCATCGCCGGTTCCCGGCCGGGCTTGTTCACCGTCGCGTCCACCGCGATGTCCACCACGACCGGCCCGGGCCGACCGGTCCGGGCGATGTGGAACGCCTCCTTGACGGTCCGGCCGAGGTCCTCCACGCGCGTCACCAGGAAGTTGTGCTTCGTGATCGGGCGCGTGATGCCCGTCGTGTCCGCCTCCTGGAAGGCGTCGTTGCCGATCAACTGGCTGCGGACCTGGCCCGTGAAGGCCACCAGAGGCACCGAGTCCATGTTCGCCGTCGCCAGCCCGGTGATCAGGTTCGTCGCCCCGGGCCCGCTGGTGGCGATCACCGCGCCCGTCTTGCCCGTCGAGCGGGCGTACCCGTCGGCCATGTGACAGGCGCCCTGCTCGTGCCGCGACATCACGAACTTCAGCGGCGAGTCGTACAGGACGTCGAAAATCGGAATCACCGCCCCGCCCGGAAAGCCGAAGAGGACCTCCACGCCCTCTTCCAGCAGCATCTCGTTGAAGATCTGCGCGCCGGTCAGGTCGGCGTAGCCGCGGTGGCCCGAGCCGCCCGGGTCGTCCTTCTTGTCGGTCATGGCTTCATCCTTCCTCTCTCGTCGATGACGGCCACTACGGTACACTCACCGGCCGTCGGGAAAAACCCTCGTCCAGGGGCGGACCACCGAAGGCCCAAGGGGAAACCGCCCGCGCCGGGGCGAATCGGGGTGACGGCCGCTGCGGGGGAACGATGCGCAGCGGCCTATAGTACAACGACCACAAGCAGCACGGACAGGGACCCGGCGCACCGGCCCTCGCCGGTCGACGCCCACGTCCCGCGTTGTCTCCTGCCTGCATTCATCGTCGGTGCCATGATATTCCCTCGGCCGCAAAGCTGTCAACCCTTTGCCGAGAAACGAGCCGAGGTGGTCGGCAATGCGAAGGCGCAGCTCGCCGCCGAAACGCTACGGCCTGCTTGGCCCACGGTCGGGCTCCGGCGCGAGTTCCCACGCCCGGGCGAACTCGCCCTGCTGCTCGAGTGCGGCGATCTCCCGGAGCACCCCGACGAGCTTCGCGGCGTCAACCGGCGGGGGGCGACAAGGGCACGCCCTTCTTGCCGCGACGGGCCGGGGCGGAGGCGCGGTCCTCCCTGCCGCATCCGGGCAGGGCCGGCCCGCAGCAGACGACCAGCGCGATCTTCCTCATGCCCGCCACGTCGTCCGGCTCCCGCAGCCATCGCCGGCGACCGGCAGCAGCGCCGCCGGCTGAACGGGGATACGGCGCTGCCCGGCAAGGCAAGCGGAGATCAGGCCAGGGTGACCGAAGAGCAGTCAGCAGGCGAACCAGCCCCCGTGCTCTCGGCGAGCGATCGAGACCTGTCGCGCGGCGGGGCGGTCAGTGCCTCGGACGCGCTTCGTTGACGGTCAGCCGCCGACCGTCCATCTCGTTCCCGTTCAGGGCCTCCATGGCGGCGCGGGCCTCGTCATCGTTGGGCATCTCGACAAAGCCGAACCCGCGGGATCGCCCCGTCTCGCGGTCCGCGATCACCTTGGCGCGGTCCACCGCGCCGTACGCCGCGAAGGCCGCTTCCAGCTCCGCGTCGCCCATGTTGTAGGGAAGGTTGCCAACGTAGATGTTCATCATGTCAGGTACTCCGAGCGGCCTGGCCGTTGTGTCTCGCGAGACTGATCCAAAGGCGATCCAAAGGGGCAGCACCGCGAACCAGAAAGACAAGATGTAGCCAACGGCAATCATCCTACCACGGCCACGCGCCGCCGTACAACAGGGAGTCAACGAAAAAGCTGTCGCCGCGCCGTCGCCCTGCCCGACCTACCCCCGCTCGCCTTGCGGGGCCCCCGCCGCCTGCCGCTTCGCCCACGCCAACGTGCTGACGACGGGGAAATGGTCGCTGCCCGCCTCGTGGATGACCCGGCTGGCGAGCGTCCGGAAGTGTGCGGTGTGGAAGATGTAGTCGATCCGCGTGTGCAGCAGCCGGCCGGCGAACCGGCCCCGCCACGTGTACAGCGCATCGGGCCTCTCGCAGACCGACGCCGCGCTGTCCACGAAGCCTCGCGAGGCCATGTACGTCACCGCGCCCTGGAAGGACAGGCAGTTGAAGTCGCCCAGCGCCAGGACCGGCAGATCCTTGGAGAACAGCCCGGCCACACGCGCCACGTCACGGTTGCGGATCCGCTCCTGGCGGGCGACGTGCTTCCACTGCTCCCCCACGTCGGCGCGCGGCTTGGGAATATTCGGAATCAGGTGGACGGCCACCACCTGTACCTGGCGCCCGCCGAGCTCCGTCCGGGCGTGCAGGACGCTGTGGTAATTGATCCGCCCGGCCGGGACCCACCCGCGGTGCGTGATCGGCTTCCTCGCCAGCAGGGCGAAGCCGTCGGCCACCTGGTTCAGGCCGAAGACCATGTGCGGGTACTGCCCGCGGAGGTGCTTCTTGAGCGTGGGGCTCGCCCCGCGGTTGACCTCCTGGAGGCAGACGAGGTCGGCCTTCGTCCGGCGGATGTTCGCGACCACCTGAGGCAGGTGGCGGTTTGCCCCGTGGATGTTGTACGTCGCGACGGAGAACGTCACCGGCGACGACGTCGGCCGCGATGCCGCGCTCGCCCCGGCCGCGCTCGCCGCCAGACCGCTCGCCGCGGCCAACAGCACCAACGCGCCGGCCCAACCAAGCCGTCCCCGCGCCGCGGGCCGATTGTTCCTTCCCTGTCGCCTCACCATGCCCGGTTCCCCGTGCCTGCGGTGACAGCACCCACTACGTAGAGCGTAGCAGGCCGCCGGGCTCACCGCAACAGCACGGCGCGGACGGGCGAGGCCTCGGCGCCGTGGAGGCGAAGGGGCAGGCAGATCAGCGTGTACTCGCCCGCCGGCACGTCGCGAAGGTTGATCGTCTCCAGGATGAGCACGCCCGCACGCAGGAGCGTTCGGTGGACGGGGAAGTCCCCCTCGCCGTAGGCGTCCACGGTGAAGTAGTCGATCCCCACCAGCGGTGCGCGGCACCGCACGCACAGCTCGGCCGTCTCCGGGGCCAGGGTCACGCCGTCCTCGAAGAACCGCGCGCCGGCGATGCGCCCGGTCGCGCTGTTGGCCGTCCGGAACAGCACGGCCTCGCCTTCACGCAGGCCCGCCGCATCGACGACGTCCGGGGCGACCACCGTCGCGTCGCCCACGTTCACCACGCGGGCCGGGAGGATGAAGTCCTCCGGCCGGTAGTCGTCCAGCTTCTTCCCGCCGGCCACGAAGTGCCCCGGCGTGTCGACGTGCGTGCCCGTGTGGGCGGTCATCTCGACCATCGACACGTCGGACAGGCTGCCCTCGCCGATCGCCGCGCGCAGCCGCCGCGTGTAGGGCGGGTCGCCCGGCCAACTGGCCGACTCCACGCCCAGCAGGATGGAGATGTCGTACAGCTTGTCGTACTCGATCATCGCTCGCCTCCCGGGGCGCGGGCCCGGCCGCGCACCGCGCTGTGGAACGTCGCCCGGCCGGTCCGGGTACCGGGCCTTCGGCGGTTGCGGGCGCTCCCGCCCGCGCGGTATGGTACCGCGCGGACCACGACGCGACCGAGCAGAGGGCAGGCACGACCCATGGACAAGCTGGCGATCAAGGGCGGCGCGCGGCTCAAGGGGACCGTGGACATCAGCGGCGCCAAGAACGCGGCGCTGCCGATCATGGCGGCGTCGCTGCTGGCCGAGGGGCCCAGCGTCCTCCGCGGCGTGCCGGACCTCGCCGACGTCCGCAGCATGACCGAGCTGCTGATCGACCTCGGCGCGTCCGTCTCCCGGACGCCCGAGGGCGACCTCCACGTCAACGTCGAGGACGAGGGCTCCTCCCACGCCCGCTACGACCGCGTGCGCAAGATGCGGGCCAGCATCTGCGTCCTCGGGCCCCTCCTCGCCAAACGCAGGTTCGCCCGCGTCGCCATGCCCGGCGGCTGCGCCATCGGCCCGCGACCCGTGGACATCCACCTTCGAGGCCTGCGGGCCCTCGGCGGCGATATCGAGCTGGAGGAGGGCGATATCGTCGCCCGCGCCAAGAAGCTCCGCGGGGCCAACGTCTTCCTCGGCGGGCCCTTCGGCTCGACCGTCCTCGGCACGGCGAACGTCATGTCCGCCGCGGTGCTCGCCGAGGGGCGGACGATGATCGAGTCCGCCGCCTGCGAGCCCGAGGTCGCCGACCTCGCCGACTACCTCAACGCCATGGGCGCCCACATCGAGGGCGCGGGGACGCCCCGAATCCTCATCGAGGGCGTCGAGCAGCTCCACGGCGCCGAGCACAACACGATCCCCGACCGCATCGAGGCCGGCACGTTCATGGTCGCCGCCGCCATCACCAACGGCGAGGTGACGCTGCGGAACATCCGGATAGACCACCTGATGGCCGTGGCCTACAAGCTTCGCGAGATCGGCGTGATCATCGACACCGCCGACGGCGGGCTGGTCGTCTCCTCCACCCGGCGACTCGAGCCCGCCGACGTGACCACCCAGCCCTTCCCCGGCTTCCCCACCGACCTCCAGGCCCAGGTGATGACGCTCCTGTGCCTCGCCGACGGCAACAGCGCGATCACCGAGAAGGTCTTCCCCGACCGCTTCATGCACGTCGCCGAGCTGCTCCGCATGGGCGCCAACATCCGCAAGGAAGGCCCCACCGCGATCGTCACCGGCGTCCGGCGGCTGATCGGCGCGCCCGTGATGGCCAGCGACCTGCGGGCCTCGGCCGCCCTGGTCCTGGCCGGGCTCATCGCCCGCGGCACGACCACCGTGCAGCGCGTCTACCACATCGACCGCGGCTACGAGCGCATCGAGTGCAAGCTGCGCGGCATCGGGGCCGACATCCAGCGCGTGCCCGACTGACAAGCCGCCGCGCCTACCAGCCCGTCGACGCGCCCTCCTCCGCCATCGACTCCCGCCACGTGTCCGGGTCGCGGAAGTAGTCCTTCAGCATCATCGCCGCCACCACGCCGTCGGCGCACGCCGTCACGAGCTGCATCGCCGCGCGCTGGCGGCAGTCCCCGGCCACGAACACGCCCGGCATCGACGTCTTCAGCGTCGTGCAGTCGCAGGCGACGTACCCGGCCTCGTTCATCTCGACGATGCCCTCGAGGAACTTCGTGTTCGGGATCATCCCCACGAACAGGAACACGCCGTCGACCTTCAGCGGCTCGGCCTCGCCCGTCTCGACGTTCTTGATCGTCGCGTGGTCGATCTCCGTCCCGTCCTCCGTGCCGACGATCTCCTCCAGCACGTACGGCAGGCGGACGTCGATGTCGTGCTCCCCGGCCGCCTTGTGCAGCTCCTCCACCAGCACCTGCTGCGCCCGGAACTCCCGCCGGCGGTGGATCATCGTCACCTTCCGGCAGAAGCGGCTGGCCAGGTAGATCGTGTCCTCGACGGCCGTGTTGCCCCCACCCACCGCCAGCACGTGCTTGTCCTTGTAGAACGCCCCGTCGCACGTCGCGCAGTAGCTGACGCGTGTGGCCTGGCGCAGCTCGTCCTCACCGGGCACGCCGAGGCGGCGGTAGTCGCTGCCGGGGGACAGGATCACCGCGCGGCTGAGGTAGGTTTCCTCGCCGCCGTTGGCCTGGACCTCGAGCAGCCCGTCGTCGCGCCGCCGCAGCGCCGTGCACGCGCGGTTCACGGCGATGGTCGCGCCGAAGTTCTCCACCTGCTTCTTCTGCTGCTCGACGAGTTGGAAGCCGCCGATCTGCACGATGCCCGGGTAGTTCTCGATCCGCTCGGTGAGCATGATCTGCCCGCCCGGCAGGCCGTTCTTCTCCACCAGCAGCGTCCGGTAGCGGTCGCGTGCCGCGTACAGCCCAGCCGCCAGCCCCGCCGGTCCCGCCCCCACGATGATCACGTCGTACACGTCGTTGTCGCCCATGGATACCTCTCGCTGTCTCGCCAAGACGGCCCGGAAGGTCCGCCATCGCCGCCCGCGCGGAGTCACACGCCTCCGCGCGATCTCGGGGCATTCTATCGCCCCCCCTCGCCGAAGGCGAAACCTCCCCCGACTTTCCCCCCGCCGACCGCCGCGGCGGTGGCAAGCGTCTCACGACGTGGGAGAAGACAGGAGGGTGAGAGCGTGCGGGACCCGTGGGGGGCGCTCCACGCTGCTCGGACGCCCCCTGTGCCCTGATGGCTGCGGACGAACGAGCAATGCCCTGGGCCGCTCACCCGGGCGCTGCTCTCTCGGGGTGGCCCACCCAGCAGAAGAAGATCCTGAACCCAACGGTGGGGACACTGTCCGCTGCATCTGCCCGCCGGTCCGACGCCAGGTGGATGCTGCCTTGCTGGAACCGGGAAAGGGCTTGTCGGCCTCCCGAGCAGCGCTAGAATCGTTAAAGAGGACCACGATGGTCGTGGACCGGAGTTCATCCGGGAAATCCCGGATCAAAGGACCGTGCTCAAACGGACAGTGCGCACCGCGACGACAAAGAGGAGACCGGTCATGATCAGGCAGGCGGGATGGGTGGTGTTGTGTGCGGCCGGGGTTTTGCTGGGGGCGTCGGGTTGCAGGGAGCGGGTGGTGATTCACCCTCGCGAGGTTGAGTACGCTCCGCCTCCTCCCGTCGCGCCGCGGAACGTGGACGTCGCCTTCTTCTACGACAGGCTCGCGCCGTATGGCACGTGGTCGCGCCACGGCGTCCACGGGTGGGTGTGGACGCCGGCGAACGTGCCGATCGGCTGGCGGCCCTACAGCACCGGCCATTGGGTCTACTCGGATGACGACGGCTGGCTGTGGGTGTCCAACTGGGCGTGGGGCTGGGCGCCGTTCCACTATGGGCGGTGGGTCTACGACGAGTCGTACGGTTGGTTGTGGCTGCCGGACCCGCAGTGGGGCCCGGCGTGGGTGGCCTGGCGACACGGCGGGGGCTACGTCGGCTGGGCGCCGCTGCCGCCGAAGGTCCGCTGGGCCGGGCGGCTCGAGCGCCACGGCTACGACCTGAATCACATCCACCAGCGCGAATGGGTATTCGTGCGGGAGGCGCAGTTGCTTCATCCGATCCGTGAGCGCATGATCCTGCCCCATCGCAACGTCACGATCTTCGGCGCCACGCGCGACGTGACGCGCATGGTCGCCGAGCGCGGGCACATCGCGGTTCGCAGCGTCCCGCTGGACCGCGTCGAGAAGGCCGTCGGGCGGCGCGTCACGCGGGTGAAGGTCTACGACGCGCCCTCCGCCGAGGCCACCCGACTGCCCCGCGAGCGCGACGACCACATCCGCATCTTCCGCCCCAGGGTGGTCGACGCCCCGCCGTCGGCCCGGCCGCCCGACCGCCAGGAGCTCCAGCGCCGCTACGCCGTCCGGGACAAGCAGCTCCAGGAGCGGCACGAGGCTGAACGCGAGGTGCTCGACCGCCGCCACAAGGCCGAGCTCCGGACCTCCGGTAAGCGCGCGGACGTGGTCCGCAAGCGGCACGAAGCCGAGCGCGAGGCCCTGCGGACAGAGAACCAACGCCGACAGCGCCTCCTCCGGCAGCGCCGCCAGCCCGCCCGGCCGCGGCCGCAGCCGCAGCCGGCGAAGTCCGACAAACCGTCCAAGCGCAGCCGGGACCAGCGCGACTGACCCAGCCGCCGGGCCCGTCAACGACGCCGGGCCTTCGGGACGTTCCCGGCCGCACGAAGCCCGTCGACGGCGGAGCTGACGATGCCCCCGGCGTAGCCGGCGCCCTCGCCGGCGGGCAGCAGCCCGGCCAGGCCCACAGACTGTTCGTCGTCGCCGCGTACGATCCGCATTTGAGGAAGGGTGGGAACAGGCTGGCTGAGTAGGATGGGCGGCCTGCTCAAGAGCTACTACCGCGACGCGGCCTGAAACAACGGCTTGCGTCCCTTGCCGCATCTCCGTCTGGCCGCGCCCGACCTCCGAGGTCGCAGCCCGGAGGTCACCTCGCAGGTCATTCGCGCTATCGCCCGGCAGGCCGTCTCCAGCAAGCCAGCCGTCTTGGCGTCCCCCCTCCCATCGGCACCGGCGGCGCTCCATGCGCCCCGCAGGCCCCGTCGGCCGAGAAATGTAACCCCACCAGGAGCACAAGCCAGGAGGGCGCTCCGGCGCCGTCCGAGAAACGCCTTGGCCCGCACCGGGAACGGAGGTAGGAACGCTCGCGGGTCGCGGACGATCGCGGCATCAGGTGGGTGGGCAAGTGCGTCGGGAGCGCCGAGAGTAGTCACTCCTTTGGCGGGAGTAGACGCCTCGAACCGCCGCCAGCCCCGCCGGTCCCGCCCCCACGATGATCACGTCATACACGTCGTTGTCGCCCATGGATACCTCTCGCTGTCTCGCCAGGACGGCCCCGAAGGGCCCACGAATGCCGCCCACGCAGAGCCACACGCCTCCGCGCGATCTCGGCTCATTCTATCGCCCCCCCTCCCCCAACGCGAAACCTCGCCTCGACTTTCCCGCGGCGGCGAAGGCACCTGTCTCGCCGAGGCCTTCGGCGAAGGCGTATGAGACCCGCCAGCCCACCAGGGCTCTTCCCGCTGTGTGCCCAAAGAAA
>CAZXOC010000002.1:21240-78421 GCA_964642165.1 uncultured Planctomycetaceae bacterium | reverse complement strand
TCGTTGTAGTAGAGGCAGTTGTCCACGGGCGTGTTGGGGGGGATGTGGTTGCCGACGGCCAGGAAGAAGCCCGGGCAGCCCTTGCCGATGGCCATGCACCGCTCGACCTCGGCGCGGATGTCGGCCTTCGTGCCCAGCAGCAGGACGCGCGTGTCGGCGTTGCCGATGAACACGTGCGTGCGGCCGTACCGCTCGGCGATCTGGGCCATGTCCGTCATCGGCTCCAGCACGAAACCGTGCACGCCGCAGGCGGCGATGTCGTCCAGGAACTCCGTGTAGTTGCCGTCGGAGGTGTAGAGGATCTTCTTGCCGCTGTCGATGAGGGGACGGTAGAAGCGCGTGTAGTTGGGGAAGACGTACTGGCGGTACCACTCCGGCGGGAGGAAGGGCCCGGCCGTCCAGACGATGTCGTCGTGGCTCATCACGACGGGCACGTCGGCGTCGGCGAGGGCCTCGTGGTACTGGAGGACCCAGGAGGCGTAGCGGTTGGTGAGGTCGCCGAAGGCCCGGCGGTCCACCCCGGCCGCCAGCAGGAGCAGCTCCCAGCCGAACAGGTCGATCAGCCCGGAGACGCACGTGACGTAGATGCCCGTCATGTGGACCATGTCCGGGAAGCTGCGGCAGCTCGCCTGGTAGTGGTCCTCGAAGCGTTTCGTGGTGGCGAGCTTGTCGATCTGGCCGAAGGCCTCCCACGGGTCGAAGGCGAGGACCTCCTCGGGCTCGGAGAAGAAGCTGCCGCGCTCCTCGTCGAAATCCACGCCGCCGTCGGCGTAGACGCAGTGCCCCATCTTCGTTCGAATGGCGCCGAACTCACCGCGTCCAATGAGTGTGGACCACCAGATGTCGAAGCGCCAGGCGGCCACGAAGGCCCGCTGCGCCCGCCGCTTGACGTCGCCGGGCGAGTCGTGGGCGACGTCGATGCCCGTCACGCGCCGCAGCAGGGCCCAGTGCCCGGCCGCGGAGTACTCCGTCCGCGGCACGCGCGGGGGCATCTGGAGGTTCATGGCGGCCATGCCGTCTTCGAGCGACATCGGTGTCTCCTGATCGTGCTTGGGCGGCGAGTATACCGGCGGCGCGTGCCGACGGGCAATCGCCCCGGCAGGCCTTGCCCTGCCGGAGGCGTCGGGTATGCTGGTCCGGGTGGGACGTGCTACGGCGAGGGGAGCGTTTGCTCGACCGCAAGACATGGTGGCGATCCCTGCGGGACCTGGCCGGCGCGGTCCGCTCGGGGCGCTGCGTCGCCGGCCTGGAGCTGCGGATCAACAGCCGGCGGCGGCGAACGTACGTGCTGCGTCTGGCCTACCTCGGGGCGTTGACGCTCTTCGCGGTGCTCGTCTGGGCGGCCGTGGGGGAGGGGATAGGCGACCGCGGCGAGGCGTTCACGATCTCGCGCATGGCCGAGGCGGGCAAGGAGGTCGCCTGCCGGATCATCTGGTTCGTCTTCGTGGCGGCCCCGCTGGCGGCGATCCTGCTGATGAGCAACGCCTTCGGCGACGAGCTGCGCGGCAGGACGCTCGCGCCGCTGATGAGCACGCCCTTGACGTTCGAGAACATCGTCGTGGGCAAGTTCCTCAGCCGCATGCTCCAACTGGCCGTGCTGATCCTCGCGACGCTCCCGGTGCTGGCCATCGCGCGGGTCTTCGGCGGCGTGCCGTGGGCCTACGTCCTCGGCGGCGTGCTGGCCATCCTGGCCTTCTCGGGCTTCGCCGGGGCGGTCACCATGCTCTACTCGGCCGTCTACGTCAGGCCGTACAAGACCATCCTGGCCTCGCTGGCCGCCACGGCGATCGCCGCCCTCCCCGCCGGCCTATGGCTGGCCCAGTCCACGGGGACCATGCTGCGGGGCGGGGGCGGCGCGTGGCCGGCCGCCTGGCCGGTGGTGTGCGCCGTGGCGCTGCTGGCGATGGCGGCCGTGCTGGCCCGGTGCGTCCGCGTCTTCCGGCTGGCGGCGCTGCGGTCCCTCGGCAACGACCCGGATCGCCCCCGCCGCGCCGGGCGGCCGGACTACGTCTACCTGCCCTCCGTGCCCTGCGAGCCGCCCGACCAGAAGGACGTGCCCCCGGAGCTCCGCCGCGCGGTCCGGGCGTTCCACAAGGCCGCGTCCAGGGGCCGCCATCCGGGTGCCATGCCCCTGGTGGTCTCCGGCTCGCCGATCGTCTGGCGGACGATGCGGGGCAGCCTGATGAGGGACCCCAAGATCGCCTTCGGCGTCGCCGGGATCCTGCTGGGGTACTGCTATTTCCTGGCCGCGTCGTTCCGCTGGCTCCACTCGGCGGCGTTCCACACGTTCGTGCTGGGCGCGGCCCTGCTGGTGACCTGCCTGCTGCTGGCGGCGATGTCGGCGACGGCGATCACGTCGGAGAAGGAGTCGGGCTGCTGGCCGCTGCTGCTGGCGACGCCGCTGACGGACGGGCAGATCCTGGCCGCCAAGCTGCACGCCGTCTTCTGGCGGGCGGCCCCCGCCGCCGGGGCGTTCGGCGTCCACGCGGTGGTCTCTGTCCTGGTCGGCAGGCTCCACCCCGTCGCGGGGTGGAACCTGGCCATCCTGCTGGTGGGCGTGGCGGTCTTTGTGGCGGGCCTGGGCCTGCACGTCAGCGCTCGCTTCCGCCGGACCACCGTGGCCGCGACGGTCACGGCGGCCATAGCGGCAGGGCTGTGGGTGGTCCTGCCGTCGGTCGTCGCGCTGGCGGCGGGCGCCCTGGGGCGCGCCTGGGACCTGCCCGCCGCTCCCGCCCGGGCGGTCTACCGGGTCAGTCCCTTCGTGCAGGTGAGCGACATCGTCCGGGCGGCGGCGTCCGAGGACGCGCCCGCAGGCTGGCGGGACGGCCCGGTTGGGGCAGGCGCGCCGCGGGGCGGCGATGTCCTGCGGCACGCCGGCGCGGTCCTGGCCTACAGCGTGGTCCACGTCCTGGTGGGCGTGCTGCTGCTCTGGCGCGCCGCGCGGCGCTTCCGCCGGCACGTCTTCTGAGCCGCGCCGCGGGCGTCGCCCCCATCGCCTCGACCGAGCCGCTTCACGGCGGGATGGGCATGGGCCTGGAGCGCCTGACGATGCAGATGCTGGACCTGGCGAGCATCAAGGAGGCGTGCCTGTTCCCTCGCGACCGCAGCCGCCTGACGCCGTGACGTCCGCCGCCTCGGCGCAGCCGCCTCCGCGGCCGAAACCGGCGATGTGATTGATTGTGTCAACTTTTATCCATGTTGACACAAACGGTTTAATCTCATAAATCTTTGTCAAAAGGCATGTTATAACTCTATTAGTTTGCGAGCATTCCTCAAGGTTCGGACAATCAGCTGCCGGTGAAGGACGTACGTGCGGCGTCGGGAAGCCCCTGCATTCGCCGCCGGGTATACCCTCGAATCCAAGCCATGAGGACCTGTACCGGCGGGGGGGGTATACACCCCAACCAGGCTGGCGGTCACCAGTTCTTGCAGGACACCTTTGCCTTGTCCGGGCCGGTGAGGGTCTGGTCCAACTGGATCAGCGCCCGGAGCAGCAGGGCGACGTCGTCGGCCGCCTCGTAGTACGCCTTGGCGGGGTGGCCGCGCAACAGCCCACGGTAGTACAGCTTAGCGACGGCCTCGCGAGCGACGGCCCGCGCGAAGTCCACCTGCGCCGTCTCCCCCGTCAGCCGCCCCAGGTGCAGGAAGAAGGAGATCACCCGCCCGTAGTTGCCCGCGTGCGTGCCGTGCGGGGCGTAGTGGCTGGCGTAGCCGGCATACCAGCTCTTCGTGAGGGCGCGGCGCGGCGGGAAGGCCGCCCGGATGCACGCGGCCCACTTCCGGGCCGCCGCCAGCAGCGTCGCGCTGCCCGTCCGCTCCGCCGCGTAGGCATACGCCTGGGCGGTGGCCAGGGGGTGCTCGTAGCCGGCGATGTACGGCTGCCAGAGGTCCACGTGCCCCCGCGGCTCGTAGGCCTGGTAGCCGCCCGTGGTCCTCGGGCCGGGCACGGGCGTGCCGTCCAGCTTCAGGCTGCCCCAGAACTGCCCGGCCGCGGCGTCCCAGCCGTAATGCGCGTAGGCCTGGAGGTATCCCACGGCCTGGTCGCGAAAGGACGCCTCGCCGGTCAGCTCGTGGGCCTCCAGCAGCCGCACGCAGTACAGGCCCGTGATCGACGTGTCGAAGTGCGCCCCGTCGAAGCGTCCGGCCCCGGCGTTGGGGCGGTTGGGGATGAGCCCTGTCTTCGGGTGCCGGTGCCGCGCGTGCCAGCCGGCCACGAGGCGCGCCCGGTCCAGCCAGGGGCTCTCGGCGGGGGGCGTCTTCGTGTGCAGGAACGCGAAGGCCAGCAGGATCTCTCCCGCGCTCATGGCGAAGTCGCACCCGCGGCGGCCGTCCGCGTGGCGGTTGACCTCGCCGGTCTTCTTGTCGATCACGTGCCACCGCCAGATGGCCTCGATCTCGCGCCGGACGGCCGCCGGGTTCGCCCGCCACAGCACGCCCCAGGCGATCTGCTGGATGTGGATCTCGTGGTGGTTGCCGCTGTGGCCCGTCTTCACGTCCCGGTGGGCGTCGTAGTGGCGGTGGTAGCCCCACCAGAAGAGCCCGCGCTCGTCCACCAGCTTCGTCATCGTGTGATTCGCGCAGCGGCGTGCGAACTCGGCGTAGCGCGGCTGGGCGGTCAGCCGGGTCAACTCGCACATCGCTGCAAGGGTGGCCTGGTCGTGATAGAGGTTCCCGCCGCCGGGGTTGCGCCGCCCGCGCCGGGTCACGCGCCAGGCCTCGTCGAGCCGCGGGGGGTCGGCGGGGCAGTCCCGGCTGCGGACGTCGAGGATGCTCATCAGCATCGGGGAGTGGACCGTGCCGTAGCGGTCCGTGCCGCGGGCGATGAGCACGTCGATGCACTCGCGCGCGTAGTCGAGGTAGCGGCGTTTCTCGACCTCGCCGGGGCGGATGCCGCTGTCGAGCGGCTTCGGCGCGGCCGGCTCGGCGAGGGCCGCCGCGGCGCCCGCCAGGCAGATCGTCACTGTCGCCCAGCCCGGGATTCGGGCCGTCGCCCGGTGCAACCGGGCACGTCGATGCGAGTCGGTCATCATGTCGGGGCTCCTCATCTGCGCTCCGGACGGGCGATTCTACACTCGCCGCCCCGGTGCGATGCAACACCGCCGGCCGCGCCGTCGCCGCACGCCGGTGGACTCGCCTCCTTCCCGCGCGAACGTGCAGCCCTGCCTTGTCCGAGCATACGAGTATGGTAGACTGACCCCAGCGGCTCTTGACGAGGGTCCAGCGCGGTTTTTCCGGGAGGTATCCGAGACATGAAGCGCAGCATTCTGATCGGTTCGATGCTCGTGCTCGGCACGTGGTGCCTGGCGGCGGACTGGCCTCGGTGGCGCGGGCCCGACGGCACGGGGCACGTCCCGGCCGGCGTCGCCGTGCCGCAGACGCTGCCGGCCGAGCCGAAGGCTCTCTGGCGGGAGAGGGTCGGCCACGGCCTGGCCTCGCCGGTCGTCAGCGGCGGGCGGCTGTTCCACCTCGACAACCAGCAGGGCAAGGAGGTGGTGCACGCCGTCGACGCCGCCTCGGGCAAGGAGCTCTGGAGCGCGCCGCTGGACGACACGTTCCGGGACGGCCACTCGCCGCCCGGCCCGCGCTGCACGCCGCTGGTCGACGGCGAGCGCGTCTACGTGCAGTCGTGCCGCGGCGAGTTCCGCTGCCTCCGCGTCGCCGACGGCAAGGAGATCTGGCGCGTCAACTTCGTGAAGGACTTCGGGGCGGTCTTCATCGGCGAGAGGGGCTCGGCCGCGGGGGCCGACCGCCACGGCAACTCCGGTTCGGCGGTGATCGACGGCGATCGTGTGATCGTTGCCGCCGGCGGCAGGAAGGGCGCGAGCGTCGTCTGCCTCGACAAGCGCAGCGGGAAGGTCATCTGGAAGTCCCAGAACGACGTGCAGGGCCACGGCGGGGCCGTCGTCGCCACGATCTTGGGCGTCAAGCAGGTGGTCTCGTTCACGGCGGAGGCGGTCATCGGCCTCGACGTGCGCGACGGCAAGCTGCTGTGGCGCGCGCCGGTGAAGACGAGGCTGGGGCGGCACGTGATCACGCCGGTCGTCGTGGACGACACGGTGGTGGTCTCCTCGTACCTCGCCGGGCTGATCGGCGTCCGGATCTCCAAGGAGGGCGAGGCGTTCCGCGCCGAGCGCGCGTGGCTGTCCAAGGCCCTGGCGGTCAACTTCATGAATCCGGTGGCCGTCGGCAGTCACGTCTACGGGCTCGGGCCGGGCAAGAGCCTCTTCTGCGTCGACGTGCGGACCGGCAAGGAGGCCTGGGTCGAGAAGGGGTTCTTCTCCGGCATGGTGGGGCGGGGCTACGCGTCGTTCGTCGTGATGAAGGACCGCATCCTCGTGCTCGCCGAGAGGGGCCAGCTACTGCTCGTGGCCGCGGACCCGAAGCGCTGCCGCGTGATCGGCCGGACCCGCGTGTGCGGGCAGAACTGGTGCCACCCGGCCTACGTGGACGGCAAGCTGTTCCTGCGCGACGAGCGCGAGCTTCGGTGCGTGGGCCTGATGCCGTGAGGCGGCGGCCCCGCGCGGACGGCGGCGCGGGCGTGGGGCACCGGCTTGGCGGTCGAGGGCTTTTGCGGTATCCTCGGCGCATGGCGCTTTCGGCGGGGAAACGCGAGCTGGACAATCTCCAGCGTCTGCTCGAGCTGGCGCGGGCGGAGGACCTCGGCGGCGGCGACGTGACCGCCGCGCTGCTGCCGGAGGGGCTCGAGGCCCGCGGGCGATTCGTCGCCCGCCGGGAGCTGGTCTTCTGCGGGGGGCTCTTCCTGCACCCCGTCGCCGAGGCCTACGACGCTCGCATCGCCACGAACGTGGAGGTGCCCGACGGCCGGAGCGTCGCGGCGGGCTCCGTCCTGGCGGCGTGGTCCGGCCCGGCGCGCGCGGTGCTGTCGGCCGAACGCGTGGCGCTCAACTTCCTCCAGCGCCTCAGCGGCATCGCCACGATGACCGCGCGCTACGTCGAGGCCGTGCGCGGCACGGCGGCGGCCATCCTGGACACGCGCAAGACGACGCCCGGCTGGCGCGACCTGGAGAAGTACGCCGTCCGCGCGGGCGGCGGGCGGAACCACCGCCGAGGGCTCTACGACGCCGTCCTGGTGAAGGACAACCACCTCGGCGTGCTGGCGCGGTCGGGCGAGGCGGACCCCCTCGCCGCGCTGGGCGGGCGGCTGGCCGAGGCGCGAAGGGCGCTCGGCCCGGAGGGCTTCGTCGAGGTGGAGGTGGACCGCCTGGGGCAGCTCGACGCGGCGCTGCGCCTGCCGGTGGACGTGGTCCTGCTGGACAACATGCCGCCGGAGGAGCTTCGCCGGGCGGTCGCGCGGCGCGACGCCGCCGGCCTGCGCGGGCGCGTCGCCCTGGAGGCCTCGGGCGGCATCACGCTCCGCAACGTTCGCGCCGTGGCCGAGGCGGGCGTCGAGCGCATCTCGGTGGGCGCCCTGACGCACTCGGTTCCGGCCGCCGACATCGCCCTGGACGTGGACGCGGGATGAAGACGTCGGACCGCATCCTGGAAGTGCTCTACGACCGCCGGGAAGGCTACGTCGCGCTGGAGGAGCTGGCGGCGGCGGTCGGCGTGGCGCCGGCGGACCTGGAGCGCGAGCTGGACGCCATGTTCGGGAGCTGGTACCGGCTGGAGTACTCGCCGCCCGACGGCGTTCGGCTGCTGCCGCCTGTGCCGCTTTCGCCGCACCTGATCGAGCGCGGGCTGCCGGAGCGGCGCGTGGGGCGCAGCGTGCTGTGCTTCGAGGTCGTCGGCTCGACGAACGACGTGGCGCTCGAGGCGATCCGCCAGGAAGGCGCCGACGGGCTGGTCGTGGTGGCGGAGGCCCAGTCTCGCGGTCGCGGCCGCCGGGGGCGGGCGTGGGTCAGCTCGCCGCACCAGAACGTCCTGCTCAGCGCGCTGCTGATCGAGCCGGCCGGGCGGCGCGCGCCGCCGCACGAGGCGCTGACGATCGCCACGGGGCTGGCGACGGCCGAGGCGATCGAGGAGGCCGCGGGACTGCCCTGCGAGCTGAAGTGGCCCAACGACGTGCTGCTGGACGGTGCCAAGGTGGCGGGCGTGCTGGTGGAGATGCGCCGCGAGGGCGAGACGCTCGGCGTCGTGCTGGGGGTGGGCATCAACGCCAACCGCGCCCCGCCGGCCGACGAGGTCGACCGGCGCGCGACCTGCCTGGCGGACCACCTGGCGCACCCGGCCGACCGGATCGCGATCGTCCGGGCGCTGCTGGGGCGCCTCGACGCGTGGGTCGCGCGCGTCGCCGCCGGGCGGCTCGACGAGCTGCACGCCGGCTTCCTCGCCCGCTGCCGCATGGTCAACCAGCGACTGACCGTCCTGTGCGACGGGCGGCGTCACAGCGGGCGCGTCCTCGACGTCGACCCGTTGGAGGGTCTGGTCCTGTGCCTCGACGACGGCAGCCGGACCCGCCTGCCCGCCGCTCGGGCCACCGTCCTTGCCGAGGTCCGCTGACGGTCGCCGCGTGCGGCCGATGAGGCTCCGCCCCGGAAGATGAAGTCGACGCGGATCGACAGGTTGTTTGTGGTGTGGCTGGCGACGGCGCTGACGGTGTGGGCGGCCTCGCTGGTGGTCCTGTGGAGCCTGCGGTTCGACCTGTCGGGCGCGAGCGTCCTGCGGTCGGTCGCGGCGCTGATGCTGGCGATCGCGGCGACGGCGGGCCTTCCCGCCCGCGCCGCGCGGGCGCTGCAGCGCCTGCGGGTGGCGCTGAAGCTGGAGGACAGCCCGGTGCTCGCCCTGGCGACGGGCGGCGGGGCGTCCTCCACGCGGCGCGCGGTGCGGGGGATGATGCGCCTGCTGGCGCTGGCCGCCGCGCTGGCCGCCGTCGGCGGCGTGGCCACGACCGCCGCGATCCACCTCTTCGCCGCCGCCGTCGGCGATGGCGGGCGCGGGCCCCTGCTGCTCGGGCCGACCGGCTTCGCCGTCTTCGCCTTCCTCTGCCAGTTCGTGGGCATGATCCCCCTGGCGCTGGGCATCAGCGTGGCGTTCCTGGTAACCGTGATGATCCGCGGCGGCTCGGGGCGCGACCACTACGCCTCGGTGGTCCGGGAATGGCTGGGGGGCGTGGCGGCGGGCCTGGCCGCCGCAGCGCTGGCCTGGTGGTTCGGCGCGGACCTCCTCGGCGTCGGACTGGTCGCGGGCGTCGCCGTGCTCGCGGCGGCGGGCGGCGTCTTCCAGCGCGTGAAGCTGACCGTCCGCCCGCGGCGGGTGATGGCCCCGATCGAGTCGTCTCCGCGGCGCGGGCGCTGGCTGGCCGTGGCGGCGGGCTCTGCGGCCGCGACGGTCGTGCTGGTGGTCCAGGCGCGGCTGCTGCGCGACGTGGGCGAGGTCGGCCTGGGCGGGCAGGCGTGCTGGGCGGGTGCGTCCATCGCCCTGCTGGCGTGGCGGCTGCGGCGGGCGGACCGGCGCTCCCGCGCGCCGGGCGTGGCGCAGGCGACGGGGGCGAGCGTCGGGATCCTCAGCGCGGTGGTCTTTCAGGGCAGCCTGGCCGTCGGGTGCTTCCGGGGCGGGGGCGTCGCCGTCGGCTGCGCCATGCTGGCCGTCGCCGCACAGGTGCCTCTGGCGGCGTTGGCCTCGGTGGTCTTGTCGCGGCAGCGGAAGCTCTTCGCCACGCACGGGGGGCGGGCGCGGCAGTACTTGGCGGCGGTCGCGGCGGGCGCGGGCGGCGGGGTCGCGTTGTACCTGGCCGCCGGGGCGACGGCCCTGCTGGCGCCGGCGGGCCTGTTCGTCGCGGTCGGCGGGATGGTCGCCGGCGTGGTGGTGGCCATCGTCGCGTCGCGCCGCAGCCGCACGGGGATCGCCTGGGCCGCCCTGGGCGGCGTGCTGATCTGCGCGACCGTCACGGCGCGGGTGGGGGCGGTTCGCGGCCTGCCGCGGCTGACGGCGGGGGCGTGGCTGACGACGGCATCGACGCCGGCGGCTCCGGCGGGGGGCGGTGCGGCATGGGGCGGCCTGGTGGGACGGCCGCACTGGCGAAGCAAGGCCGTGACCAAGGCCGTCGACGAGGCGATGGCCGCCCACCCGGGACGGTGGTGGATTGTCGCGGCCTCGCCGGCGGACGTTCCGTTGGCGCTGCCGGCGGGTGTCCACGCCGCGCGGGCGCATCCGGACCCCACGGCGGGCCCGGTGAGCGGCGCAGCCACCGGCGAGCCCACCGGCGACTTCCTGGACGCCGTCGCGAGGGACGCCGGGCGGTTCGACGGCCTCGTCCTGGCGCCGATGCCGGCGGACCATCCCGAGGCGTGGCGGTGCTACGGCGACCGCGTGCTGCGGCGGTGCCGCGACAAGCTCCACCGCGGCGGCGTCCTGATCCTTCGCACGCAGGTCGCCGGCGGCGGACTCGGCGACGCCCTGGCCGCCGCCAGCGCGCTGCGGGGCGTGATGCACACGGGCTGGGCCGTGCTCGCCGCCGCCGACGGGTACCTCGACGTGGCGCTGATCACTCGGCGCGGGGCGGACGGGCGGGCGGGGGGCGTGCGGCCTGGGCGGCCGACGCGGCGCGAGGGCACGTGGGTGGTGCCGCTGGAGCGGCTCTGGCCGGGCGACCGGGCGCCGGCGGCGAACCGCCTCAGCGGGCGCGGGGCGCTGCTGCGCCAGCGGGTGAGCATCGAGACGCTTCGCCGCCACGGGCGGCGTCTCGCGCCCCGGCGGCCGTAACCCTCGGGCGAGACCCACCTTCGCCGAAGGAATTCCCGCACGGGGTGGAACCGCTGCCCGTCAGCGGCGACTAACCTGCTACGAATCGGCCGTGCGCGTGCTGCGCCGTGCGGACGGGCCGTCGACCGGAAAAGCATTCGGAGTGCGCCAACGGGGCGAGTATAATCGAACCTGGCGCCGCTCGCGTGGTATCAAACGGTTGGTCGTATTCCGCTGCAAGCAGCCGGCAGGGGCGCCGGCAGGGAACTGGACCATGGACGAACCGGGGCATTCTCAACATGGTGGCCGAGGCCGGCCGTGGGCCGCGGCGGGGGTCCTGCTCGGCGCCCTCGTCGTGCTGGCCACCGGCGCGTTCGGCGAGCTGGTGCGGCGGGCGAACGTGGCCGCGGTCCTGCCGCCCGTCAACAGCCGGACGAGCCCGGGCGCGAGCCCGGGAACGCCTCCGCTGGTCCACGTGGACGACGAACTGGGCGGCTATCTGCACGAGGCCAAGCGGCTGATCGAGAAGGACAAGAAGTACGACCAGGCCATCCAGATCCTCCAGGCCCTGATCCAGCGGGAGGACAGCGGCTTCTACTCGGAGGGGGCGAACCGGTTCGTGTCGATGCGCCGCAAGGCCAACAACCTGCTGGGGCGGATGGGCCCGAAGGGGCTGAAGCTCTACCGCGCCCTGTACGACCCGCAGGCCGAGCGGCTCTACGAGGAGGCCCTGGCCTCCGATCGCCCGGAGCAGTATCTCCGCCGGCTCTCCGAGCGGTACCTGCACACGTCGTACGGGCCGAAGGCCCTCGAGACGCTGGGGGCGCTGTACTTCGACCGGGCGCGGTTCTCGCAGGCGGCGTCCTGCTGGTGGCGGCTGCTGCCGCTGGCGCCCGACGGCGAGCAGCGCGTGGCGCTGCTGGCGAAGGTGGCCGCGGCCTGCCACCTGGGCGGGGAGAGCGAGGCCGCCGGGCGTGCGGCCGAGCAGTTGCGGAAAGACTTCCCCGACGCATCCGCCGTCCTCGGCGGTAAGACGCAGAGCCTCGCGGAGTTCCTCCGGCGCGTCTGGCGGATGCCGGTGGTCACCGTGGACGCGCCGTTGGCGGTCAAGACGGGCTGGCCCGGGCTGGGGGGCATCCCGAGCGGGCTGAGCGCCATGAGCGGCTGCGACGTCGTCCTGGCGCCGCGCTGGCGCCAGGCGGGCGAGAGGGTCTCCCCCGGCGAGGACCTGCTGCCGCGCCTCAAGGCCGGGCTGACCATGTACCTGTCCGACCACAAGTACAACCGCTACGCCAGCCGCAACGTCCGCCGCAGCGTCCGCCTGAGTCGAGGGCACCTGATCCTGCGCCGGACGGTTTCCAGCCGCTCCCAGGGCGAGACGGTGCTGCCGGGGCTGGTCCATCCGGTCGTCTGGGGCGACCAGGTGATCGTGCGCCTGGATGACAGCACCGCGGGCTTCGACCTGCTGACCGGCGAGACGAGGTGGAAGAGCCTCGCGCTGCCGATGGTCCGGCAGATCGGGCCGATCGCCAACACGGGGTACTACTCCTCCGGCGGCTACAAGTACGTCGGCGACAGCGGGCGGTATGCCCTGACCGTCGGCGGGGGAATGGCCTTCACGGTGTACGACTTCCTCCCGGCGGGGGACTCGCTGGGGTACGTGTTGCGGCGCAACCCCAACATGAAGGGCCTGGACGACGGCTCGAGGCTGGCGGCGCTGTCGCTGAGCGCCGACGGGCGACTGGTCTGGCGTGTCGGGCGCGGGCTGGGCGACCACGAGGTGATCCGCAACGGCATGTTCCTCTCGGCGCCGACCTACCGGGCCGGACGCCTGTACGTCATGATGCTCTACCTCCAGCGGTACCACGTGGTCTGTCTGGACGCGCGGAACAAGGGCGCGATGATCTGGCAGGCGCCCGTGGCGCAGGCGCCGGCGGTGGGTCGACGGAGCAGCTACGCCATCGGCGCCGACCCGCGGCTGAGCGTCGGCAGCCCGCCGGCGGTGGCCGACGGGCGCGTGTACGTGACGACGAACAGCGGCGCCGTGGCGGGCTTCGAGGAAGAGACCGGCGAGCCGCTGTGGGCCTACCAGTACACGAGCGTGGTCAACCGCCCCGGAAGCATCTCGTCGGTATCGTCCCGCTACCCGGGCCGCCTCGGCGTCCATCCGCCGGGCAACCCGATCATCGTGTCGCGCGGGAACGTGGTGTGCCTTCCCGCCGACAGCGAGAAGCTGCTGGGGCTGGACGCCGCCACCGGCGAACTGCGGTGGGCGGGCAACCGGCGCAGCCAGATGGACCTCAGCGCCATCGACGCCGATCGCGTCCTGATGAGCGGCCCGGGGCTGATCGTCCGCCGCGTCATCGACGGCGCGGAGCTGAACCGCGGCTCGGAGGACGTGGGAATCAGCGGGCGCCCGGCGGTCACGTCGCACGAGGTCCTGGCCAGCGCGATGGGGCGCGTCGAGTCGATGGACCTGAAGACCTACGGCACGAGCCCGCTGGGGCTGGCGTCGGCGGACGGCTTCCTGGGCAACCTGGTCAGCGCCAACGGCAAGCTCATCTCCGCCAGCATGCTGGGCGTCTGCACGTACTTCGGCTACGACTCGGCGCGGGAGGAGCTGACCCGCCGGATCGAGTCGACCCCGGCGCCGCAGCGCCCGCCGCTGCTGAAGCAGCGGGCGCAGCTCGCCTACGACGCCAAGCGGTACGCCAAGGCCCTGGAGGACTTCAAGGCCTGCGAGGCGCTGACCAAGGCCCAGGGCGACACCCAGACGGGCGCGCAGCTTCCCCCGCTGCTGTACATGACCTACGTGGCCTTGGGGAACCACGCGGCCGGCGACGCGCAGATGCACGAGATGTTCCTCCACGCCGAGGCGTACGCGACCACCACGCTGGACAAGGCCCACCTGAAGCTGCGGCTGGCGAAGTACCACGAGCGGGTCGGGGAATACACCGCGGCGGTGGAGCTGGCCCAGCAGGTCGCCGAGGAGTACGGCGAGGAAGAGCTCTACGACATTGTGATCGGGCCGGAGGCCGGCGATGCGGTCCGCTCCGGGCCGCGCCGGCGGACCGTCCGTGGCGACAAGCTGGTGCGGGCGTACGTCAGGGACCTGCTGGCGAAGCACGGGCACGAGTGTTACGCGAAGTTCGACGCGGAGGCCAAGCGGGCCTTCGACGAGGCGCGTGCGGCCGGGGAGGTCGACCGGGTCCTGGACGTCGAGAAGCGCTGGCCGAACAGCCAGTGGGCCGACGACGCGTTGTTCGAGGCGGCGGAGCTCTTCTACCGGCGCGCCCAAGCGGACAAGGCCAGCGCCGACGACGACCTGGCCGAGGCGCGGCGCCACCTGTACCGCGTCGCGCGGACGAAGGACAGCCCGCTGCGCGTTTCGGCGAGTGTCGCCCTGGCGACGATCTACTCGCGAGGCGGCTGGAAGACCTCGGCGCAGAAGGAGTGCGAGGTCCTGGCGGACCTGGACGGCGAGACGGAGGTGGCCTTCGCGGACGTGCGGGGCAAGCTGCGAGACGTGCTGAAGCTGATCGAGGGGGGCAAGTTGGCCAACTCGTCGCGCCCGATGCGGATGGTCTCGACGGTCCGCCCGCCGCTGGCGGAGGTCTTCCAGGTCAAGGGCGAGCACGTCTGCGTGCTGCGGGACCAGGAGCTGCGACCCATCCGCCTCGGCGAGAAGATCGCCATCATCAAGGACGGCGACGCGTACCTGCTGGACACCGCCGCGGACAGCGAGGCCAAGGCCCTGGCCGAATGGAAGGGCCTGGCCAGCGTGGACAAGGACGACGCCAAGAAGTACGCCCACTACCCGCCGGGCATGCGCCTCGTCGGCGGCGTCAGCCGGGACGGCAAGGTGCTGGCGGTGGCCGACCGCAAGTCCATCCGCGGGTTGGACCTGGTTTCCGCCAAGGTCGTCTGGGACCGGCAGATGGCCAAGATCGGCATCGCGTCGTTCTACACGATGGGCGTCGGCTCCGGCGTGCTGGTGGTGGCCGACCGCAGCGGGAAGGTCAGTTGCCTGGACATCGCCACCGGCGAGATGTCCTGGCAGGGCAACCTCGTGGGCGGCAACCGCTGCCCGAGCGGCCCGCCGCGGATCGTCGGCGACATGGTCGTCTTCCAGCACGACAGCGGCAAGAGGGTGACCTGCTTCAGCCTCGCCAAGGGCGGGCGGGTCGTCGGCAGGTGGCCGCCCGACGGTTCGGCGAGCCAGTGGACCCAGTGCGAGGTGACCCCGGACGGCCTGCTGGCGATGATCGTCAACGGCGAGCTGACGGTGCGGGAACTGGGCAAGCTCGACAAGCCCCTCTGGCGGCAGCAGCACAACGCGGCGAAGTACCCGGCGATCCTGGCGATCTCCGCCGAGCAGATCGCGGTGTCCCCGCAGAACACTTCCGGGCGAATCGAGGTCCTCTCCGTGCTGGGGGGCGGCAAGCTGGCGACGCTTCAGGCCCGGCCCGTCCACGGGGCGGCGGCCATCCCGTTCGATGCCCGCTTCCAGGACGACGGTCTCTACGTCCTTTGTGCTCCCAGCTTTTCCGGCCGCCGGAAGGCGATCTACGGGCGCCTGAGCAGCGTGCGGGGGTTGAACATCCAGAAGTTCACCGTCTCCGACGAGAAGCACCGCTGGAGCGTCGACTTCGACGAGCACAAGAACTGGTACTACCAGAGCATGCCGCCGATCGTCCTGGGCAGGGATCACGTGGTCGTCACGGCGAGGCACTACCAGGCGGCCTTCCCGTACTACGCGTACGTGCTGCACTCGCAGACGGGCAAGGCGGCGCAGAAGATCGATCTCCGCGGCGGCGCGCCCGCCCCGGACGAGAGCCGCCGGCGCCAGGGCACGGGCCCGCCGGTCCTCACCAACGGGCGCCTGTGCGCGGAGACCTCGAAAGGAGTGATAATCTATGGCGAGCGTTGAGATGCGGCGACGCGCCCCCAGGCGGCGGCCGTGGCTGGTCCTTGCGGCGGCTGCGGCGGCCTGCGGGCAGGCGATCGTCCCGGCGGCGCGGGCCGATGCGCCCAGCGCGATGCTGCCGGAGATGGTCACGCGAAAGACCGTCAAGGCGATCGACCGCGGACTGAACTACCTGGCCAAGACGCAGCGCCCCGACGGGAGCTGGCTCAACAGCGGCGGGTACGGGACGTATCCGGCCGCCATGACCGCGCTGGCCGGCGTGGCGATGATGGGCAACGGCTCGACGCCCGAGACGGGCCCGTACTGCCGCAACGTCACCCGCGCGATGAGCTACCTGCTGCGCGTCGCCAAGAGCCACGGGGACGGGCTCATCGGCGGCCCGGGCTCGGAGAGCCGGAGCATGTACGGCCACGGCTTCTCCATGCTGTTCCTCGCCCAGTGCTACGGCACGGAGATCAGCCGCGAGTACGAAAAGGACCTCCAGGGCGTGCTCACCAAGGCGGTGGGGCTGACGGCCAAGGCGCAGTCCGACCTGGGCGCCCAGCACGCGCACGCCGGCGGGTGGATCTACACGCCGACCAGCCGGGGGGACGAGGGGTCGGTGACGGTCACGCAGCTCCAGGCGCTGCGGGCCTGCCGCAACGTGGGCATCAAGGTGCCGAAGAGCACGATCGACCGCGCGGTGGCCTACCTGAAGTACTGCCAGCAGGGCGACGGCGGCATCTGTTACTCGGCGCGAAGCCGGGGCTCGTCGCGCCCGGCGATCTCCGCGGCGGCCATCACCTGCTTCTATGCCGCCGGCATCTACGACCGGAAGACCGGCGGCAAGGGCGCCGAGGCCGAAATGGTCGAGAAGCTCGTCCGCTACGTCCGCGGGCGCGTCAACGTCAGCGGCGGCGGCGCCTGGGGCGGGCATTACTTCTACACCCACTTTTACCTGGCGCAGGCGTGGTACCAGCGCGGCGGCCAGGACTGGAAAACCTACTACCCGCAGATTCGCGACCGACTGCTGCAATTGCAGAGCCCCGACGGAAGCTGGAACGGCGACAGCGTCGGCACGACGTACGGCACGGCCCTCGCCACCATCATCCTCCAGCTCCCGTACAATTACCTGCCGATCTGCCAGAAGTAGCCAGTGGCGATCCGCCTTCTGCCGACGCCCAGCCGTTCCCGAGATCGCCCCTGCCCCGGCGAACGGGGGGAAGGCAAATCGGCAAGACCCCGCGGAAGGCGAATCGCCCGCAGCGGAGAATGAGAAGCCGACAACCGAGTGCCGGCCGCGGCCAGCCAAGAGGAGAGCGACGTGACTGAAGCGGAAGCGAACGAACCAAGGGCGGACGACAAGGAACTCAACCGGGATGACATCCAGGCGGCCGAACGCCTCTCCGAGGCCTACCAGACCATCTGCCGGGAGATGGCCAGGGCGATCGTAGGGCAGGAGGCGGTGCTCGAGGAGCTGCTGATGTGCATCTTCGCGCGGGGGCACGCCATCCTGGAGGGCGTGCCGGGCCTGGCCAAGACGCTGATGGTCTCCTCGCTGGCCCAGTGCCTGGAGCTGGACTTCGCGCGGATCCAGTTCACGCCGGACCTGATGCCCTCGGACATTACCGGCACGGAGGTCATCCAGGAGGACCGCTCGACGGGGACGCGGGACTTCCGGTTCCTCCACGGGCCGATCTTCAACAACGTCATCCTGGCCGACGAGATCAACCGGACGCCGCCGAAGACGCAGGCGGCGCTGCTGGAGGCGATGCAGGAGCGTCAGGTGACGGCCGGCGGGAAGCGCATGCCGATGAAGGACCCCTTCTTCGTCCTGGCGACGCAGAACCCCATCGAGCAGGAGGGCACCTACCCGCTGCCGGAGGCCCAGCAGGACCGGTTCATGTTCAAGATCTTCGTGAAGTACCCCAACTGGGACGAGGAATTCGACATCGTGCGGCTGACGACGGCGATCCAGGACGTGCAGTTGTCGCACGTCCTGACGGGCGAGGAGATCATCCAGCTCCAGGAGATCATCCGTCGCGTGCCGGTGTCGGACCACGTCATCCAGTACGCGATGCGGCTCGTGCGGGCGACGCGCGTGATCGACACGGACACGGCCCCGCCGCCGGTCGTCCGGGACTACGTCAGTTGGGGCGCCGGGCCGAGGGCCTGCCAGTACCTGACCCTCGGCGGCAAGGTCCGCGCCGTCCTGCACGGGCGCGTGCACGTGTCCACCGAGGACATCCAGGCGGTCGCCAGGCCGGTCCTGCGCCACCGCATCGTGACGAACTTCAACGCCGACGCCGAGGGCATGACCGTCGACCGGATCGTGGACCGGCTCCTGGAGATCATCCCCGCCCAGGAGAGCGCCATCGCCACGAACCCGGCCACCGCCAAGGCGGTCGAACCGTAGGGCGTCCGCCCGCCGCCCTAGAGCCCCGGCCCGGCGTGGCCGGGGGTGAGTTGCCTCGAAGAGCACGGACACGACACTCCGGACAGACGAGCGCATGGCCAAGACCACCGTTGAGGAACTGAGGAAGTACCTGGACCCCAAGGTCCTCTCGAAGATCACGCGCCTGGACCTCCAGGCCCGCCTGGTCGTGGAGGGGTTCATCTCGGGCCTGCACCGCAGCCCGTTCTACGGGTTCAGCGTCGAGTTCGCCTCGCACCGCGAGTATGCGCCCGGGGACGACATCAAGCACATCGACTGGAAGGTCCTCGGGCGCACCGACCGGTACTACATCAAGCAGTACGAGGAGGAGACGAACCTCAAGGCCCTCTTCCTGGTGGACGGCAGCGAGTCGATGCTGTACGGCACGGGGCGCTCCGGGCGCATGTCGAAGTACGAGTACGCGGTGGCCGTGGCGGCTTCCCTCGGCTTCCTCCTGCTCCAGCAGCAGGACGCGGTCGGCCTGGCGGTCTTCGACGAGGACCTGCGGACGTACGTGCCGGCCTCGGCGAACCCCAACCAGATCAAGTCGCTCGTGCACGCGATGGACGTGATCGAGCCGAAGGCCAAGACGTCGCTGGAGCCGATCTGCCACTCCGTGGCGGAGAAGATTCCCCGCCGCGGGCTGGTGTGCCTGGTGAGCGACCTGTTCGTGGACACGGACGGCGTGATCCGGGGCCTCCAGCACTTCCGCCATTACGACCACGAGGTGATCGTCCTGCACGTGATGGACGAGGACGAGCTGACGTTCCCGTTCCAGGGCAACACGATGTTCCGCGGGCTGGAGGCGACGGGCAACATCATGATCGAGCCGCGGGCGCTGCGCGAGGGATACCTCCAGGCGGTGGACCGCTTCTGCACGGACGTGAAGCGCAAGTGCATCGCCAGCCGCGTCGATTACAAGCTGATCTCCACCGCCGACCACCTGGACGCGGCGCTGCTGGCGTTCCTCTCCGCCCGCGCCGCCGCCACGCGCAAGGCGGGGAGCAAGCGGTGACCCGATCGAGACGCCACCATGCGATCACGAGGA
This sequence comes from uncultured Planctomycetaceae bacterium, assembly GCA_964642165.1. Taxonomy (GTDB): domain Bacteria; phylum Planctomycetota; class Phycisphaerae; order SM23-33; family SM23-33; genus CAYRVX01. Next base: position 59,392 of record CAZXOC010000002.1, on the reverse strand, counting down.
CCACGAAGACGACGACACCCGCGACGGCCCCACGGGCCGGTCGTCCCCGCGACGACCCGCGCGGGCCCTGTCCGCCGCGACGGATGCGGTGACAGCCACGCATCAATGAACGGGCCAAGGTAGGAGATCGACGTTGCCGTTTCTTCATCCAGCGGTGCTTTGGACGGGCGTGGCGGCCGTGTCGGTGCCGATCCTGATCCACCTGCTCAACCGCAGGCGGTTCCGGATGATCGACTGGGCGGCCATGCGGTTCCTCTGGGAAAGCGTCCGCCGTAACCGCCGCCGCCTGCGCATCGAGGAGCTGATCCTCCTGGCGCTGCGATGCCTCGCGATGCTGCTGCTGGGCGTGGCGTTGGCGCGGTTCACGGGGTGTCGGGCCATGCAGGCCCTGCCCGGCGGCGTCGAAAGCCAGACCGCCGTCTTCGTGCTCGACGACAGCTATTCCATGGCCCAGCGCATCGGCGGCGGGCCGATCTTCGCCGCCGCGGCGACCGAGATCGTCGAGGAGATCAAGAAGCTCTCGGCCACCGACCACGTGGCCATCCTGCTGACGTCGGCCGACGAGGAGGCCGAACCGTTCCTCCCCCACACCGCCGACGCCGAGATCGAGGAGCTCGCCGCACGCCTCGGCGCGCGGAAGCCCTCCGACCTCCGCGCCCGCCTGCCGCAGGCGCTTGCCGCGGCCGCCAAGATCTTCCAGAACGACAAGTCCACCACCCGGCGTCTGTTCCTCTACAGCGACCTGCGCCGCGCGGACCTGGCCGACGAGAGGCAGGCCGACGAGATCCGCAAGCAGTTCGACGTCCTGCGCGGGCTGAAGGTGCAGCTCATCGCGGTGGACTTCGGGCGCGAGCCCAAGAACAACCTGACCGTCGAATCGATGGAGATGCTGGACAAGTTCGCCGTCGCGAACGTCCCGGTGCGGGTCCGCCTGGAGGTGCGCAACAACAGCAACGCGACGGCGAACGACGTGGAGGTGCGTCTGGCCGCCAAGGTCACGACGGTCGAGGGGCTGAGGGACGTCGAGCTGCCCGCCGGGGCCATCGACGCCATCGACGCCCACGGCACGGGACGCCTGGAGTTCCAGGTGACCTGCCCGGATCCCGGGCCGGCCATCGTGACGGCCAGGCTTCCCGTCGACGAGCTCCCCGCCGACAACGAGGCGCACCTGGCCCTGGACGTGCGGAAGGCGGTCCACCTGCTGGCCGTCGACGGGCGGCCGGACCTGTCCGACCCCATCGAGAGCGCCTCGTTCTTCTTCGTCCACGCCCTGGACCCGGAACGCAACGGCAGCGAGGGCACGAGGGTGGAGGTGGTTTCGCCCACCGCGATGGGGGAGACGCGGCTGGACAAGTACGACCTGATCGCCTTGCTGAACGTGCCGGAGCTGCCGGTCACGATCGACGCCAACGGCCAGGCCGTCTACCCCCTGCTCGACGCCCTGGCGGACTTCGTGCGGTCCGGCGGGGGGCTGGCGATCTTCACGGGCGACAACGTGAACTCGACGTTCTACAACGGCCCGCTCTACGCGGACGGATCCGGCCTGAGCCCGTTCCGCATCGGGCCGCGAAAGGGTGACCCGCTCAAGCGCGACCGATTCTTCCGCCTCGACCCCAAGGGCTTCGCCGCCGAGAGAGTCCTGAAGGTCTTCAACGACTTTCTGGCTGCCGGGGCGGACCCGACCCGGTTCATCCGGTTCTACGCGCGGACGAGCGCCACCCCGGTGAGCGCGCCGACCGCGTCGCCCGACATCAAGCCGCCCCGCATCCTGGCGCGGTTCGCCGACGAGGACAACTCCCCGGCCATCGTCGCCCGCCAGTTCGGCAAGGGGCAGGTCCTGATGGTCTACACGGCGGCGTCGATGCGCTGGAGCGACTGGCCGGCCGACGAGAACGGCACGTTCGTCGCCCTGCTCAACGACATGGTTCCCTATCTCGCCAAGCCGCAGGAGCGGACGCTCTCGGCGCAGGTGAGCGAGCCGATCGTCTTCGAGCTGTCGCGCGAGCTGCGCGACGCGGCGGCCGCCCTGACCACGCCGCGACACCCCGAAGAGCCCGTCGTGCCCCTCGTGCCCGTGCGAGAGGCCGGCGCCCCCGGCACGGCGCCGAAGGAGCTGCTTCGCTACGAGCGGCCGGACCACGCCGGGCAGTATACGCTCGACCTGGCCCTGCCCGACCAGACGTCGCGGCGCGTCGTTTTCGCCCGAACGGTCGACCCCGCCGAGGGCGATCTGACCTGCGGGCGCGAGCCGGCCTTGGCCGCCGCCTTCGGGACGGCGGAGTTCGTGTACCTGGACCGGACGGCGGCTCACCCGGGGGGGGTTGTGAAGGTCAAGCCGCAGAAGGAATACTGGACGTGGGCCCTGGCGATTCTCGCCATGGTGCTGGCCGCCGAGACGTTTCTCGGTCAGCGGTTCGGGCACTACGGCGAGCCGGGGCGAAGCTCGAGGAAACCCCAATAGACAGCGTGGCATGAACAAGGTCCTGATCTGGCTGCTGGGCTCCGACCCGACCGAGCTGGTCGGCAAGGGCAACTGGCGATTCGGCTTCGTCGCCGAGTACGGGAACTACGTGAACCTCGCGCTGATCGCCGTCTTCCTGGCGATGGTGTATCTGATCGTCCGAAGCTATCGGCGCGAGGGCAGCAACCCGACGGGCGCGAAGGCGTTCCTGTCCGCCGTCCGGATCCTGGTGTGCCTGCTGATCCTGGCGGTGCTGTTCCGGCCGGCCGTCGTGCTGCGGTTCACGCGCACGCTGTACTCCACGGTCCTGGTCCTGATCGACGACAGCCGGTCCATGTCCTTCCCGGACCACTACACCGACGCGAACGCGCGACAGGAGGTCGCCGATCACCTGGGCGTGACGACCGCGGAGCTGGAGGATCTCCCGCGGACGGACGTCGTCCGGCGATCGCTGGGCGGGCGCAGCGGCGTCCTGGCGCGCCTGGCCAGGGAGCATCCGCTGGCCCTCATGCGGTTCTCCACGGACCGGCCCGGCAGCGAGGCCTACACCAGAGCCCTGGGGCATGTGGCCCTGGCGGCGGAAGACGACGGCGACGGCGAGCCCAACGACGTTCCGGCCACGGCGCCGATCGGCGTCCGCGAGATCCTGGGCGGGCTGACGGCGTCCGGGTACGAGACCAACATCCCCGCGGCGCTGCGCGACGCCATCGAGAGCGCGCTCGGGCGGCGCGTGGCGGGCATCGTGTTCGTCAGCGACGGGCAGATGACCACGCAGGGCGCCGGCGCGCGGCTGGTCGATGCGCTGGCCTACGCCAACCAGCGGGGCATGCGGCTCTACCCGGTCCTCGTCGGCGACCCGACCCCGCCGAAGAACCTCGCGGTGACCGGACTTCAGGCCCCGCGAGAGATCCGCCGCGGAGCGCGAACCGAGTTCACCGTCGTGCTGGCCCACCGCAACCTCGCCGGTCGGGCCGTCACCGTCCGCCTGCTGCGCCGCCCGCGAGACAAGGAGACGTGGGGCGACACGGGCATCTCGGAGAAGGTCGTGCTGAACGGCGAGTCGCCCTCGGGCTTGCCGGCGGCGGCGGCGGGGCGCTCCAAGGGCGTCCAGACCGTCGCCCTCCAGGTCGAGCCCGACCGCATCGGGAAGTTCGTCTACCGCGCCGTCGTCGAGCCGCAGGAGGACGAGCGCAACCCCAACGACAACGCCGCCGAAGCGCCCGTGAGCGTCTCCGACGAGAAGATCAAGATCCTCCTCGTCAGCGGCGACGGCGGGTGGGAGTTCCAGTTCCTCCGGAACTTCCTCCACCGCCAGCCGGAACTCTACCGCCTCAGCGTCTGGCAGCAGAACGCCGACAAGGAGATCAACCAGACCGCCTCCACCGGCATGAAGCTCGACCGGCTGCCGAAGGAGCTCCTCGAGCTCGCCGGGTCGCCCGGCGGCAAGCCGCATCCCGGCTACGATGTCGTCCTCCTATACGACCCCCAGCCGACCGCCGACGGCTTCGACGAGAACTTCGTCCGGCACCTGCGCACGTTCGTCGCCCGCCACGGCGGCGGGCTGTGCTACATCGTCGGCAACAAGTACTCCACGGAGGTGCTTCGCGGCGGGGGGCCCTACGACCCGCTGGTCGGGATGCTTCCCGTGACGCTCGCGGACAACACGAGCGACATCGTCGCCAAGATCGGGGGCCGGCGCCCGCAGGCCTGGCCCGTCCGGATCACCTCCTACGGCGCCGACCACCCCGTCACGCGCTTCGGCGGCGGCGCCGACGAGAGCAGAGATGTCTGGGAGGTCATGCCGGGCATCTACTGGTCCCACCCCGTCCTGAAGGCCAAGCCCCTGGCCCGCGTGCTGGCGGCCAGCTCCAACCCGCTGCGCCGCACGGCGCGGAACGAGCCCGAGCCGCTGCTCGTCGCCCAGCCGTTCGGCGCCGGACGCGTGCTCTACGTCGGCTTTGACGGCACGTGGCGCTGGCGATACATCCGCCACGGCTACTACCACCGCCTGTTCTGGTCCAACGTGGTGCAGTACCTCGCCACCCTCCACGCCCGCCACGTGGTCATCACCGCCGGCGGCGACCGGTTCTCCGCCGGCGAACGCATCACCATCGAGGCCGAAGCCTACGACGAGAACTTCGCCCCCCTCAAGGCCGCCACCTTCGACGTCGAGATGATCGACACCGAGACCCGCGCCGGCGAGACCATCGTCCTGAAGGCGGTGGCCGACAAGCCCGGCCGCTACAAGGCCACCATCCGGGCCACCCGAACGGGCACCTTCGAGCTGACCGCCCTGAAGGGCGACCCGATGGCCGCCGACAAAGTCCAGTCCAAGACCATCCGCATCGAGCTGCCCAAGGCCGAGGCCCTCCGCCCCGAGGCCGACCGCCAGACAATGCGCAATATCGCCTCTCGACCCGAGCACTTCCTCGAGATTCACGAGATCGACCGTCTGACGGAACTGATCCCCTCCGACCGGAAGACGGCCGTGCGCGAGGAGCCCTGGGAGCTGTGGGACTCCAACCTCACGCTCCTGCTGATCGGGGTGCTGCTGGCCGTCGAGTGGATCTTCCGGAAGAAGTACAACATGGCCTGAGACACGGTGAGAAAGACATGGACGACGTAACGCAACGCGACCTTCTCACGCCGGCGATCCGGGCGAAACTGGGCGGCCTGCGCCGCGCGCTGTCGGTGCGGCTGCTCGTGGAGGGCCTGGCCTGGCTGAGCCTCGCCCTGGTGGCGCTGGTGTTCGTGACGCTGGGGTTCGACTACCTCTTCCGCCTGGAACGCGACCTGCGAGGCGTGATCATGGCCTTGGCGCTGGTCGGCGTGGGCGTGGTCGTCTGGCGGGAGCTGCTCGCGCCGCTCCGCGTCTCGATGGACGCCACCGACCTGGCGCTGCTGGTCGAGCGCCGGTTCCAGCAGTTGGGCGACCGGCTCGTCGGGGCGATCCAGTTCAGCCGGCGAAGCGACAGCGAGGCCCTCGGCATCTCGCTGGGCATGATCCGGCGGATGGCCGAAGAGGCCGACGCCCTGGCCTCGCCCCTGCCGTTCCGCGAGGTCGTCGAGCGCCGCGGAATCTTCCGAAGCTGGGCGCTCGCCGCCTGCGGACTGGGCCTGCTGGCCGGCTTCGGCGTCTGGCAGAGCGACCTGCTCGAAAAGTGGTTCCAGCGCAACGTCCTGTTCGCGGACACCCCCTGGCCGCAGGAAACCTACCTCACCGTCCGAAGCGACCCGCCCGACTTCACCGTGCTTCGCGGCGACGACCTGACGGTGATCGCCGAGGTCGAGCCGCGCAGCCGCGTGACCCCCGACCACGTCACGTTCCACGCCCGCTACGCGGCGCTGGGATGGACCGAGGAGGCCGTCGAGCCCGACCGCGACAGCCGGCGCAAGTTCGTCAAGGTCTTCCCGGCCGTGTCCGAGGAGTTCGAGCTCTACGTCGTGGGCGGCGACGACTATCGCGACAAGCGCCGCCGGCACAAGGTGCGCCTCATCGACCCGCCGGCGCTGCTCAACATCCGCTTCGTGGTGCGCTGCCCCAGCTACATGCGCCGCCTCACCCCGATCCTCCTGCCCGGCGGCACCGGGGCGCTGGGCGTGCCCCTCGGCGCCAAGGTCACCGTGCAGGCCAAGGCGAACAAGGACCTGTCCGCCGCCGCGATCCTGCTCGACGGGCGGAAAGCCGCCCAGATGCACCAGCAGACGGCCGTCGTCGACGGGAAGAAGGTCCCCCTGCCTCGCCAGTACGTCGGCGAGTTCGAGATCACCGGGCGCAACGAGCCCGTGACCAAGGTGCTGCGGTTTGCCCTGACCGACCGGGACGGACACACCAGCCGCCGCGGCGCCAAGTACGTGGTCCAGGTCCAGCCGGACCACCGTCCCACGCTGGACATCAAGAAGAGCGGCATCGGGGTGAGGATCTCGCCGCGAGCGGTCATCCCGCTGCACCTTCGGGTTCGGGACGACCACGGTCTGGCGGCGGTGGCCATCGGCGTGCGAGAGGGAGGCACGTCGACCGACGCCAATGCCCAGGCGGTCTCGCTGCCTCCGGACGTCGGGCGGGAGTTCGACCACGCCCAGGACTGCGACCTCGAGCCGCTGAAGCTCAAGCCGGGGGCGACGATTTACGTGGCCGCCACGGCCACCGACACGCTGCCGAAGCTCTACGGCGGGCCCAACGTCGCCGAGAGCAGCGCGCTGGCCTTCAGCGTCGTCAAGACCGAGGACCTCATGGCGGAGTTCCTGCGCCGCCAGAAGGAGATCCGCCTGGAGTTCATCCAGGCGATCGGGCTTCAGAAAGCCGCCGGGGCCAAGACCGGGGAGGCGGGGGCGATCCTCACCGGGGGGGGCATCGGCGCGGAGGTCCGGCGCCTGCTGCTGTCGTCGGGCGGCCTCCAGCAGAGCGTCGGCGCCGAGGTCGCCAAGGCCTCCGACGGGCTCGCCGCCATCCTCGAAGAGATGAAGAACAACCGCATCGGAACCGACACGGGGCGCGAACAAATCCGCGCCGACGTCGTCCAACCCCTTGTAGAGCTCCAGCAGCGGATCCGTGGAACCACCGCCGCCCTCCAGGCCACCGCGAAGGTCACGGACGCCGGCGAATTGAGAGACCAAGCCGGCGTCATCGAGGAGGGGCAGGAGCGGATCTTCGATGCCATGAACGAGATTCTCCAGCGAATGGTCAAGCTGGAGAGCAAGCAGGAGCTGGCCAACAAACTCCAGATCATCATCAAGTGGTCGCAGCAGCTTCTCGATGCGATAAAGAAGAAGGAAGCGATCGAGGTCAAGAGCGTACTCGATCCGACGACGCGCCCGGCGAAGCCGGAGTGACGGCGGCCTGGCCGGCGCAGCAGATTTCGCCCCCGCTCGGCAGGCCGGCGGCGCCCGCCGAGGGCACAAGGAGCGCACCATGAGACGCACGAGCGGAACGATCCTGGGATGCCTGTTGGTGACGGCGCTCCTCGCCGGGCTGACGGCGGCCGACGACAACGATCCCGCTACCCAGCCCGACATGAAGCACCGCGCGGAGGTCGGACTCCAGCGGTACTACAAGAAGGAGTTCGAGCAGCTCACCGCCAAGATGGTCGAGATCGCCGAGCTGCTGGAGAAGAGCGAGCCCCAGACGGCCAAGGTCCTCCGCGAGGCCGTCAGCCAGGCCCAACGCTCCTTCATCGCCGAGGACATGGAGAAGGTCGCCGAGTACCTCGCCAAGGGCCTGGCCTCCGCCGCCGCCAGCACGGAGAGCGAGGTCATCGGCGAGCTCCGGAAGGTCCTCCAGACCCTCCGGACGGGCATCCTGGACCTCGACGAGCGCCGCGAGCGCATCCGCAAGTGGCGGGAGTTTCTCGGCCAGATCGACAAGCTGCTCGACAAGCAGCGGCCCCTGGAGCGCCAGAGCAACCTCGCCGCAAACACCAGCGAGTTCCAGCGGCGGATGGGCAACCTGGACAAGACGCTCGCCGATATCGTCGCCGAGCAGAAGAAGCTCCGCAGCCAGACCACCAAGCTGCCTGCGCCCGATCCGCACCTCCAGAAGCTGTTGGGCCTGCGCAAGGACATCCGCGCGATCATCGACAAGCAGACGAAGCTCCGCGAAGTGACGAAGACCGCGCCGATCGACCGGCTGCCGATCTCGGGCCAACTCCAGCGGCTGCTGGCCGGTTCCACGGACAGGCTGGCCGAGGGGCTCAGCGGCCTGGCCAAGGACCCCAAGCTGGGCGCGAAGCTCTCCCCCGGCGGGGCAGGCAGCAAGGGCGCCCGCGGTCTGGCCGGCGCGTCGAAGAGCGCCGGGGCGGCCGCTGGGGAAATGCGACAAGCCGCCAAGGCCCTCGGCAGGTCCAATCCCGCCAAGGCCGCCACACCCCAGGACCAGGCCCTCGCCGACCTGGAAAAGGCCCGCAAGGCCATCGACGACGCCGTGGCCAAGCTGACCCGCGGCCAGAAGGCCGGGGAGCTTGCCGGCAAGCAGGGCGACCTGTCCGACAAGACCTCCCAGCTCGCGAAGGACGTGGCGGACCTCGCTCAGGAGGCCGGCATGGGCTCGGGCTCGAAGGGCGGCTCGCCCTCGAAGGGCGGCTCGCCCAGCGGGCAGAAGTCGGGCAACCTGAACAAGGCAGCCGAGCATATGAAAAACGCCGCCCAGGACCTGGGCGACCGCGAGCGCGACGAGGCCATCAAGCAGCAGGACAAGGCCCTCAAGGAGCTGGAGGCCAAGAAGTATGAGATTGCCAAGCTTCGCCGCCGGATGATGGAGAAGGCCGCCCAGCCGACCAAGCAGCAGGCCAGCGAGCAGGGCGAGCTGGCCGACCGGAGCGAGAAGCTCGGCGACCAGATGAAGAAGGAAGGCGAGACGCCGGGGCAGAAGTCGGTGGCCTCGGCGTCGAAGTCGATGGGCAGCGCCTCGCAGAAGCTCGGCGGCGGGCAGTGCGGCGGGGCGAACGCCGACCAGAAGAAGGCCATCGACAAGCTCGAGCAGGCCCGTGACGAGTTGGCCGACGCCGTCGCGCAGGAGGAGGCCCTCGCCCAGGCCGAGCAGCTTGCCAAGATCGACCAGATGCTCCAGAAGGTCCTCGACCGGCAGGTGAAGATCTCCGGTGATACGCGCGACGCCCACGGCAAGCGCAAGGACGAGGATCCGCCCTACGCGCGGGCCGAGCAGATCCAGCTCGGCGAGCTGTCCCGCGGTGAGGGGCGCCTCGCCGAGGACGTCAAGAAGGTCCGCGACATGCTCGTCAAGGAGGACACCACCATCGTCTTCCCCGAGGTGCTCAAGGAGGTCCGCGGCGACCTCCAGGACGTGCAGAAGCTCCTGGCCGAGGAGGACGCCGGGGCGCTGACCCAGGGCGTCCAGAAGGAGATCGAGCAGAGCCTCCGCGAGATGATCAGCTCCATCCGCGAGGAGCTGGCCGAGCGACGCCGCAAGGGCGGCGGGGGCCGCGGCCGCGGAGGTGGCGGCGGCAAGCAGCCCCTCGTCCCGCCCATCGCCGAGTTCAAGCTCGTGCGGGCCCTCCAGCTTGCCATCAACCGGCGGACCCGAACGCTCAACAAGCAGTTGGTCGGCGAGCCCAAGCCCGCCGCCGACCAGGCGGAGCGCGAGCACAAGAAGCTCGGCCGCCGGCAGGAAGCGGTGCAGAAGATGGTGGACAAGCTGAGCAAGAAGATGGCGCCCGCGCGTCGCGGCCCGCCCGCCGACGGGTTCTAGCCGCCGCGCCGGAGCAGACGCGGACCGGGAATGGTGATACACTGGGATGAAGCAGGCCCATCTCGACGGCGGGCGGAGACGCCGGGCGGGAGCAGACAGGAGCGTGGTGAGACCATGAGAACGAGACGACTGGCATCCGGCGTGTGGGCGGCCATCGGCATCGCGGTGATCTCCTTCGGGCTCGGGCCCGCCTGGGGCCAGGGCGGCGAGGGCGTCATCGAGCCGGAGCGGCCGGCTGTGACGGACGCGACGCCGCCGCCCGCGGGAGGCGGCCTTCCGGACGCCGGCGCGGCCGAGGACGACTTGGACAAGCTCCTGGAGGACCTCAGCCCGGAGGACGTCCAGAAGCTCATCCAGGGCGCCGTGCAGGCGCGGCTGAAGGTGGAGCGCCAGCAGGTCATCGAGGAGATGCGGGAAGACCTCCTCAACGATGACAAGGACGTGGACGCGGCGGCGAAGATCCTCCAGGCGAGTCCGAAGAACACGCAGCGGGACAACATCGACCGGATCATCCGCGCGTTCGCACGCGTGAACGACCGCTTCCGCAAGGCGCACGAGCTGCTGAAGGCCGGCAAGCACGCCGAGGCCGCCAAGACCATCAGCAAGGACCTGAACGTCCAGGAGGCGACGTACCTGAACGCCGCGCGCTACACGCTGTACGCCCGCGCCCTGGCCGCCCAAGGCAAGGGCTACGACGCCGTGGACGCCTACCAGAAGATCCTGGTGGTGATGGCGGACCGGATCAGTTTCGCGGCCGACGCCGCGCTGGAGTCGGCGCGGACGTACGAGAAAATGAACCGCTTCACCTACGCCATGGAGATGTACGACTACGCGGTGACGAACTACGGCCTGACGCTCGATGCCGAGGCGATCAAGGAGATCGACAAGAACGTCAAGGAGTACTCCGAGTTCGCGCAGGATCCCCTCGGCTGGGCCGGGCAGATGATGGGCGACGTCAAGAAGCGCCTCGACGCCGTCGACAGCGGCAAGGTAACGCAGGCCAAGGAGGATCGAATCGTCGCGGTCATCACCGACCTGATCAAGACGGCGGAGGAGAAGCAGTGCGGCTGCCAGGGCCAAGGCCAGGGCCGAAAGAAGCAGAAGCGCCCGGGCGAGGGGCAAGCCCAAGGCAAGGGCGGCAAGCAGGGCCCGCCGAAGGGGACCCGCCAGCCGTCCAACCCCGCCCGCGTCAGCGCCGTGGTGCCCGGGGCTGTCGCGCGACCGACCAAGCGCAGCGAGATCCGCGACACGGCCGAGGTCGGCGACTGGGCCAACCTGCCCCCGCGGGAGCGCCAGAAGCTCGAGCAGCTCCGCAAGAAGGTCATGTCCGAGCGCTACCGAGACCTCATCCGCAAGTACCGCACCAAGATCTCGGAGGGCGGCCTGAACCCGTGACCGAAGCCGGCCTCCGTTTCCCGGGATGGGGGGCGCGCAACGGCGCGGACCGTGCAGCCCCGCCGCCGGCCGCGAGACCGGCAGCCGCGCCGGCCTCCCTGGTGACCGGCCGGACGCGGCGGGGCGGGCCTCCGGAACCGCGCTCATCCATGGCAGGATGCCGACGCGTGCGGACGATCACAGCGGCCAGCCTGGTGCTCTCGCTCGCGGTCGCGGCCTCCGGCGAGGCGCGCCTCGAGACGGCCGATGCGCGCATCGTGTCGGGACAGCTCCTCTCCATCGCGGGCGGGCGGATCGTCCTCCAGGGCGACAGGCAGAAGCATTCCCTGGCGCTCGACGGGGTCGTCGAGGTCTTCCTGCTCTCTCCGGAGCAGGAGCAGGAGCAGGAAGACCCGATGACGAAGCTCGCCCAGAAGGCCGTCCTGACCGCCCTCGGCGATCGCCTCATCGTGGACGAGCTGGCGGTCAGCGGGAGGCGGCTGCGCGCGCGATGCGCCCTGCTCGGGCAGAGCGAAATGCCCATGGACCTGGCACGCGTGATCTACCTGCCCGATTTCGCCGAGAGCCCCGACGAGCTGGAGAAGCGCTACCGGGAGATGAAGCTGCCGGCCGCAGTCGGGGACCGGCTCCTCGTGCGGAAGCAGGCCCGGGAAGTCCTGGCCGTCGACGGCGTCCTGGAGGCGATCGACGCGAAGCAGGTCACGTTCCGGTGGCGCGACCAGTCGCGCAAGGTCGAGCGGGCGAACGTCCCGATGGTCCGCTTGGCGGCCGTGCGGGCCAAAACACCCGCGACGGGGGGCCTGCTCCTCGGACGCGACGGCTCGATCGTGCACTTCGTGTCGCTCGCGCTGGACAAGGGCGTCTTCACGCTGGACTCGCCGGCCGTCGGGAAGCAGTCGATCCCGCTCGCCCGGGCCGCCGCCCTCCGCATTACCTCCGACAAGGTCACGGCGCTCGCCGAGCTGAAGCCCTCTTCCGTCAAGGAGCGCGGCTACTTCCAGACGACGTTCCAACACCGCGTCGATCTCGCCGTCTCGGGCAAGCCGCTGCGGCTGGGCGGGCGCACGTACCGCACGGGCCTGGGGCTGCACAGCCACTGCGAGCTGGTCTACTCCCTCGCCAGGCAGTACGCGGCGTTCGTGGCGACCGTCGGCATCGACGACGCCGTTCGCCCGAACGGCGATGCCACGCTGACCTTCCTCGGGGACGGGCGGTCGCTCGCCAAGCCGATCCGTCTCACCGGCAAGACACCCCCGCGGGTCGTCCGCCTCGACGTTAAGGGCGTCGAGCGGCTCCTCATCCGCGTCGACTTCGGCACCGACCAGCTCGGCGTCGCCGACCACGTCGATCTCGCCGGCGCGCGTCTCATCAAGTGACGCGGCTCCGCGATTCCGTCTGGAGCGGTTACACTGCTGACATGCGCGCCCGCGACGAGCTCACCGCCACCGTCAAACGTCTCAGCCGGGAGGCTGGCTTTGCGCGCGTGGGGATCGCCGCGGCCGGCCTCGTGGCGGATGCGGAACGCTTCCGGCAGTGGCTGGCGGACGGGCGGCACGGGACGATGGGCTACCTGGCCCGCAACGTGGCCAAGCGCGTCCGCCCGGAGCGCCTCGTGCCCGGCGCCCGGAGCGTGATCTGCCTCGCCGCCGGCTACGCCCCGGACGACGGGGCGGCGGCCCCTTCGGCGCCCGGCCTCGTCGCGCGGTACGCCCGGGGACGCGACTACCACAAGGTCCTCAAGCGCCGGTGTGTTCGCCTGATGGACCGCATCCGGCAGATCGCGCCGGGCTTCGCCGGCCGGGCGTTCGTGGACTCCGGGCCGGTCCTGGAGCGCAGCCTCGCCCTGGCCGCCGGCGTCGGCTGGATCGGCCGGAACTGCTGCCTCGTCGTGCCCGGCCTGGGCAGCTACGTCTGCCTCTGCGAGATCGTCTGCAACCTGCCGCTGTGCCCGGACGGGGGCCTGGCGAACGACTGCAGCGACTGCGGCGCCTGCCTTCGCGCGTGTCCGACCGGGGCGCTGACGGAGGGGGGCCTCGACGCCCGGCGCTGTATCAGCTACCTCACCGTCGAGCACCGCGGGCCCATCGAGCGCGACCTCTGGCCCCGCATGGGGCGCCGGCTCGTCGGCTGCGACGCCTGCCAGGAGGCCTGTCCGCACAACCGCGACGCGCCGCCGGGCGACGCCGAGCTTCGTGCCGTTCGCCCGCCGCTGGGGGGCGCGGACCTGGTGGAGGTCCTGTCGTGGAACGAGGCCGACTGGGACGCCGCGACGACGGGCTCCGCCGCGCGACGCGTTCGGTACGACATGCTGCTTCGCAACGCCACCATCGCGGCCGGCAATTCAGCCGGAACGGACGGCTCCGGACGGCTCGTCGCGGCCCTCCACGAGCTGAAGCGGCGCCGACCGGAGCTGCGCGAGCCGGCGCAATGGGCCCTCGAGCGCCTGGGGAGTGCTTGAAAGCAGTCCCCTTGCGCCGGGCCAGCGGGTACAATGCCCGCGGCATGAGCCGCGAGAAGAACCCATTCTTCGACTTCGACCCGAGCAAGGCGCGTGGACCGCGGAAGGGCCCCGACGTGGGCTGCGACCTGGCCGAGCAGCGCCAGGGGCCCCCGGGCGCACCCGAGCGCGGGCCGCTGTCCGTCTCCCGCCTCGTGGCGAGCGTCAAGGTCGCGCTCGCCGAGGCCTTCCCCCAGCGTGTCGCCGTCGTCGGGGAGATCAGCAACTTCCGCCGGCACGGTTCGGGGCACCTGTACTTCCGGCTGAAGGACGCGGGGGCGTCCATCGACGCGGTGATGTTCCGCTCGGCGGCGGCGCGGCTGAAGTTCCCCCCCGAGGACGGGCTCGAGGTCGTCGCCGAGGCGCGCGTGGACGTCTACGACGTCCGCGGGCAGCTCCAGCTCTACGTCGAGCGCATGACCCCCAAGGGGGCCGGGTCGCTCGAGCTGGCCTTCCGTCAGCTCAAGGACAGGCTCCAGCGCGAGGGCCTGTTCGACGCGGCCGCCAAGAAGCCCATCCCGAGGTTCCCGCGTGCCATCGGCGTGATCACGAGCGAGACGGGCGCGGCGATCCGCGACATCCGGCGGACGCTGGCGCGCCGCTGGCCCGCCGCGACCGTCTACCTGTTGCCGGTGCTGGTCCAGGGCGACGAAGCCGCCGGTCAGATCGCCGAGGCCGTCGCCCTGCTCGACGAGAATGCCGCGCGCCTCGGCATCGAGACGATCCTCCTCGCGCGCGGGGGGGGAAGCCTGGAGGACCTCTGGCCGTTCAACGCCGAGGCCGTCGCCCGGGCGGTCTTCGCCGCTCGCACGCCCATCATCAGCGGCGTCGGGCACGAGGTCGACGTGACCATCTGCGATCTCGTCGCCGACGTCCGGGCGGCGACGCCCACGGCGGCCGCCGAACGGGCCGTCCCCGACCGCGACGCCGTTGCCGAGCAGATCGCCTCGTCGGCCATGCGGCTTCGACGCCTGGCGCGACAGCGCCTCGACGGCGCCCGCGCCGTGCTGGAGGCCGTCTGCCGCAGCGCGATGTTCCGCGATCCGTCGGCTCCGCTGCGCACGCAGGTGCAGCGGGTGGACGAGTTGGCCCACCGGCTCCGCGCGGCGGTGCGCGAGGCGGTCGCGGGCGCGCGGCGCCGGCTGGAACCCGGCGCGAACCGGCTGGCGGCGCTGCACCCGGCGCGGCTGCACGAACGGGCCGCCGCGAGGGTGGACCGGCTGGGCAACCGCCTGGCATGGGCGCTGGGCGGGCGGAGCAAACGGGCGGGCGACGTGCTCGGCGCCCTGGTGGCGCGGATGATGGCGGCGCATCCCCGGCACCGCGTCGACGTGGTGCGGGAGAAGGTCCGCGCCGCCGCGCGGCAGCTCGAGGCGATGAGCTACCGGCACGTGCTGAGGCGGGGCTACAGCGTGACGCGCTCGGCGGGGCGGATCGTCCGGTCGGCGCAGCAGGTGGCCGGGGGCGAAGTGGTCGAGACGGAACTGGTCGACGGGCGTTTCCGCAGCCGCGTCGAGGGCGCCGGCGCCGCGAAGGCCCGACCGCCCCGCAGGCCCCGAGCGCCGAAGGCGCGACCTCCCGAGGGCCCGGGGCTCTTCGATTGACGAGATCAGGTGCATCATGACCGAGGAAGCGCAAGGCGAGAAGGACAAGGCGGCGCTGACGTTCGAGCAGGCGCTGGAGAAGCTGGAGGCGATCGTCTCGGCGATCGAGGAAGGCGAGGTGCCGCTGGAGGAGTCCATCGAGAAGTACGCCGAGGGCATCGAGCTGGTCGGGCGCTGCCGCGCGATCCTGGACCGGGCGGAGAAAAAGATCCAGGTCCTCGGCAAGGGCGACGACGGCTTGCTCGCGGCGACCGGCGAGCTGGAAGACGAAGGCGCCGCCGAGGCGCCCGAGGCCTGACGCCACCGGCCGACCACCGGGCTCGGCGCCGGACGGGAGTGCTTCATGAAGATCGCGTTCACGACGCTCGCGTGTCCGGAATGGGACCTGGACGAGATCATCGCCCGGGCGCGCGAGTACGGCTATGACGGCGTCGATTTCCGCGGCTACCGCGGGCAGATGGACCTGTGTAAGCTGCCGGAGTTCGCCCCGTCGGCCGCGGCGGCGGCGGCACGCAAGCTCGCCGACGCCGGGCTGACCGTGGCGTGTCTGTCCAGCAGCGTGCGGCTGTGCCAGCCGGACGAGGAGGGCCTGGCCGCTGCGATCGAGGAGGTGCGGCGCTACGCCGAGCTGTGCGGCATCTTCGCCGCGCGGTTCGTCCGCGTCTTCGGCGGGGCCGTGGGCGACGCGTCGCGCGGCGACGCCGTGGAGATGGCCGTCGCGGGCCTGGACAAGCTCGCCCGGGCCGCCCACCCCGCCATCCTCGCCGTCGAGACCCACGATGCCTGGGTCGATACCTCCCTCCTGGCGGAGTTGTTCCGGCGGACCGACGCGCCGAACGTCTGCGCGCTGTGGGACGTGCACCATCCCTACCGCCTGCACGGCGAGTCGCCGCAGGAAAGCTGGCGCAACATCGGGCGCTACACGCGCTATACGCACGTCAAGGACAGCCGCCGCCGGCCGGACGGCGAGTTCGACTACTGCCTGCCCGGCGAGGGGGACGTGCCCCTGGCGGAGATCGTCTCGCTGCTCCAGGCCGACGGCCACTGTGACTACCTCACGTTGGAGTGGGAGAAGCTCTGGCACCCGGAGATTGCCGAGCCCGAGGTGGCGCTGCCGGCGTACGCGGCCTATCTGCGGCGGCTGATCGGGCCGTGACGGGCTCAGCGGACACGAGCGCCATCGGCCGGCCTGCACGGTTGCGTGGCGCCGCGGCGGTCCCTAGAATACCCCCGCGTGGGGCGCCGCCGAGCGCGCAAGCCCCGGACGGAACGCACGAATGATCGTTGACTGCCACACACACATCTGGTCGAGCCCGGATCAGCTTGGCCGGGGCGGGCGGGACTACATCCGCCTCCAGTGCGGGCGCGAGGACGTCGACGCCGGGGCGGGCGAGCACGCCGCCGCCGCCGAGTGCGTGGACAAGACCCTCGTGCTGGGCTATCGCAGCGTCTCGCTCGGCGCCCACGTGCCCAACGAGTTCCTCGCCGACTACGTCGCCCAGCACGCCGACAAGATGATCGGCATCGCCGCCGTCGACCCCGCCGACGACGGCGCCCTCCAGGAGGCCGAGTCCCTCCTCCGCCGCGACCAGTTCCGCGGGCTCACCGTCAACCCCGCCGCCCAGGACGTCCACCCCGCCGACAGCCGCGCCATGAAGCTCTACGAGCTCGCCGGGCAGCAGGGCGCGCCGGTGCTCTTCTGCCAGGGCACGCACTTTCCGGCCGGGGGACGCATGGAATACGCTCGCCCGTCCCTCCTGGACGAGGTCGCGCGGGAGTTCCCCGACCTGGTGATCGTGATCTCCTCGCTGGGGCATCCCTGGATCGAGGAAGGCATCGCGCTGCTGGGCAAGCACCCGCGGGTCTACGCGGACATCGCCGGGCTCATCCACCGCCCCTGGCAGGCGTACAACGCCCTGGTGCTGGCCCACCAGTTCCACGTGATGGACAAGATCCTCTTCGGCAGCGACTTCCCGTATTCCTCCGCCGCCGAGGCCATCAAGTGCATCTACCGCATGAACGAGGTGACCCAGGGCACGAACCTGCCGCCGGTGCCGCGCGAGGCGCTGCGCGGGATGGTCGAGCGCAACGCGCTGGGCGAGCTGGGCATCTCCTGGCCGGGCGAACAGCCCGTCGAGCCCCCGGAGGAAGACGAGGAGATATGACCGCCGCGGACGTGCGGACGGAATGGACTGGCCGGGCGTTGCGTGGTACCTTGGATGATGCGGCCGCCGAACGCATCGGCCGGTGAAACAGGCCGCTGCCGCAGGAGCGAACCGACCTTTCGGACCGGAAGGAGCGCGAGATGAGGCGTTGGGCGATGGGAACGAGAATAGCGGTCGTGGTACTTGCGGGGCTGCTGATCGGCTGCGAGGCGAACCAGCCCCCGGACGACACGGCCGAATACGACCCGCAGATCGACGCGCCGCCCACCAACCTGGTGGTCCAGGTGGACCACAATCTTCTCGCCGACCAGGCGAAGCTGGCCGATGAGGTCGCGCGAGCGGTGGCCAGCGCCGGCACCGGCGCCCGCGGGGGCGCCGGGGGCGAGGAAGACGCCACCGTCACCCAGGTCCGGGGCGTCGTGGGCAAGATGATCGAGGCGGGCAAGAGCGGTCAGCTATCGGCCATCCTGGAGTACTTCAGCGACGACGACACCGACGCGATGAAGGACGTGGTCGCCGCGCTGGCCGAGCTCGCCAAGGCCAAGGGCGAGCTCCAGAAGGTCGCCAACAGCATGCTCGGGATGAAGGAGCTGCCGGCCTCGCTGAACCAGGCGCTCGGTGCGGGCTCGGACGGCGGGCCGATCCTCGCCAGCCTCGGCGACCTGGCCACCGACATGCTGGACTACAAGACCGACGGCAACACCGTCACCGTCACCGGCGCCGGCACGCCGCTGAAGCTCACCAAGGGCGAGGGCGACGCCGCCGCCTGGGAGATCCAGCTCACCGATGCCGAGAAGCAGATGTACCTCGTTCTCGCCGAGCTGGCGCGGGTGCAGACGGCCTTCGCCACGAAGCTCGCCGACGGCGTCCGCGACGCCGAGATCACCGAGGGCAACCTCGACAAAACCGCCATGGACCTCATGGAGGAGCGCATCAAGCCCGCCATGGAGCGGCTCGAGGAAGCCCGCAAGGCCGCCAAGGGCGACGGCGGCGACGGCGGCAGTCCGTAGGACCCCCCGGCCCCCGCCGGGGTTCCATCTCGTAGCAGAACCACTTCGCCGTTCGTAGCGGCCGGGCGCGGCTCGATCCGTCTCCCCACGCCGGCGGCTGGCCCACCTGGCGCCCCGGACGGGGTCCGGCCTGGGACAGAACCATGGACGAGCCACTGCGGGCGCAGACGCCAAACGAGGTGCCGTACTACCTGATGGTGACGTCCTGCGCCGGCTGCGGGCGCGGGCCCCTTGCGCCCGTCGAGCCGCCGGAGCCCGCCGGCGACGCGCTGCGGCAGGGGCCCGGCCCGCGCGAGGCGGTCGTGTATGCCCGGTGCAGGCGGTGCGGGCGCGACCACACCTTCCGCTTCCGCTGGCAGCACGACGTGCCCGCGGCCGCCGACGACCCCGACGGCATCAACCCCACCGACCAGCCCAGCCGCATCATCGACCTCGGCCAGTGGGTCGGCCTGTATTGCCACTTCTCGGACGCCTCGTCCTCGGCCGAGCCGCCCGGCGAGTCGCGCCGGCTCGCCCGCCGGGCCGCCCTGTGCCTCGCCGAGGCGCTGAAGTTCCATGCCGGCGCGGAGCTGCCGCCGGAGTCGGCCTTCTCCTGCGAGGCCTCGGCGGCCGCCTACCGGCAGAACCCCGCCAACTACGCGCGGACGCGCCTCCGGGAGCTCCAGGCCCTGCTTCCCGCCGCCGCGCACCGCGCCCACCCGGATGCCGGGGGCGCCGACGCGCACGCCTCGCACCCCTGGTGGAGGTTCTGGGAGAAGTAGGCGACGCCGCACCCGGGGGGAGGGCGCCTCCTTGCGTGGCGCGCCGCGGCGCGTATGCTGTCACCGATCGGCAGACTCCGGCGCCGCCTGCGCGGGGCCGCATCGGAAGGAGATCCGGCTGTGGCAGAAGGCAGGAACCTCGGCTACGACGACACCCCGCTGCTTCCCGGCTCGAAGTACAGGGTGCACGACGGCACGCGCCCCCAGCCGCGAATCGTCGCGCCCGGCACCGAGAGCACGCAGGACGCCCCCGGCGAGCCGCCCTCCGACGCGGTGGTCCTCTTCGACGGCACCGACGCCTCCGGGTGGGTCCACGCCGACGGCGGCGAGATGAAGTGGACGGTCGAGAACGGCTACATGCAGGTAGCCCCCAAGACCGGCAACATCCAGAGCACCGAGCACTTCGGCGACTGCCAGCTCCACGTCGAGTGGGCCGCCCCCGCGGAGGTCCAGGGCGACAGCCAGGGACGCGGCAACAGCGGCGTGTTCCTGATGGGCCGCTACGAGATCCAGGTGCTCGACTGCTTCGACAACCCCACGTACCCCGACGGGACGACCGCGGGGATCTACGGCCAGCGCCCGCCGCTGGTCAACGCCTGCCGCGAACCCGGCGAGTGGCAGAGCTTCGACATCGTCTGGGTCGCCCCACGCTTCGACGACGAGACGCTCGTGAGCCTCGCCCGCGTGACCGTCCTCCACAACGGCGTGCTCGTCCATCACGACCAGGAGCTCACGGGCCCGACGACGCACCGGCGCATCCTCGACTACCAGCCGCACCCGCCGACCGGGCCGCTCATGCTCCAGGACCACGGCGACCTGGTGCGCTTCCGCAACATCTGGTATCGCCCGCTGAAGGACTACGACGAATAGTGGCGCCCGCGCGCAGCGCGAGGCACGCAGGCTTCCTGAGGGACGCCTCCTCCGAGGCGCCTGCCGCGACATGCCGGCCAACGTCACGCCAGAATACGAGCGCGCCGAACGGCGCTTCCGTGAGGCGACCAGCGACGAGGGGAAGCTCGACGCCCTCCAGGAGATGCTGAGCACCATCCCCAAGCACAAGGGGACGGAGAAGATGCAGGCGGACATCAAGCGCCGCATCAGCCAGCTCCGCAAGGCCAAGGGCAAGAAGGGCGCCACCCGAGGCCCCGACCCCTTTCACGTCCCGCGAGGCGGGGCCGGGCAGGTCATCCTCATCGGGGCGCCGAACGTCGGCAAGAGCATGCTGGTGGCCGCCACGACGAACGCGCCGGTCAAGGTGGCCGAGTACCCCTACACGACGGCGCTGCCGATTCCGGGGATGTGGCCGCACGAGGACGTGCAGATCCAACTGCTCGACAGCCCGCCGATCACGGCGGGTCACGTGCCGACGGGGCTGATGGGCGCGGTGCGGCTGGCGGACATCGTCGCTGTCGTCGTGGACGCCGCCGCCGACCCGCTCGAGGACGCCGGGATGGTCCTGTCCCTGCTGGCCGAACGCTCCCTGGCGCTGTGCGCCGCGCCCTGCGCCGAGCTCGACCCGATGGACCGCTACCGGCGCTGCGGGCTGCTCATCGGCAACAAGGTCGACCTCGCCCCGGCCGACAACATCTCCGCCCTGCGGGAGCTGTACGCCGGGAGACTGGAGGTCCGGCCCGTCAGCGCCGCCACGGGCGAGGGGCTCGACGAGCTGCGAGGACGCCTCTGGGAGCTGCTGTCGGTCCTCCGCGTCTACACGAAGGAGCCCGGGCGCCCCGCTGACTACGACAGGCCCTTCACGCTCCGGATCGGCTCGACCGTGGAGGACCTCGCCCGGTACATCCACCGCGAGCTGCCGGAGAAGATGAAGTACGCCCGCATCTGGGGCGGCGAGCGCTTCGCCGGCCAGCACGTCCACCGAACCGAGACCCTCCGCGACAAGGACGTCGTCGAGATCCACGAGTAGCACCCGTTGGCGAGCCGGTCGGGAAGGCCCTCACGCGGCGGCTTCGGTCTTGACAGGAACGCCCTTCGGCCGTACCCTATCCAATGTGAAGGTTGTGTTGAGGCCTTCGCGGGCCACGATGGCGGCCTGTTCCGGGTCGAGAGGCCCGGGTCACGTCTGAGATGTCACGTCTTACCGGTGCACGCCCTTCGCGGCAGTGCATCTGGTACTGACGCCGGTTGTGCGGCGGCGCTGTTAGCTAGCCGGGCTTTGGGCGACCGTCCGGTGCCCGGTCATGTCTGGCCGTACTTGGCCGTACCGAGCCGTACCTGTTCTTGGAGCGGATCGCCGAAGGCGCTCCGGGTGGCGGGTGTGTCCGCATCCGTCGCCCGGTGAAGTGTGCCTCTGCCACGGCGCGGCAGGACCGGGCGGATGTCTGGCCTCGGCGAGCGAGGAACGCCACGTGCGAAGCGGCATTTCGTCACGGCACCCCGAGGCCGGGTTGGGGCACGTGCCGGACGTGCGCGCGGCCGGCGGCCTTGGTTCCGGCCCGGGCGGTCGCCGTCTGCGCCCGCTCGTGCTCCTGTTCTTCCTGGCCTCCGGCGCGACGGGACTGGTGCTCGAGGTGGTCTGGACGCGCTGCCTCGGCACGGTGTTCGGCAACACGGTCTATGCGGCCAGCACCGTGCTGACGGTCTTCCTGCTGGGCTTGGCCCTGGGCAGCGCCGTGCTGGGGCGGCTGGCCGACCGCACCCGGCGGCCGCTGGCCCTCTACGGCTGCCTCGAGATCGGCGTGGGGCTCTGCGCCCTGGGGCTTCCGCTGCTCGCCGCCGGCAGCCTGGCGCTGTACCGCGGCTTCTACCGGCTCGCCGGCCCGGGCTTCGCGCTGCTGACGGCCGTTCGCCTGGTCCTGTCGGCCGCGATGATACTGCCGCCGACCTTCCTGATGGGCGGGACGCTTCCGGTCCTGGCCCGCCACCTGGGCGCGCGCCACGAGCGCCCCGGGCGCGAGGTCGGCTACCTCTACGCCGCCAACACGCTGGGGGCCGTGGCCGGGTGCTTCTTGGCGGGCTTCGTCCTGCTGGAGAGGCTCGGGGTCCGCGGCACGCTGTACCTCGCGGGCGCCGTCGCCCTGGGCGTGGGCCTGCTGGCGGTGCTCGCGGGCTGCCTCACCCGATCGGCCGGCGCCGCGCCCGCCGCCCGGCGACCCGAAGAGGCCCCCGCGCCCCCCGCGAGGGCCCTTTCCACCGGGGCGTTCCGGCTGATCCTCGCCGCCTTCGCCGTCACCGGCTTCTGCGCGCTGGCCTACGAGGTGCTCTGGACGCGCGTGCTGATCTTCGCGCTCCGCACGTCGGTGTACTCCTTCGCGACGATGCTCACGACGTTCCTCGTGGGGCTGGCCATCGGCAGCTTCGTCTCGGCGCGGTTCCTCGTGCCGCGCCTGCGGCGGCCGATCTTGTGGTTCGGCGTCATCGAGGTCCTCGTGGCGCTGGCCGCGCTGGCGTCCGTGCCGCTGCTGGCGCGGCTGAACCTCATCGATCTGACGCTCGCCCGGCGGCTCCTCTGGAGCGGGCGGTGGCAGTTCCTCCTGACGCGCTTCGCCGACGCCTTCGTCGTCCTGCTGGTGCCGACGCTGCTGATGGGGGCGGCCTTCCCGATCGTCACGACCGGCTGCCTCGACCGCGCCGCACCGATCGGGCGGCGGGTCGGGCAGCTCTACGCCGCCAACACGACCGGCTGCGTCGCCGGGGCGTTCGCCGCGGGCTTCGTGCTGCTTCCGGCCGCCGGGACACAGCGCAGCCTGCTGATCGTCGTGTCGCTGAACCTGGCCGTCGGGGTGGCGCTGCTCTGGCACGCGACTCGGCGGTCGCTGCGCGCGCGGATCGCGTGGGCCCTTCCTGCCGCCGGCGCGGCGCTCGCCGCCTTCGTCTTCACCCCCGCCGACGCCTTCCACGACACGATCAACATGCACTACCGCCCGGCGAAGCTGGCCTTCCTGGCCGAGCACCCGACCGGCACGGTGGCCGTCCACGACCTGCCCAGCGGCGAGCGGCTGCTGTCCGTCTGTGGGGTCGACGTCGCCGGGTGCGACTTCATGCTGCGAAGCACGCAGAAGCTCCAGGGCTACATTCCGCTGCTGCTGCACGCCCGGCCGCGCCGGGTGGTGCAGATCGGCTTCGGCGGGGGCGAGACCGCCCGCGTGGGGCTCGACTTCGGCGTGGAGGACTACACCGTCGTTGAAATCTGCCCCGCGGTCTTCGAGGCCGGACGCTTCCTCGAGCACGTCAACCGCGGTTCCTGGCGCGACGGCCGCATCCGCCGGATCATCATGGACGGCAAGAACTTCGCCCATCTCGCCGACGAGAAGTTCGACCTGGTCATGAACGACTCGACGTACCCCGGCTCCAGCGGCAGCTCGGCCCTGTACACCGTGGACCACTTCCGGAGCTGCCGCGAGCGCCTCGCCGACGGCGGGCTGTTCTCCTGCTGGGTGCCGTTGGACCTCCGCCCCCGCGAGCTGCGGATGGTCCTCCGGAGCTTCCAGCAGGTCTTCCCCCACACGTCGCTGTGGGTCGCCAGCAACTGCCTCAACAAGCACGCGCTGATCCTGGGCAGCCTGACGCCGCTTCGGATCGACCTGGGGCGCGTGGCGGCGGGGGTGTCCTGCCCGGAGGTCGCCGCCGACCTGCGCGAGATCGAGATCCACGACGCGTACGACCTGCTCGACTGCTACATGTGCGGCGAGGACGCCATCCGACGGCTGGTTGCCGGCGACCCGGTGAACACGGACGATCGTCCGCGGCTGGAGTTCCGTTGCGCCGTCCCGGCGCCGCGGGAGCGGTCCCTGGCGCGGGTGTTGACGATGCTGGCCGCCTGCCGCACGCCCGTGGCGCCGAACGTGGCGAGCTTCCCCGACGAGGCGCGCGATCGCGCCGAGCTGGCCCGGCGCTTCCGGGCCACCACCCACATCTTCCGGGCCCAGGTCGCCCAGCTCGTCGGCGACCCGACGGGGCGGCAACGGGAGCTGGCGCGCGCCCTGGCCGCCAATCCCGGGGAGGCCCACGTGCGAAGCTGCCGGGCCGAACTGGACCGCGAGATCCACGAGCTGCGGAACGCCCTGACGGCCATGCCGAAGAGCGCCGTGCTGGCCGTGCGCCTGGCCGGGAAGCTCTACGTCGCCGGACGCGACCGGGAGGCGGGGGGCATCTACGAGCAACTCGCCCGAGACGAGCCGCCCGTCACGCCGCAGGTGCTCACGCGGCTGGCCAACCTCCACTTCCGCGCGGGGCGAAGGGGCCGCGCCGAGCGGCTCCTGTGCCGGTGCCTGGGGACCTGGCACGACTGCGCCGAGGCCCACGACCTGCTGGCGGGGCTCTACCTGCGCAAGGGACGGCCCGACCTGGCCCGGCGGCACATCGCCGAGGCCCTTCGCCTCGAGCCCCACAACGCCCTCTACCAGGCGCACCGGGAGGCGATCCACGCGGCGGCCCTCGCCGCCGGCAGCGCCCCTCAGTGAGCGCGCGACCCGCCCGCCGCCGGCGCCGCGCGGGCATCGTCCCGGCTCAGGGGCCCTTGCCGGCCTCCGCCGGCACGCCGATGGGAACCACGTACTGCGGCGAGGCGTCCGCCGGGAGAGACAGCACCTGGCGGACCCGCTGGTCATCGAAGGCGCCGATCGGCACGCCGCCCAGGCCGAGGGCCGTCGCCTGGAGCAGCAGGTTCTGCGCGGCGTGCCCGGCCTCCAGCAGCACGTAGCGCTGGGCGCGGCGGCCGTACTTCCGGCTCGTCCGCGAGACGACCGCCGCGATCACGAACGTCGCGGGGGCCCCGCCCACGGCGGACTGCCTCAGCGCCGCTGCCTGAAGCTTGCCCCGCAGATCGCCGGCCAGGTGCTTCGCCATGGCGTGGCGGGCCGGCACGTACCGCTCGACGCCGTCGCGCGTCACAACGTACAGCTCCAGGGGGTACAGCGCCCCGGCCGAGGGGCACGTCCGCAGGCCCTTTTGCGGGTCGTTGACGCCCTGAGCGGCCCAGCACAACTGGGCGACCTGCCGGCGGCTGAGCGGCCGGTCCGCGAACTTCCGGACGGACCGCCGCTTGGCCAGGGCGGCCTCGAGCGACATCTTGCCCCGCTTGACGGGCGCCGGCAGCGGGGCGGGCACCGCGGGTCGGTCCGCCGAGATGCACACGGCGGCTGCCAGGACGATCCCGGCCGCCGCGACGGTTGTCGCGAGCCTGAAGGGGCTGCCGCAGTTCATTCGTCACCTCCTTTCCATACCGGGGCGGAGCGTTACTCCTGCCCGGTGCTTCGGATTGACTCAATCCACTGGATGAGCTGGCCGCGGTAGCGGGGGATCTGGGCCGGTTCCGGCCGGGCGCCCTGGAGGCCCTTGCGCCACTTCCCGTAGGCCGCGCGCACGGCCTGGGCGGCAGGGGAGGGCCGGGCCTTCGCCAGCAGCGCCTCCAGCGTCATGGCGTAGCGGACGTCGTCGACGCCCTCGCGCAGGGCCTCGTACGCCAGCGTCCCGACCGACGGCTCGCCCGGCGTGACGGGCGGCCAGCAGATCACCCACGCCGAGTCCGGCGTGTGGCTGTCGAAGTCGTTCCACGGATCGCCGGGGTGGAAGTTGTAGCACCAGAACCACATGCCGTCCGGCGCGTAGGCGTAGGTCCGCAGGCCGTAGCGCCATCGGCACGCGGCATAGCCCTGCGCCGTCGCGACGCCGCCGTAGAACCAGACGGCCTTCTTGTGCTCCGCGCCCAGCGCCCGGATCCGCGCGAAGTCGCCGTTGGCCACCAGGATGTCCGTGTCCAGCACCATCTTCGCCCAGTTCAGGCGGTTCATCGTCACGCCGTACAGCCGCACCTTCGGGAAGTGCCGGCGGAACAGCCGGACCATCCGCTTGTGCTCGTCCATCAGCCGCTCGGTGGGCTCGTCGTAGGGCAGGATGGCGATCTCCGGCCAGCGGCGCGCCCGGGCGTGGTCGAAGAGCTGCCGCAGGGCCTCGACCAGGAGCTTCTCGATCCGCGCGTCGTTCAGGACGGCGAGCTGGACGACCTTTCGCCGTCGGGCGACCTGCGGCTGCATCGGCAGGTCGAACGCCCGGCAGACGGCCCGCTCGAAGTGCCCGCAGGCGTCGTTGCCGAGGGCCAGGACGATGGGCCCGCGGAGGCCGGCCTTCTGGAAACGCCCCACGGTCGCGTCGAGGTCGGCAAAGCCCATCCGCAGCTTGCCGCCCTCGTTGCGGACGTCCAGCCCGTAGTGCCCCCAGAACCACAGGATCGCCTCGATGCCATGGGCCTTCATCTGGCGGTACTGCTTCTCGTTGAAGTTCGCCCCGCCGCAGAACGCCCCGAACGTGTACTTTCGCCGCCAGGGGTCCGCCAGCTCGAACGGCAGCACGCGAACGCGGATCGTCAGCGCGGCCCCCGTGGCGCGCCGGTCGCGCCCGACCAGCGCGCGGCGGATGACGTACGAGCCCGGCGGAGTGGATGCGGCCACGTGGACCCGAACCAGCCACGCCCGCGAGTGCCCGGCGGCCACGTCGACGCGCCCCGGCTGCGACAGCCACAGGCCCACCACGCGGTACGTGTCGCTCCGTCGCTCGGCCATGGGCGCCAGGATCACGGGCAGGACTTCCAGCCGCACGCCGGACGGCATCGGCCCGGGCAGCGAGACGTCGAGGGACTTCTGGTCCTTCAGCGCGTGGACGGCCACGAGGCAGCACTCCATCTCGCCTCGCGCCGCGCGAAGCTGGATCGTGTCTCGGACCTCGCCGGCGGCCGGGGGGCGGTCCGCGAACGGCTGGGCCATCGGCGGGGCGAACATCACCACCCCGCGCTTCCTGTCTGCCGCCGTCGGCTCGTAGGGTCGCTCCGGCGGCTCGGGCGGGATGAGCTTCTTGCCGGCTTTCGCGGCGTGCTTCACGGCCTGGTGGGCCTTGCTCGACAGCGCGTCGTAGCTTGCCCCCGGCGCGGACAGGGCGGGCAGCAGGATGCACGCCCCCAGCGCGACGGCCCGGGTCCTGCTTGTCATGGCGTGTCCTCCTCGAGGTTCCGGT
Organism: uncultured Planctomycetaceae bacterium; assembly: GCA_964642165.1. Taxonomy (GTDB): domain Bacteria; phylum Planctomycetota; class Phycisphaerae; order SM23-33; family SM23-33; genus CAYRVX01. Next base: position 32,333 of record CAZXOC010000002.1, on the reverse strand, counting down.
GGAGCGCGGCGATGAGGTCGGCGACGCCGCGATCGGTCGGGTGTTCCGTGTAGCGCGGCGGCGCGGCGGCGCGCCATTCCCGGCGGACCGTCTCGCCGGAAACGACTCGATTGCTCCCGTCGCGCAGGTCCTCGGCGGCGAGGGTCACGCCGCCATCGGCGAGGGCCTGAGCGACCATCGGCACGTCGGCGGCCCGCAGCAGCCCCGGCACGACGGCGTCGACGGGGACGTAGTGGTGCCGCCGCTCGAGCACGGATGCGAACGAGACCAGCCCGCCGCGGACCAGCACCACGCGCACGCGGACCACCCCGCCATCGGCCTGGATCGGCCAGAGCGCCGCCAGCATGGCCAGCAGTCCGCCGAGGGGCTCGGCCGGCTCCTTGGGCATCGGCGAGGCCTGGCGGAAGGGCACCTCGTCGAAGAGGATCGCCTCGCTCTCCCGGCCGTTGGGAGTGCTGAGCCCCTCGCCCCAGACCGCCAGCCGGCGCGCGTCGATGCCCTCGCGCCGCGCGAGCCACGCCAGAGCCGTCCGCAGGTCCTTGAGCTGCCGCAGCGGCAGGGCGTCGCGCAGCATCCAATGGCGAAATGCGACGTCGGCGGACGGCCCGTCCGGCAGCCGCGACGAACCCGGCGACGTCTCGCCGCAGCCGCGAACGTCCACCAGGCAGACGGCCACGCCCGCCTCGAGAAGCCGCTGCACGTCCCTCGCCCGCCGAGCGAGGAAACGCCGCTTGCCCGACTGACAGACGCCGATCACGGCCGGGCGTGCGGCCCTGGCCTTCGGGAGGAGCAGCCAGGCCGCCGCGCCGGGACCCTCGGCATCGCCTTCGGTTGGCAGCCAGAGGCCGCGCACCTCCGCCCCGTGCCACGTGCCGAGGTCGCGCGTGTGGACGGGCGCGGCCGGCGCAGGCGTCGTATCGCCCAGCAGGCGGGTGAGGCGGTCGGCCAGCACCTGGGCGGGGGCCGCCCCACGGCGCCTGGCTTCCAGGCGGCAGTCCCTGCGGGCATACGCGAGGCGCTGCCCGGCCGTCTTCGCGGCCAGCTCGTGCGGCTGGATCAGCCGCCGGGCACGCCGCAGCTCGCGGAGGTGCTTCCTGCCGAGCGGCTTGTCGAAGCAGTCGAGACGGCCCGGGGGAACCACGTCCGTGAGCTCGTCCTCGCGGCGCGTCGGGAGCTTCATGCCGAGCCAGCGGTTCAGCAGCCGGTACATCGGGATGCGGTGCATCCAGTTGAAGTGCGTCGCGTGGGTGTTCGGCCCGCCGTGGAGCTTCGCCAGGTTTCCCGGCGCGCCGAGCCAGCCGTAGAGGCGCTCGAAGCGCTCGTGGCGGCTCTGCTCGGCGGGCGTCCAGGCGAACTCCTGGGCCTGGGCCAGGCATCGTGGGGCGGCCAGCGCCGCGACCTTCCACGCCGACAGCCCGCTGGCATGGGCGCCGTAGGTGCTCCGCAGCGGGTCGTACCAGGCGTCCATCGGCCCGGTCGCGGAGAAGTTGAAGGGGATGGACACGGCGATGCGGTCGTCGAGCGCCGCGGCGACGGCGCTGACGTCCCCGCCGCCGGCGACGCCGCCGACCAGCGCGATCCGCCGCGGCGACGCGGCGACGTCGTCGCGCTCGAGCAGCAGGTAGTCCACCGCGCGGGAGATGTCGAAGGCGGTCCAGCCGGCGAGGTTGTCGCCCGCGAGGTGAGCCTGCACGCCCGCGACGCAGCGCTGGTGGTTCTTGTGCGCCCAGGGCGCCCCGATGCCGCGCTCGCCCGAGCCGATCGACTCCATCGCCACCGCCACGCCGCCCGCCCGGGCGAAGTTCGCCCCCAGGATCGCCAGGTCGCGCGAGTTTCGCCCCGTGTGGTGCGCGGGGATCATGATCAGCGCGGGGCGCTTTTCGCGGGGGCGACGGGAGGCGCCCGCGGGCACGTAGAGCGTCGCCGGCACGGGCAGGCCGCCGCGCGACTCGAAGATCAGCCCCCGGCAGCGGTAGCCCTCGCCGGGCAGGTCGTAGACGATCCGGGCGTTCAGCTCGCCCCGGGCCTGCGCCAGGTGCCCCGCTGCAGAGGGGAACATGGACTTCCACAAGCGATCGCGGAGCGGTCCGGCGTAGGCCCGCCAGCCGTCGGCGTCGTGGATCTTCGCGAACGCCTCTTCGCTGGCGGCATGGAGCTTCCGGCTCCGCGCGTCGAGCCATCGTCGCACGAGCGTGTGGGGGCGCCGTCGCTTCCGCGCCGCGGCGTCGAGAACGGGCGGCGGCAGCTCGACCTCGCGTGGACGGGGCGCCGCGATGCGCCGGCCGGTCGGACGAACCAGCCGCAATGCGCCGAACCGCGCCGGACAGTGCGCGTTGCCGCTGTGCGTGACGTTCAGGACGGAGCACTGGGCCCCCTGCCCCAGCGCGTCGCGCGCCGGGCGGTTGCGGACGATCTGCACGCGCCACGGCCAGGCCGGCGGCAGGCAGTCCGCCGGGGCGCCGACGAGCTTCGCGACGGCGGGCAGCGGGATCGCCAGTCGGAGCGTCCACGCCCTGGTCGTCCTCTCGGCGCGGACGGTGACGCCCTTGGGCGGCTCCGCCGGGCGGATGCGTCGCCCGCCGGTCTTGCCCGTCGCCGCCTTCAGCACGCCGTTGGGGTTGGCGGCCACCTGGAGGTAGTTGAAGCCCTCCGGCCCGAGGAAGACCTCGACGCTGTCCTCGGCCCACAGCGCCTCGCCGGCATCGGCGATCGTCGCCGCGTGGCGTTCCAGGCAGCGGATGTGCAGGAGCAGGGCGCCGGCGGCGGCGCAGGCGCGGACCTCGGTCGGCTGGAAGTCCGCCGGCAGGGCGCCCCGGCCGCTCTCGTGCCGCAGCAGGCACGCGGGCATCCTCGCCCAGTCCTCCGCCGAGGTGGGCGGCTCGTTCGCCAGGGCGGTTTCCAGGGCGGCGCGGCCCGCGAAGCGCTGCGGCGCCGGGACGTCCAGGCGGACCTCCGCGGGTCCGTCTTCGCCGGGTCCGAGCGACAGCGCGACCGGCGGCGCTGCCGTCTCCTCGAAGGGCGTCAGGCCGCGGGCCTGGCGCTGGCGCGAGAGGCGACAGCGCAGCGTGCCGGCGTCGGCGACGGGCACCTGGCGGAGGTCGACGGCCAGCTCGACGCGCCAGGCGTCCCGGCGGACCCGCGCGGCTGCCCGCACGGCGCGATCCGCGATCGGTTCCATCGTCCGCTTGCCGCCGCGGTAGCAGCAGACGGCGCCGAGTGGATTGGCGACCACCTCGAGCGATGCGGAGCCGCCGAGCGTCACGACGAAGGCGTCCTCGTGCCAGAGATCGACGCCGTGGGCTACCTGGCGTGCGACGATGCCGTCGGCCTCGTGGGCGTCGAGGCCGAACAGCAGCCAGCGGCCGGCCCGGACGACGGCGGCTCGCGAGGGCATCGTCGGCTCGCAGGCGTACGGGGGCGCGAGGCGCGGAGAGGGCCATTCGGCGGCCCGCGCCCAGACGTTGTCGCGCCCGGTGCCGTCGAGCAGGATCGGTCTCGCCGGCGCGCACGCCGGCACGCGCAGGAGGGCCGGCGGCGCATCGGCGTCGGGTGTCGGAGCCTTCGGCATGGCGGCGTCCTCCCGCACGCACCCGTGGACAAGGGGGCCCAGCAGCGGGAGCAGGACGAGCAGCCGCAGGACCCGTGCGCCGCAGCCGGTACGTGCCTCGATCATCGGCGATGGCTCCCGATGGGCCCGCCGTCGCCGCGCGGCGGCGAGCGGTTGGCCCTTGCCAGGCGGACCTCCGGCATCTTACCCTCTGCGGTGTCGCTTTCCAGTACGGGTGAGGGCAAAGCACTATGCGCACAAGACGAACGACGCGTCGCGGTTTCCTGAAGGCGATGAGCTTCGGCACGGCCGCCCTGGCGGCGCCGCGGCTGCTGGCGGGCAAGGCGCCGGCCACCGGCAGGCCCAACGTGATCCTGGTCATCACCGACGACCAGGGCTACGGCGATCTGGGCTGCCACGGCAACGCGGTGATCCGCACGCCGAACCTGGACCGGCTGCACGCCCAGAGCACGCGGCTGACGAACTTCCACGTCGGCCCGACGTGCGCCCCGACGCGCGCGGCGCTGATGACCGGGCGCTACTGCAACCGCACGGGCGTCTGGCACACGATCATGGGCCGGTCGCTCCTGCGGAAGGACGAGGTGACCATGGCCGACGTCTTCCGGGGGGGCGGCTACCGGACGGGGCAGTTCGGCAAATGGCACCTGGGCGACAACTACCCGTTCAGCCCGCGGTTCCGCGGCTTCGACGAGGTCTGGTGCCACGGCGGCGGGGGCGTCGGGCAGACCCCCGACTACTGGGGCAACGACTACTTCGACGACACGTACTTCCACAACGGCAAGCCCGTGCCCTGCAAGGGCTACTGCACGGACGTGTGGTTCGACAAGGCCATGGAGTTCGTCGCCGCCAGCGCCAAGGCGGGCCGGCCGTTCTTCTGCTACCTCACCACGAACGCCCCGCACGGGCCGTACCGCTGCCCCCAGAAGTACGTCGCGATGTACCAGGGCAAGGCGAACGTGCCGAACGCCAACTTCTACGGCATGATCACGAACATCGACGACAACATGGGCCGGTTGATGAAGCAGCTCGACAAGCTGGGCGTCGCCGGAGACACGGTGCTGATCTTCATGACGGACAACGGCACGGCGGGGGGCTTCCGGCGCGGGAAGGGCTTCAACGCCGGCATGCGAGGCACGAAGGGCAGCGAGTACGACGGCGGGCACCGCGTGCCGTGCTTCCTGCGCTGGCCGGGCGGGGGAATGAAGCCCGGGCGCGACGTCGGCCGCGTCACCGCCCACGTCGACCTCCTGCCGACGCTGATCGAGCTGTGCGGGCTGAAGGCACCGCCGAACGTGACGCTGGACGGCGCGAGCCTCGCGCCGCTGCTGCGGAAGGCGGACGCCCGCTGGCCCGACCGCGTGCTCGTGACCGACTCCCAGCGCATCGATCACCCGGAGAAGTGGCGCAAGAGCGCCGTCATGACCGACCGCTGGCGCCTGGTCAACGGCAAGGAACTCCACGACATGCAGGCCGACCCCGGCCAGAAGACCAACGTCGCCGACGCCAACCCCAAGGTGGTGCAGCGCCTTCGCGCCGAGTACGAGAAGTGGTGGGCGGGCGTCTCGAAGCGCTTTGGCGAGTACTGCGAGACGATCCTCGGCTCTCAGCACGAGGACCCCGTCTGCATCACCTGCCACGACTGGCACGGGCGATCCGTGCCGTGGAACCAGGGCGCGATCCGCGGCGGCCGGGCCGCCAACGGCCTCTGGGCCGTCGAGGTCGCCCGCGCCGGGACGTATGAGTTCGCTCTGCGCCGCTGGCCGAAGGAGGCCGACTTGCCCATTCGCGAGAAGTTCCTCCCCGCGACGAAGGCGCGGCTGAAGATCGGCCGGGTGGACGAGACCGTCGCCGTCGCCGCCGGCGCGAAGGAAGCCGTCCTTCGCGTGAAGCTCCCCGCCGGCAAGGCGAAGCTCCAGACCTGGTTCACCGGCGAGGACGGCAAGAGCAGCGGGGCGTTCTACGTGTACGTGAAGTACCTGGGCGGATAGGGGGGGCGCCCGGCCGACCCCTGGGAAGGCGAGTTGGAGCTTCCGCCGCTCGAGGTTCGCCTGCCGGCGCCGGCGGCGACGTGATGCCCCGCCCCCGCACGGGTAGGGTACGGGGCTCCGAGGTTCGATGGCGCGGCGGACGAGGAAGGCCGTCTGCGGAGTGGATGCCATGCGACGACGCAAGTTCCTGAAGGCCGCCGGTCTGGGTGCCGCGGCGATGACGATGGGCGAGCCGGCCGGCGCGGCCGCCGGTGGCGCGGAGCGCCGCCCGAACATCCTGCTGCTGTTCAGCGACCAGCAGCGTTGGGACACGGTGGGGTGCTATGGCTCGCCGGTCTTCCCGGGGCTGACGCCGAACCTCGACCGCATGGCCGCCGAGGGCGTGCGGTTCCACCACTCCTTCACTTGTCAGCCGGTGTGCGGCCCGGCGCGGGCGGCGCTGCAGACCGGCAAGTACGCTACGGAAACCACGTGCTTCCGCAACGGTATTGCGCTGCCCCGTACCGAGAGGACCATGGCGCACCGGCTGAGCGAGGCCGGCTACGACGTGGGATACGTCGGGAAGTGGCACCTCGCGTCGGACGGGGGGCGCATCCCCGGCGTCGAGCCGTTCAACTGCCGAACGAAGCCGGTGCCCCCCGAGCGCCGGGGCGGCTATCGGGATTTCTGGCTCGCCTCCGACGTGCTGGAGTTCACGTCGCATGCCTATGACGGCCACATGTTCGACGCCGACGGCCGTAAACGCGAGTTCCCCAAAGGCCGATACCGCGTCGACGCCCAGACCGACTGGGTGCTGGAATACCTGCGGTCGCGCAAGGCCGCGGGCGCCGGCGCGAAGCCTTTCTTCCTGTTCGTCTCCTACATCGAGCCGCATCATCAGAACGACCACCGCCACTTCGAGGGCCCACGCGGCTCCAAGCAACGCTTCCGGGACTTCACCGTGCCCGGCGACCTGGCCGGCACGAAGGGCGACTGGCGCCGGGAGCTGCCCGACTACCTCGGCTGCTGCCACAGCCTGGACGAGAACGTCGGCCGCATGCGCGCCGAACTGAAGCGCCTGGGCCTGGCCGATAACACGCTGGTCATCTACACGGCCGACCACGGCTGCCACTTCCGGACCCGCAACGGCGAGTACAAACGCTCCTGCCACGACAACTCCATCCGGACGCCCCTGATCGTCCGCGGGCCGGGGTTCACCGGGGGGAAGGTCATCGACGAGCTGGTCAGCCTGATCGATCTGACGCCGACCGTCCTCGCCGCCGCCGGGGCGAAGCGGCCGGCGCCCCTTCGCGGCCGCCCGCTCCAGGGCCTCGTGGACGGTACGGCCCGGGACTGGCCGCAGGAGGTGTTCGTCCAGATCAGCGAGAGCAGTTGCGGCCGCGCGGTTCGGACGAAGAAGTGGAAGTACGGCGTCGTGGCGCCGAGGGGGAAGGCCCGGCTCGGCACTCGCGACAGTGACGTCTACGCAGAGGCGTTCCTTTACGACCTGGAGAAGGACCCGCACGAGCGGGCGAACCTGGTCGCCAGCCCGGCGCACGCGGCGGTGCGCGCGGAGCTTGCGGCGCTCCTGAAGCGCCGCATGACTGCCGCCGGCGAGAAGCAGCCGGTCATCCAGCGGCGCGGGTGACGGCGTCCCGAAGGCGGGGTCCGCCCATCGACCCTTCGGCACGGAGACAGACATGCAGAGAGTTTTGCCAGCGGCGGCTTTCCCGGCGGCGGCGTGCCTCGCGGCCCTGTCGGCGGGGAATGCCCGCAAGCCGGACCACACGGACCAGACCGGGGCGTACAAGCGGATCTTCCGCCGCCTCGACGCCAACAGCGACGGGGCCGTGACGGTTCCGGAATTCCTCCGCACGCGATGGGAGTAGCAGGTGGAGGGCACGTGGGTCAGGAAGACCGCCCAACGGGCGAAGCGAATGCAGTGAGACATGGCCATGCTGCGAAGATCCGTCGTCGAGTACCTGGAAGCGCACCGCGAGGAACACTTGGCGAGGCTGATGGAGTTCCTCCGCATCCCCAGCGTCGCCAATACGCGCCCGGACGACTGCCGGCGCTGTGCCGAGTGGCTCGCCGAGCGCCTGGAGGAGCTGGGCCTGGAGGCGCAGGTGGCCGAGGGCGGCGGGCCGCCGAACGTGCTGGCCCGGGCCCACGTCGACGACACGGCCCCGACGCTGCTGGTCTACGGGCACTACGACGTCCAGCCGCCCGACCCGCTGGAGCAGTGGCACAGCGACCCGTTCGAGCCGGTCGTCCGGGACGAGAGCCTCTTCGCGCGCGGCGCCAGCGACGACAAGGGCCCGCTGATGGCCCACCTGGCGGCCATCGAGGCCTTCCGGCAGGCCGGGGACGCCCTGCCCGTCAACCTCAAGCTCTTCGCCGAGGGCGAGGAGGAGATCGGCTCGCCGCACCTGGAGGGCTTCCTGGCCGAGCACGCCGAAATGCTCGCCGCCGACGCAGCGGTCATCAGCGACACGGAGTTCTTCGCCCCCGACGTGCCGAGCATCACCTACGCCCTGCGCGGGCTGGCCTACGTGGAGGTGCGCCTTCACGGGCCGTCGGCCGACATCCACAGCGGCCTGCATGGCGGGGCGGTCACGAACCCCATCAACGCCCTGGCGCGGATGCTGGCCGAGATGCACGATGCCGATGGTCGCGTGACCGTCCCCGGCTTTTACGATGACGTGCGGCCGACGTCCGACGCCGAGCGGGCCGAGTGGGACAAGCTGCCCTTCGACGAAAGCGAGTACGCCCGGTCGCTGGGCGTCGGGGCCCTCGGCGCCGGCGAGAAGGGCCTCCCCGTGCTGGAGCGGCGCTGGGGGCGTCCCACGCTCGACGCCAACGGCATCGTCGGCGGCTACACGGACAAGGGCTCCAAGACGATCATCCCGGCTTCGGCGAGCGCGAAGATCTCGATGCGGCTGGTGCCCGACCAGGACCCGGCGAAGGTCGTGGCGGGCTTTCGGGAGTTCGTTGCCGCTCACACGCCGCCGGGCGTGACGGCCGAGGTGCACGTCAACGCCGAGGCCCGTCCGGTGCTGCTGCCGCTGGACTCGCCCGCGATGGACGCCGGGCGCGCCGCGATGGCCGAGGCGTTCGGCCGCGCCCCGGCCATGATTCGCTGCGGGGCGTCCGTGCCGGTGACGGAGGTGATCCAGCGCCTGCTGGGGCTGGACGCCGTGCTGCTGGGCTTCGGCCTGCCGGACGACCGCATCCACAGCCCCAACGAGCGATTCCGCCTGTCGCAGTTCCACGGCGGGTGCCTGGCCGCCGCGGCGTTCCTCCGGAACCTGCGTGACGCGCTGGGGTAGGCCCGGCCGGGACGGTTGCATCGGCGGCGGCTGGCCTGACGGCGGCTTCGGTGTTCTCCCCCGGCGGCAGCCTGCCCTACGCCAGGCCGAACAGCCGCGCGATGTTGCCGCCCATGATCCTGGCCCTGTCCTCGTCCGCGACCTCGCCGTCGAGCAGGGCATCGTACTTGGCCCGCTCGACCCACATCAGCTCGAAGGGCGTGTCGCTGCCGAAGCTGACGCGATCGGCCCCGAGGGTGCGGATGGCCTTGAGGACGGGGATCACCCGGACCCCGCTGCCGATGAGGTGGAGGTTGGGGCAGTCGGCGGCGACCTCGATCATCGCGTCGGACAGGTCGTGGAACGACGCCCCGCCCATGTGCACGGCGAGGATGGTCGTCTCGGGGAACTGCCGGGCGATCTTACCCACGCGGAAGGGGTGCGTGTGCTCGTAGGCGTCGGCGCCGACGTGGAAGGCCAGCAGGCAGCCGGCCCGGGCGATCTCCTCGATCACGGGGATCGACAGCTCCGGCGAGTCGATGTAGAAGCTGTTCTGGGCGCCGTTGAGTTTCACGCCGTAGAGCCCGAAGTCCTCCACGCAGCGGCGGACGGTGGCCTTGGCGGCGTCGACGCCGAGGTTGGGGTCGGCCCAGCCGAAGCCCAGGACGCGGTCGCCGTGGTCGCGCATGGCCTGGTGGACGTAGGCGTTGGCGGGATCGACCTCGCGGCGGTAGGGTGGCTGGAGCCACGCGACGGCCTTGTCCACGCCGGCGCGGTCCATCCGCCGCAGGAGCTCGTCGGTGGTGATGCTGTTGCCGCCTTCGGGCGTCGGCGAGATGTGGCAGTCGGCATCGATGATCATGGGGGTCGCCCTTTCTGCTGCCGGGCCGAGGGGAGCCTATCACCGCCCGCCCGCAGCGCCAAGCCGAAGCCCGTACCCACCCAGAGACGGGGGGCCGGCCAGGTGAGCGGGCGGGGGCTTGACACGGGCGCCGGGATGTTGATAATTCCATGCTTTGCTTCCAGGCGAGGAGACAGCCGTGTATGCAGTGATCGAGGACAGCGGCCAGCAGTTCCGGGTCGCCGAGGGTGACGTGCTGAACCTGGACCTGCGCGACCTGCCCGAGGACGCCGGGGAGATCGAGTTCGACCGGGTCCTGCTGGTGAGCGCCGACGGCGACGTCCGCGTCGGCACGCCGCTGGTGGAAGGCGCGAAGGTCGTCGGCGAGATCGTCGCCGGCGAGGTCAAGGGCCGCAAGCTTTACGTGTATCGGTGGCGCCGGCGGAAAAGCTCGCGCCGGAAGATGGGGCACCGGCAGAAGTACATCCAGGTGCGGGTCACGAAGATTGTCGCGTGACGCGCCCGGGCTCGGGTCGCTCGCCGCGCCGCGAGCGGGCGCGGGATCTGGACCTCTCGGCCGCGCTGGCTGCAGCGCGGCCGCTTGTCTCTACGCCCCGGCGCGCGGGCACGCCGGCCCCGGGCGCTGGACCGGGCGCGAGCCATCCGGTACAATGCAGGTAACGTGGTTCGAGTGCTGCTTCCCCCCGGTCAGGCCGGGAGGCGGAGGATATATGCATGAATCGCTCGGCACAGGCGTTCACGCTCGTGGAGCTGCTGGTGGTCGTGGGGATCATGGCCCTGCTGGTGGGCACCATGATGCCCTCGTTCGTGACGGTGAAGGACCTCGCGAACGAGACGAGGTGCCAGAACCAGCTCAACCTGATCAATAAGGCCATCCAGGGCTACTACTCCCGCTGCGACGACGAGCTGCCGATGAACGACATCCAGACGGTCACCTACCATAACATCGACGCCAACGACATGCTGCCGGGGGACGAGTCGACGCCGAAGTGGTGGTGCAACAAGGTCTACAAGTACGGCAACAAGCGCCCGGATATGTACGTCTGCCCCAGCGACCCCGACCGCGGGCTGGCGGGCAAGGTCCACTGCGGCTACGGCTTCAACGACACGCTGACCAAGGACGACAAGGTCGTCACGCCGTACGAGATCAAGGACCCCCCCAACACCGCGCTGGTCGGCCACTGCTCCTGGATCACCGAGGAGCCGGCCATCATCGAGGCGATGGTCACCCCCGGCGACTGGCCTCGCGGGCACATGAGGCGCTACGATCAGGTCGCGAAGGAGAAGCAGGGGCGCTGCGCGTTCATCATGGCCGACGGGCACGTCCGGACGCGGACCTACTCCGAGGTCATCTCGAAGAAGAACGCCGACGGCAAGCTCGAGCTGTT
>CAZXOC010000002.1:0-21140 GCA_964642165.1 uncultured Planctomycetaceae bacterium | reverse complement strand
TGATCGCGGCCGGGGGATGCTCTCCCCAACCGGCGGGCCCTGAGAGGAGACGAGCATGCGAACGACGGCGAGCCGGGCCCTCGCGCTGGCGACGTATCTGGCGACGGGAGCGAGTGCCGTGGCGACAGACGACCCCTGGCGCCCGGTGGGCCTGTGCGGCGGTGGGGCGCTGTTCAGCTTGGCTGGCTCCCCCCACGACGCCAACGCCGCGATGGTCAACTGCGACATGAGCGGGGCGTACGTCTCGCGCGACGGCGGGCGCTCGTGGCGGATGATCCACCACGCGCAGCTCCGCGGCTGCACGTCCTGCTCGCCGGTGTTCGACCCGAGACGTCCGGGGCGGATCTACGCGGGCAGCGGCTGGAGCGGCCGGCTGCACGTCAGCGATGACTACGGCGTGACGTGGCGGCCGCTGGGCGGCAAGCCGCCCTGGCGCGGGCGGTTGAGCTTCCTCTGGATCGACCCGGACGAGGAGGGGACGCACCTGTTCGTCGGCGCCGCCGGGGGGCTGTACACGACGGCCGACGGCGGGAAGACGTGGGTCACGTGCCGGGGGGTTACCGGCACGCCGATCGGCATGGGCGCCGATCGAAGGGACCTCCTCGCCACCCCCGGCTACTACGTCGGCACCATCGACGGCGTGTTCCTCTCCGGGCAGGGGGGCACGCGCTTCGAGCGGTTCGGGCGCGGGCTGCCGGACCAGCCGCTGCTGAGCTTCGCCGTCGGCTCGGACGCCAAGGTGACGTTCCTCTACGCCACGGTGGCGTGCAGGCTCGTCGGCGGCAAGCTGGCCGGCGGCGTATACGTCTCGACGGACCACGGCCGCACGTGGCGCCGGTGCATGAACGGCCTGAACGTGCAGACGAAGCGCGCGAGCAAGTGGGCTCACGGCGAGGTGCCGCGCTACCGGTACGTCCGCACGACGAACAGGCGGCCGAGCGTCGCCTACGTCCACGACGCGGGCACGAGCTACTTCCCCCCGAACCACGCGACCGTCTATCGCACCGACGACGCCGGCAAGCACTGGCGGGCCGTGCTCTTCTCCGACCCGCGCTTCCGGCAGTACAACGTCGCGGATGACTGGCTCGCCAAGGCGATCGGCCAGCGCTGGCAGAGCGTGCCGTCAAGCTTCGTCGTCAGCCCGGCCGACCCGAACGTGGTGATGATGTCCACGGGCATGTTCCTGTACCGCACGGACGACGGCGGGCGGACGTGGCACGTCGGCCACACCGGCGCGCGGGCCGGCGGGCGCGGCGCGCAGGCCGCCTGGCGCAACAACGGGCTGGTCGTCACCAGCACGTGGAACTACTACGCCGACCCGCACGAGCCCCGGCGGCACTACATCTGCTACACGGACATCGGCCTGGCGCGCAGCCTCGACGCCGGGCGGACCTGGATCTGGGGCGGGTGGGCCCTGCCGTGGCGGAACACCACATACGAGCTGGCGTTCGACCCCGACGTGCCGGGACGGATCTGGGCGGCGATGTCCAACACGCACGACATCCCGAACGGGAACATCATCCACGGGCGGCACCGCGTGCGGATGTCCGGCGGCGTGGCTCGCAGCGATGACTTCGGGCAAACGTGGCGGAAGGCGAAGCTGCCCGAGGCGCCGTGCCTGTCGGTCGTGCTCGATCCGACGTCGCCAAAGGGCCGGCGGCGGCTGTATGCCTCGCTCTTCGAGATGGGCGTCTACCGCAGCGACGATGGCGGCGCGACGTGGGCTCCGAAGAGCCGCAGCCTGGGCCATCCGAAGAACATGCGCTGCTGCAGGATTCAGCGTCACGCCGACGGCGGGCTCTTCGTCCTGGTGACGGCGAAGCGCCGGCCCGGCGGGGGCTTCACGGCCGACGGCGTCGGGCTGTACCGTTCGGCGGATCGCGGCGAGAGCTGGTCGAAGGTCACCGGCTCCCTGGGCGTGCGCTGGCCGAAGGACTTCACGGTCCATCCAAAGCTCAGCGGGACGATCCTGCTGTCGGCGGCGAACTCCCGCGGCCGGCCGGAGGGAGGGCTGTACCGCACGACCGACGGCGGGGCCACCTGGAAGCGGCTCGCGCAGAGGGGGCCGGAGCACTTCGGGGCGTTCTACCACCCCGGCCGTGCGGGCTGGATCTACATGACGCTCACCGAGGGCGTGCCGCGGGACAGCGCGGGCCTGTGGCTCAGCCGCGACGACGGCGCGACCTGGCAGCCGTTCTCCAGGTTGCCGTTCTCGAACATCCAGCGCGTGCACTTCCTGCCCGGCGACGCCGAGCACATCGTCGTGACGACGTTCGGCGGCTCGGTCTACCGGGGTCCCGCCGCGCCGGCGGAGTAGGCGCAAAACCGATGTTCCCGGCGTCAGTCCGATCGGCAGTCCCCGAGTTGAGCGTGGGCCGCTGACAGCGAGGCATCGCCGTGCGGGTCACCTGGCGTCGAACGTCCCGACGGCGACGGCCCAGTCGCTCTTGCGGGGCAGCTTCAGCGTGTGCTTGCCGGGCGTCAGCTTGCCGAGGTCGATCTCCTTGTAGGCCTTGGCGGCGTCGACGGCCACGGCGGGCAGTGGGGCGGGCGCCTTCGTCAGATCGACGGCGATCGCGGCGGCGTCTTCTCGGTAGAAGACGAAACGGCGGCGGTCGGGCGTCCTCAGGGCGTACCCATCCGTCAGCTCGTTGGCCCGGACCATCTCGAGAAGGAACCGTTTGTGCCAGAACTCGCTCGCGCAGCGGAGCTGCTCGGGGTTGGGGTACGGGTGCTTGCTGTTCGGGTAGAAGCCGAAGAAGCCCCCCATGCCGCCGGCCAGCGTCTGCCACCACACCAGCCGCCGCGTCCCCCGCATGTCCAACCGGAAGCCCTCCCGCAGGTAACTGTGGCGCTCCTCGTAGAAATGAGGCCGGGCTGCATCGCTGTCGAGGTGCCTGACGATCTCGTGGTAGTCCTTGGGCCCGTGGGCGCTGGTGGCCAGACCCACCGATCGCCCGAAGCCGTCGTAGGAGTCCATGTTGTTCCTGCTGCCGGCCAGCCTGTGCCCGCGCGTGCACAGCAAGTGGTCCCAGCCCATGTGCTCGTGGAGATACTTGGCCCACGCGTCGAGCTGAGCGGGCTTCGTCCACTCGTGCAGATCGAAGCCGTACCCCATCGACCAGCCGACCATCGGGCCGAGCCGCGCGGCGATGTAGCGTTGCAGCCGCCGGTCGGCCGGGCCGTTGATGCCCCCGACGCCGATCGGCGTCCACCTGCGCGACTGGTCGCCCCAGGCCCAGAAATGCACGCGGCAGCCGAGCCCGCGAGCCGTGCGGATCGCCTCCTCGAGCGCGGCGAAGGTCTTGGGGTCGGGGTCGACGCTCTTGTGGTCGATGTACTTCCGCGCGCCGTACTGGAACCAACTGTTGACCACGTGGACGAAGATGGCGCCGAAGCCGTGCCGCCTGGCGTCCTCCACGTAGGCGCGAAGCCGCTCCGGTTCGTCGGGCAGCCCGATCAGTCGGCCGGTGAACTCCACACGGTTCATGTATACGGTAAAGCGGTACGCTTCGAGGCGGCCGTCGTTGCCGACGTGTCGGGCGAATCGATTGCCCTTGTGCGTCAGGAAGCCGGCCGCGTCGTCGTCGGGATTGGGCTTGACGATTACCGTGCCCGTCAGCCCGTCGAGCTGCGGGTCCCTGCTTGTCGAGCGGAAGGCCCAGCGCCCCAGCCGCGTGCCGGCGAAGCGGAACCGCCAGGTCTTGTCGCCGACGTAGAACATCTCCGTGGCTCGCCGCTCGCCGCTGTCGGCGTGGCGGAACGTCACCGTGGCGACCACGTCGAACGGGTTGCCCTCCCACGACGGATTGCGCCGGCTCCACTCGACGCAGGGGTGCCACATCCGTCCCGTCCTCTCGCCGACGTCCTCGGCTGCGCAGGGCGCCGCGGCGAGGGCGGTGAGAAGCGCCGCCCGCAGGGCCAGGGCAGGGCCCGCTGCGTTCCCCTCAGTCATGTGTGCTCCTTTCCGGCCGGGCCGGGGTTCGTTGCCACCATCGCCCACGCGGACGTGGCGCCGAGACACAGCGCGACGATCAGGGCACGAACGACCATCTCTCTTCCCCATCCGAGTCGGCCGCCGCCCGGGCCGCGCTGCATCATACCGGAATGTGCCGGCGAGGGCAGTTCTTCGCCGCTGCTCGGGCGAGGGCGGTGTGTCCGCCCGGCGTTGCGCACCGCTCGGCCGGAAGGCCCGCCGCCGGCATTGAACGCGCTGCGGGAATGCGGTAGGCTCACGCCTCCGGAACGCAGCGTGGCCCGAGGTGGACTGCCGTAAGGAGAGACCATGTTCCCGTCGATCTTCACCGACGAGCTGGGGGTGGACATCGCCCAAGGCCTGCCCGTCCTCAAGGAGTGGGGGCTGGAGTACGTGGACCTTCGCGGGCGCGTGCTCGGCAAGGCCGCCGAGGCGCTGGACCCCGACAGACTGCCCGAGCTGAAGCGGCTCCTGGACGACCACGACATGAAGGTGGGCTGCCTCGAGTCGTCGCTGGCCAAGGTGCACCTGCCCGACGCCGACCGCCGGCAGGCCGAGGCCGACAAGCTCGAGGGAATCATCCGCCTGGCCGACGCCGTGGACTGCCGGCTGGTGCGGAGCTTCTTCTACTGGCAGCCGCCGGCGGAGCTGGCCGGGGAACTCGCCGTCCGCCCCGACGAGCAGCAGAAGGTGCTGGACCTGTTCGGCCCGCTGGCGGAGCGGGCCCGGGCCGCCGGGCTGGTCCTGGCCTTCGAGAACTGCGGCGTTACGCCGGATGAGGTGCTGACGATCGCCGAGGCGCTCGGCGTGCCGCAGTGGGGGCTGGCCTGGGACGTCCACAACGCGTGGGACTGCGACGAGCGGCGGCAGGACGAGGACGCGTACCTCCGTCGCCTGGCGCCGCACGCCCGGCTGCTGCACGTCAAGGCCCGCGGCGCCGTCGAGGGCCTGGCGGACGAGACCGTCCCCTACAGCAAGGTGCTCCAGGTCTGCGACAACGCCGGGCTCGACGGGCCCGTCAGCGTCGAGACGCACAACCCCGACAGCTCGGTGAGCAACGAGGAGATGTCCCGGCGGACCGTCGAGGTCGTACAGAGGGCCTGGCCGACGGCCGCGGCCGGGGGGCTGTTCGACGAGCCGAAGGCCTCCGAAGGCCACGAGCGCTCCTGGGAGGACGATCCGGTCGGCTTCGCCGTCGTCGGCCTCGGCATGGGCCACAACCGCTCGCGCCAGGTCCACGAGACCAGCGGGTGCCGGCTCGTCGGCGTCTGCGACCTCCGCGAGGAGCGCGCCGAGCGCACCGGCACGGAGTTCGGCGTGCCCTACGGCGTGGACGTTCGCGAGTGGCTCGACCACGACGAGGTCGAGGTCGTCTACGTCCTGACCGAGACGGGCAACCACGGCAAGGTCGCCCTCCAGGCCCTCGAGGCCGGCAAGCACGTCCTGACCACCAAGCCCATGGACGCGAGTGTCGAGGCCTGCGACGCGATGATCCGCCTGGCCGAGGAAAGGGGCCTGCTGCTGGGCGTGGACTTCGGGCGGCGGTACACGTCGGCGACGCTGTCGCTCAAGGCGGCGCTGGAGGGCGGGGCACTCGGGCGCCTGCTCAGCGGCAACTGCTCGCTGAAGGTGCTGCGAACGATGGACTACTTCCGGGCCAACGGCGCCTGGCGCGGCACCCGCGCCCTCGACGGCGGCGGCGTCCTCAGCAACCAGTCGATTCACCACATCGACGAGGTCGCCTTCTGCGTCGGCATCCCCAGGAAGGTCCGCTGCAACCTCTGGACGCAGAACCACGACATCGAGGCCGAGGACCTCGGCCTGGCCGTCTGGCTCTACGACGACGACCTCGCCCTCACGTTCCAGGCCACGACGTGCTACCCCCAGAAGACCTGGTACCTCCACTGGGAGCTCGCGGGAACGGGCGGGGCGTACTTCCAGGCCGCCGGCGGGCCGTTCGACCACCCCGTCTGCAAGTACTTCCTGGACGGCGCGTGGATGGAAGAGCCGCCCGAGCGGGTGGAGAGCGAGTACGTCAACGCGGCCGACAACTTCGCCGCGGCCGTGCGCATCGGCGCCGAGCTGACCTGCCCCGGCCGCGACGCGCGACGGACCCAGTCCATCCTCCACGCGATGTATCTCTCCGCGTACGAGCACGACGGCGGCTGGGTCGACATCCAGCCGGAACTGGAGTAGTCCGCGGATCCCATGTGTCCACAGATTTCACGGATTACACAGATTGCACGTGTCCACAGATCCCACGGATTCCACGTGTCCACAGATTTCACGGATTACACAGATTGCACGGATCTCGCGGAGTGCGTGGAGCACTCGGTTTGGGTCGGAGGTCGTTTCCGGCGGAACGAAGAAGGAGAACTGCCGTGTCGCTCAGCCCGAGGCTGCTGATCATCGCACTGGTATTCGTCGCCGTTACCCACATCGCCATCGCTGAGCCCGCCGTCACGGGACAGCGGAAGAAGTGGCACAACGTCACGCTGACGTTTGACGGCCCCGCCACGAGCGAGGGCGCCACGCCGAACCCCTTCACGGACTACTGCCTGACCGTGACGTTCTCGCAGGGCGAGAAGAAGGTGGTCGTGCCGGGCTACTACGCCGCCGACGGGCGGGCCGGCGAGACCGGCGCGGCCAAGGGCACCAAGTGGCGCGTCCACTTCGTGCCGGAGGCGACCGGCACGTGGGCCTACGTCGCCTCGTTCCGCGGGGGGCGGAACGTGGTGCTGAGCGACGACCCGAAGGCCGGCAAGCCCGCCGCCTTCGACGGCACGTCCGGCCAGCTCCGCATCGCCCCGAGCGACAAGACAGGCCGCGACTTCCGCGCCAAGGGCTTCCTTCGCCACGTGGGCGGGCACTACCTGCGCTTCGCCGAGACGGGCGAGCGCTTTCTCAAGGGCGGCGCGGACAGCCCGGAGAACTTCCTGGGCTACGCCGATTTCGACGGCACGTTCGACACGGGCAAGAGCGGCCGGCAGCAGACCGGCGGCTTCCTCCATAAGTACGCGCCCCACGTGAAGGACTGGCGCCCGGGCGACCCGACCTGGCGGGGGGGCAAGGGCAAGGGGATCATCGGCGCGCTGAACTACCTCGCCTCGACGGGCATGAACAGCGTGTACTTCATCCCGTACAACATCGACGGCGGCGACGGGAAGGACACCTGGCCGTGGACCTCGCCCAAGGAGCGGATGCGGTTCGACTGCTCCAAGCTCGACCAGTGGGAGATCGTCTTCTCGCACATGGACTCGCTCGGACTGGCGCTGCACCCGATCACGCAGGAGACGGAGAACGACCAGGGCCTCGACGGCGGCGAGCTGGGCCCGCAGCGGAAGCTCTACTACCGCGAGCTGATCGCCCGCTTCGCCCACCACCTGGCGATCACGTGGAACCTCGGCGAGGAGAACACCAACACCGACGCGCAGCGCAAGGCGTTCTGCACGTACGTCCGCGGCCTCGACCCCTACGACCACGCGATCGTCTGCCACACGTTCCCGGGGCGCTACGACCAGGTCTACTCCCCGCTACTGGGCTTCGGGCCGTTCGACGGGCCTAGCCTCCAGACGGGCAACGCCCGCATCACCCACGCCGAGACGATCAAGTGGGTCGTCCGCTCAGCACTGGCGGGGCGGCGGTGGTTCGTCTGCCACGACGAGGCCGGGCCCGCCAACACCGGCATCAAGCCCGACAAGGACGACCCCGATCACGACGACGTCCGCCGCTACCCGCTCTGGGGCAACCTGATGGCCGGCGGGGCGGGCTGCGAGTGGTACTTCGGCTACAAGTACGCCCACAACGATCTGAACTGCGAGGACTGGCGCAGCCGCGCGAACATGTGGGCCCAGACGCGCCACGCCCTGGAGTTCTTCCACAAGCACCTGCCGTTCTGGGCGATGCGGACCGGCGACGAGCTGACCGACGCCAGGGACGACTACTGCTTCTACTCCGAGGGCAAGATCTACGCGATCTACCTGCCCCGCGGCGGCACGACGGCGCTGACCGTCCCGGACAACACGTACACCGTCCGGTGGTACAACCCGCGGAAGGGCGGCTCGCTGCGGGACGGCACGGTCAAGACGTTCCAGGGAGCCGGCAAGCACGCCATCGGCGAGCCGCCGGCCGAGGAGAACAAGGACTGGGTCGCCCTCGTCCGCGGGGCGGGGGCGTGGCACCTGGGCGCCAACGCGCCGCTGCCGACGTTCACGCAAGCCGACGCGCGCGGCCTGCCGAAGCCTGCCCGCGGCGGCGGGTCGGCCAAGCGCCGCCGGCCCAAGCGAACGGGCAAGCCGCCCGTCATCGAGGGCTTCGCGCTGATCGACGCCGACAAGGACCGGCCGATCGGGGCCTTCGACCCCCTCGCCGACGGGGCGATGATCGACCTGTCGAGGCTGCCGACGCGCAAGCTGAACGTCATCGCCCGCACCAGCGGCGACGTGGACAGCGTGACCTTCACGCTCGACGGCAAGCGCGGCAAGACGGAGGGGACCGCGCCATACGCCCTGGCCGGCGACCGCGACGGCGACTACGGCGACTGGACGCCACCGGCGGGCACGCACAAGCTGACGGCCGTCGCCCGGGGCCCCGGCGGGGCCACGAGCAAGCCCCTGACCGTCACGTTCAAGGTGATCGACGGCCCGAAGTAGGCGCCGGCGCGCGGCCGGATCGGCACGGGAGTTCCCTCATGCGCACGCGTTCAGCGGCCTCGTTGACCCTCCTCGTCGTGCTGGCGTCCCTCGCCGGCGGAACGCGCGGGGCGGACCTCCAGCGGACCTTCCACGTCGCGCCGGCAGGTGACGACGCCGGCCCCGGCACGGCAGCGAAGCCGTTCGCGACGCTCCGCCGGGCCCGCGATGCCGTTCGGGCGCTGATCCGCACGCGCCCGGAGGGCGACGTCCGCGTGCTCGTTTGCGGCGGGACGTACTACCTGCCGCAGGGCCTCGCGTTCGGCCCGGAGGACTCCGGCAGCGACAAGCTCTGCATCACGTACGCGGCCGAGCCCGGCGAAGTGCCCGTCCTCGTCGGCGGCCTGCGGGTCACCGGCTGGCGTCGGCACAAGGGCAGCATCCGGCAGGCGACCGTCCCCGCCGGCGCCCAGCCGGACCAGCTCTTCGAGAATGGCCGGCGGCTCACGCTTGCCCGCGCGCCCAACGACGGCTACTTCCGCCTGGAGCGCCCCGCCAAGGGCAACGAGTCCCGTGCGTTCGTCTACAGCGCGGGCGACCTGGACCCCGCCGGGTGGGACATCGCCGGCGGGCGCGTGTTCCTCTGGGCCTACCACGACTGGTTCAGCAAGGACGTGCCGCTCGCCGGCGTCGATGCCGCCACGCGCACCGTCACCATGGGCGGGCGCGGCTTCCGGATGCGGCCGGGCAACCGCTACTTCGTCCAGAACGTCCTGGCGCTGCTGGACCGGCCGGGCGAGTGCGTGATCGACCTGCGAGCGGGATCGCTGTACGCCTGGCCACGCTCCGGCGGCGACCCGGGCGCACGGACGCTGGTCGCGTCGACGGCGGGCGCCGTGCTGGCGATCGAGGGGACGGCGGAGCGGCCCGTGCGCAACGTGCACTTCGAGGGCCTCGACGTGAGCATCTCCAACGGCGACGGCGTGCGCTTCGACGGGGCCGCCGACTGCTCCGTGCGCTTCTGCCGCATCGAGAACGCCCGCGAGTGCGGGGTGCTCATCGCCGGCCACGCCCGGCGCATCACGCTCTACGGCAACGAGATCCTCCGGCACGGCCTGCACGGCGTGCACCTCCAGGGGCTCTCGCCCGGCCGGGGGGACGTCAACCACCACCACGTGGTGGAGAACAACCACATCCACCACTGCGGGCGGCTGGTGGGACACGGCTACGGCGTGCGAATCAGCCAGAGCGGGCACAACCGCGTCGTGCACAACGACATCCACCACATGCCGCGGTACGGCACGACGATCAAGGGCGTCCGCTACCAGGTGCTGCGCAAGCAGGTCAAGGGCGTCACGTGGGCCAACCGCCACGACTTCCTGCACTCGCGGAAGAACCTGCTTGCCTACAACCACATCCACCACGTCAACCTCGACAGCCAGGACACCGGCGCGATGGAGTCGTGGGGCCCGGGGCGGGACAACGTCTACGACCACAACCTGATCCACGACGTCGGCAACACCCGCATGACCATCCAGAGCGGGATGTACCTCGACGACGCGACCGACTACTTCGTCGTGACGAACAACGTCATCTACGACGTGGCCGGCAAGGGCGGCAACCAGTGCATTTACGCCAAGGGCGTCGGCAACCGCATCGAGAACAACGTTCTGGTCGTCTCGCGGGGGTGCCGCTCGGCGATCCGGTCGCTCTTCATGGCCGACGAGCGATGCGACCACCACGTCTACCGGCGCAACATCGTGTACATCGAGGAGCCCGCCGCCGCGATCTACGACTTCAACAACTGGACCACCGACCGCCTCGCCGAGTGCGACCAGAACGTGTACTTCCACCCCGGCGGCGAGCTGACCATGGCCGGGCGGAGCCCCGGCGGCCGCACGTACGACGCCTGGCGAAAGGCCTTCGGCGGGAAGTTCGACCGGAGCAGCATCACGGCCGACCCGCTGTTTGCCGATTTCGCCGGGCGCGACTTCCGCCTGAAGGACAGCTCTCCCGCCCTGAAACTCGGCTTCCGGCCGATCGACACGAGCCGCATCGGGCTCAAGGCGGACTTCCCCAAGCGATTCGCGCCGCCCCACTGACGTGGCGAACAGCGCCATCCACCCCGGCTCGGCGGTGCCCTCGATGAGGCGCTCGACGCCCGTGGCGACGGCGTTGGCCTGCGTCATGTTGCCGATGCCCAGCCCGGCCGGCGCGCCGAAGAGGCAGAAGAGGATCGCCAGCGGCTTCCAGCGCCGCCCCAGGCCTCGGGTGATGTAGGTCATCGGGCCGCCCATCATCGGCCCGCCGGGCTCGCGCGGGCGGTAGTGCGTGCCCAGGACGACCTCGGTGAACTACGTCGCCATGCCGACGAGCCCGGAGACGAGCATCCAGAGCAGCGCCCCGGACCCGCCGGCGGCGATGGCCGTCGCCACGCCGGCGATGTCCCCCACGCCGACCGTTCCGCCCATCGCGACGCTCATGGCCTGGAAGGGGGTGACGTCGCCTTCGGCGGCCGGGCCCCGGTGGAAGATCTTCCCCAGCGTCTCGCGGCTCATCAGCCCGAACTTGCGGAACTGGATTAACTTCGTGCGGATTGAGACGTGGATGCCCGCTCCCAGCAGCAGCACGAGCATCGGCGGACCCCAGATGGCGTTGTCGTTCAGCGCCTGGACCCACTGGATCGCCGTCTTGTCCACGGGGCTCATCTCATGGAGCCATACTTCGAGCCACTCGAACGTTCGGCCTCTCCTGCTGCGAGCGTTGGGCGAGACGCCAGTGACGGAAAGGAGTATTCACACGATGGCGGCGAGATCACAGCGCCTGCCCGCGCGGTGGTCAAGCTCGCCGCGCCGGCTGGGCGGCTACGGCGATCGATCCGGCAGGATGGCCGCGTCGCCCATCGGCTTGCCGTCCGGTCCGAGCACGCGGAAGTAGAAGCCCCACCCGCCGTGGAACTGGGTGACCTTCAGGAGCACCTCGTTGTCCCCGGCCTTCAGGCGCACCGGCACGCGGAGTTGGCCGGGCTTGGCGCCGTGGGACGTGCTGTCGTCCTCGGCGACGCACGTGCCGTTGAGGAAGAGCCGGAAGCCGTCGTCCCAGCCGACCGACACCACGGCATCGCGCGCCGTGGGGCAGCGGACGATCGCGAAGGCATACGCGCAGGCGAACGTGTTCCGCTCGAACCGCTTGGCCAGCTCGACGTAGCCGCCCCCGTCCGTGACGGCCAGGCGCCACCGGCCCTTCTTGCCGCCCGCGAGGTCGCAGGGCGCCGAGAGGTCCACGCCCCTCTCCGGCGCGAAGGCCGTGTGCAGGGCCGTGTTCTTCTCGTCGTTGGCGAACGGCCCGACGACGTGCCACGCCCGCACGGGCGCCCACTCCTCGCTCGCCGTGGCGATCAGCCCTCTCGCCGTGACGGACCACGCCACGCGCCACGGCCGCCCGAGTAGCTTCAGCCCGCGCACCGGCACTTCGACGGTAACGGTCTGCCCGGGCTGAACCGGCCCGAACGCCTTGGCGGGGGGCTCGAGCGACCGGTCGCCCTGTTCGAGCGCGGAGACGCACACCCTCGCCGTGCCGGTGACGTCCGAATCGTGCGCGAGGTTCCGGATGTCCAGGCGCATGGGCTGGGCCGTCCCGTCCAGGCGCTGCGGCGCTCGCGGCGTCAGCTCGACGGGGGAGAGGAACGTGAGCGTAAGGCGATCGTAGTCCAGCACGCGACCTTGCGGGTCTCGCACCTCCACGTCGATGGGCACGGGGCCTACGGCCAACGGCGCGGGCGCCTGCACGTCGAAAGCCGCCTTGACCCCCGTGCGGGGCCCGATCGTCACCGGCGCCCTTGCCGGTCGCGCCGTCCAGCCCCGGGGCGCCGAGACGCATGCCTCCACGCGCAGGGGCTCCGCCGTGCGGTTGACGATCCACGCCGTGATGCCTCTCCGCTCGACGGCTTGGCGGCACGCCGTCTCGCCGCCCGGGACCGACACCTCCACCTTGCCCGGCGGGCCGTAGATCTCGATCTCCCGCAGGTGCAGGCGCGGGCCGAAGTCCCTCCCGGTGATGCGTTCGGCCGCCGCATCCGGCAGCAGGCCCCGCGTCGTGTTCCGCACCACCAGGCGCAGGCGATGCGCCGTCACCGGCCTGAACTCATTGCGGAAGAAGTTCGTGTCCATGTACCACGTGTTGGCCTTGCACTGGGGCGTGAGGACGGCGGAGCTGGCCGGCATCGGCGTGCGCGTGCGGCAGACGGTGGTCCAGCGGCCGGCGACGTGGGCCTCGACGTCGTAGTCCAGCAGCGCCGTCTGCATGTTGTCGGCGCGCAGGCTGAAGACCAGCATGCGGTCGACGGTCCGCGGGTGGGGGAAGGTGATGTTCAGGTACTGCGGGAAGGAGGTGATCTCGCCCTCGAGGTAGCGGTACTGCGTCGGGTAGCCGGCGTGGGGGCTCTCGAAGACGCCATTGGCCAGCACCGTCGTGTCCTCGTGCTTCAGCTTGCCCGAGTAGGAGAAGGTCGCCAGCGGCGCCAGGTTGCGCCCGAGGTCCAGCTTCGGGATCGTCACCTTCTGCCCCTCGGCCAGCCGCAGGTAGATGGGCAGCGCGCCGACGGTCACGCGCGCCTTGCCGGACCGCACGGGCGCGGCCTGCTCGTTGCCGAACGCATCGACGACGGCAAGCGACTCCCCGCCCGAGACCGGCAGCTCCATGGGCCAGTCCAGCGTGCCGAGGCTCTGGAGCGTGATGACCTGCCCGGGGCCACCGGCGTAGCGCAGGGCGAGGAGGCACTTGCTGCCCGTCGTCCCGAGGTCGATGCGCTCGGCGAGCTTGCGCCCCATGAGCATGGCCCGCCGCGTGCGCAGGGCCAAGGCGGCGGGGTGCGGGCCCACGCGCGACCACAGGTACGCCGGGTAGGCCCCGTAGCCACCGTGGTTGAGGTAGTAGTAGACGCTGTGCTCGCTGGGGATGCCGAACGAGGCCAGCAGGTTGCGGTGAAGCAGTTCGCGGACGGCCTGGGCCGGGCCCAGAAAGCAGTCCGCCCGCACGCCGGGCATGCCGCGCTCCGTCTGCCAGATGGGCTTGTCGGCGTCGCGATGGCCTCTCATCACCCGGCGCAGGTCGCCGAACTTCCGACGCCAGTGGAACGGGTCGATGCTCTCGTGGCCTTCGTAGTCGTGGACGGAGAGGATGTCGCAGCTTCCGTGGCCGCCGCGCTCGTAGAACGCCCGGTACCACGGCAACTGCACGCCGCAGACCGCCGGGGCCAGCACCTTCGCCGACGGGTCGATCGCCTTGATCAGCGGATAGAGCCGACCGCAAAGCGTGACGTACTCGGCGGGCGAGAACGAGAAGTTCGGCTCGTTGATGATCTCCCAGTGGCGGATGCGCCCCTTGAAGCGCGTCACGGTCCTGGCGACGAAGTCGTGGGTGGCCTCCTTCTTGCCGGTGAACTGCGCCAGCGGAGTCACCCCGTGCCTGGCGCAGTCGGCGAGGACCTTCTCGAGCTTGTCGAGCTGCCCGGGGCGCGGGTGCACGCGCAGAAGCGGCAGTCCCACGAACGCCTGGCGCAGGGGGTCCTCCCAGCCGCCGGGGGACTGGCCGGCCTTCAGCAGGGGCAGGTGGGGGTACGCGGGCGTCAGGCCCAGGTGCGCTCCGATGCCGACCAGTCGCCGGCCGGCAGCGGCGATGTTCACCTCGATCGTGTACCAGCCCCAGCGCCGCGGCGTGAAGGTGAAGGCCCGGCGCGCCTCCTGGCCATCGACGAGCTTGAGGTCGAAGCGCCCCGCGGCGGCCTCGGCGCCGAGCACGTCGCGGATGCCCCAGGCCACCGACACGTCGTGGACGCGCCGCACGCCGGGCTTGACGACGAAGTCGACCGTCACCGGCTCCAGGTGGCAGCCGACGTGGTAGGGCAGGCGCGGGACGATCTCGGCGTTGAGGCCGAGCAGCAAGGCGCTGTGTGTTTCGGCCTTCTTGCCGAAGAAGTCCTCGGCGGTCCGCAGCACGACGGGGCGGCGGTGGTAGCGGCCCTTGCCGTCGTCGTGCCCGCTGGTCGCGACCCACAGGCGCCCCGTCGGATCGACCGCCAGCATGGTGTACGCGGCGTGCGGGATCCACGGGTCGTACCACGTGAACTTGCCCTGGCGGCGCGTGACAGACGTCACGGCCGCGTCAAACCGCGCGATCCACCCGCAGGCCAGCGAGTACACGTTGCCCGCGGGGTCCACGGCGACGCTGTGCCACAGCTCGCTGCCGTCCTCCAGTCGCCCGGTGGTGCCCGCGCCGATCGTCAGCCTGTGCCGGCCGACCGCGTCGAACTTGTGGACCTGGCGTGTGTCGGCCTGAGCGTAGACGCTGCCGCCGGCGTCGATGGCCAGGTCGCTGCAGCGCGTCAGCTTGCGGGTGAGCTTGAGCGGCTCGCCGACGGCGCCCGTGGGCTGGAGGACCGCCAGGCGGTCGATGGCCTCGCCGCCGCCGGGCCGGGGCGCCACCAGCACGCGCTCGCCCTCGCCGGTCTTGTGCACCGCGATCGCAAAGGCGTTCGGCACGTCGAGCCGCCGGAGCAGCTTGCCGTCCGGCGAGAACTGCTGGACGACGCCGGCCTTCGGCTGCGTTACGTATACGTTCCCGCGGGAGTCGACTGCCAGTCGCGCCGGGTCGTTCCGCTCGCCGAGCTGCTCGTCGTGCACGGAGAACTGCGAGACGAACCGCCCGCGCCCGTCGAACTTCTGGACCAGAAAGTTGCCCTCGACGGTCTCGTCGCGCTTCTGGAAGGGCCCGCCGTCGAGCACGTACAGGATGCCGCGCGCATCGAAGGTGATGTCCAGGATCCGCGCGAACGTGCCCTTGCCGGCACCGGGCCCGCCAAGGACGAGGTCGGCGTCCTTGCCCAGCGCCGGGGACTGGATCAGCGCCGCCGACGCGGCGACAACTGCGGCGAGCCACCGAACCGCGCGAGCCCATCGGGCGTTCCACATCGGGGCGTCTCCTTCGTTGGGGCATCCCGCCATCCGGAGCAACACGCTACCGCGCACCGCCGCGCGGGGAAAGGCCCCCCGGGTCGAGCGTTTCGCTTCGGCTCCCGCGCCGGTATGCTGTCAGGCCGATCCCGACAAGGCGCACCACGAAAGGGCCCACCCCATGCGAATCGTAGACTGCCACGTGCACCAATCGGCCGAGGCCGACGCGGCGAGCGTTCTCAAGGCGATGGACGCCAACGGCGTGGACCGCATCCTCGTCTGCTCGCCGAAGGAGCGAGTCTCGCTCCAGTACACGCGGGAGAAGCTCCTGCTGACGAAGAAGCTCTTCGACGCCGCGCCGGAGAGGATCGGCGGGCTGGCCTGGCTGGAGCCGACGATCCCCGGCATTCGCGGCCTGGCGCGCGAGGCGCTGGAGGAGATGGGCTTCGCCGGCATCAAGCTGATTCCCGACCACTGGTATGCCTACGAGCAGCGCCTCGAGCCGTTCTGGGAGACGCTCCACGAGCTGCGGGCGAGCGTGCTGATCCACACGGGCATCCTGTACGGCAACGACGACGGCTCGCGCTTCTGCAAGCCGCTGTACCTGGAGAAGCTGCTGCACTATCCGAACATCCGCTTCGCGATGGCGCACATTTCCTGGCCGTGGTGCGAGGAGTGCCTGGCCGTCATGGGCCGGATGCGCGCCGCCGCCGGCCACGACAGGACCCGCTGGCAGAGCTACGTCGACCTGACCCGCGGCACGCCGCCGCACGTCCGCGAGCAAGCCGTCGCCAACGCTGTCAGCTTCTGCGGGCCCGACCGCCTGATGTTCGGCACCGACAGCCGAGTGCCCGACGGGCTGGCCAAGCAGAGAGAGCACATCGAGCTGGACTTGGCGATCTTCGCCAAGCTGGCCTTGGCGGAGGCCGACCAGGAGCGTATCATGTCGGGCACGGCCGACGAGGTGTTCCCCGGGAAGGGGTGAGTCGGCCGGCATTGGGCTGCGTCAACTGGTTTTCTTCCTGCGACAACGGACGACGTTTCATGCGATTGATCCTTCTCGACCGGGCGGACGAGGCCCGAAGCAACTTCCATCCGCTTTCCTGGAGTCGACCCACCTGGGAGCTGCGCTGCGGCACCACGACGCTCGGCGAGAGGCTGGTGGCGGCCGTCGACGCCGACGACGTGGCATGCTTCGTGCCGGACTACCTGGCCGGCGCGTACGCTGAGCGGACGGCGCGGCCGGTGAATGACCCGTCGGTGCTGGTGGGCGACGACTTGCTCCTCGTGGACGGGCGCGTCAAGGCGGAGGCGTTCCGCGTCTCGCCGACCGGCGCGAGCGAGGTCGCCCTGGACGAGTCCGGCGGCGTGCTCTACGCCCGCGTGGCGCAGGGCGACGGGGCGAACCTCCCGAGCGACGGCATCGACGCGTTCCTCGATGCCGCCAAGGCGAAGCTGCCGACCGTGCGGTCGTCGCTGCCGACGTGGCGGTACACGTGGGAGCTGGTGCTGGCCAACGGCGAGCAGATCGCGGCGGACTTCGCGGCGGCGGGGCGGCGCGGCATCGAAGGCACGGTCGAGAAGCCCTGCGCCATCCGCGGGCGCGAGAGGGACGTGTACGTCGCGCGGCGCGCGCGGGTCCACCCGATGGTGGTTCTCGACGCCACGGACGGGCCGATCTACATCGACGAGGAGGCGGAGATCCACCCCTTCACGCGGATCGAGGGCCCGGCGTACGTCGGCAAGCGCTCGGTCCTGCTGGGCGCGAAGTGCCGCGAGGGCACGTCGATCGGCCCGGTCTGCCGCATCGGCGGCGAGATCGAGGAATCGATCGTGCACGGGCACTCGAACAAGTACCACGACGGCTTCCTCGGGCACGCCTACGTGGGCGAATGGGTCAACCTCGGGGCGCTGACGACCAACAGCGACCTCAAGAACGACTACTCCACCGTCTCCATGACCCTGGGCACGCGGCGGACGATCGACACCGGCTCCACCAAGGTCGGGGCGCTGATCGGCGACCACACCAAGACGTCCATCGGCACGCTGCTCAACACCGGGGCGTACGTCGGGTCGATGTGCGTGATCCTGGCGACGGGCAAGCCCCTGCCGAAGTTCATCCCCTCGTTCTCATGGTTCCTGGAGGGCGTGGTGACGAAGGGCTTCGGCCGGCGGAAGGTGTACGAGACGGCCGCCGCCGTGATGGAGCGACGCGGCCGGAAGTGGACCGACGCCCAGCAGGCCATGTGGGACGCGGTCTTCGAGCAAACGGCGGCGGAGCGGGACCCGCTGATCCGGCGAGGCCGGCGGTGGATGCAGCGAGGCGGATAGCGCAGGAGAGACGGATGACCATGGCGGCCATGGACCGGACCGGATCGACCTCGGGCCAGCGCCAGCGCTCGCTGGAGAGCATCTTCTACCCGAGGTCGGTGGCGGTCTGCGGCGTGGTGCCGACCCCCGGCACGGTCCCGCACGACATTTTCCGCAACATCCTCGACAGCGGGTTCACGGGCACGCTGTATCCCGTGGCGCCCTTCAAGCGCAGCATCTGCTCCGTTCGGGCGTACCGCTACGTGATCGACATCGACGACGACGTCGACCTTGCGGTGATCGTCTACCCGGCCAACGTGGTCCACAAGGCGATCCGCCAGTGCGGCGAGAAGGGCGTGCGGGCGGTCATCGTCGTCTCGGCGGGGTTCCGCGAGGTCGGGCCGACCGGCGCCGAGCGCGAGCGGCAGATCCGGGACATCTGTGACGACTACGGCATCGACATGATCGGGCCGAACTGCCTCGGGGTGATCAACACCGATCCCGCGTCGTGCCTGAACGCCTCCTTCGCCCGGAAGATGCCCCAGGTTGGGCGCATCGCGTTCCTCAGCCAGTCCGGCGCGCTGTGCACGGCCGTGCTGGACTACGCCAGAGACCGCGCCATCGGCTTCAGCAAGTTCGTCAGTTTCGGCAACAAGGCAGGCGTCAGTGAGGTCGACCTGCTGCACTACCTGTACGAGGACGACAAGACGGACGTGATCCTGCTGTACCTGGAGGAGATCACGGACGGCCGGGCCCTGGCCGAGGCCGCTCGCCGCGTGACACGGGGCCCGAAGGGCAAGCCCATCCTGGCGCTGAAGTCCGGGCGCACGCCGCAGGGCGCCAAGGCCGCCGCCAGCCACACCGGCTCGCTCGCCGGGCAGGACGCCGTGGCCGACGCCATCTTCCGCGAGTCCGGCATCCTCCGCGTCGACAGCATCGAGCAGTTGTTCAACGCCGCGGTCATGTACGCCTACCAGCCACTGCCGCAGGGCAACCGCGTGGCGATCGTCACCAACGCGGGCGGCCCCGGCGTGATGGCCACCGACGCCGCGATCGCCCTGGGCCTCGAGGTGCCGAGCTTCGAGCAGGCCACCTCCGCCAGTCTGAAGGCCTCCCTGCCCGCTGCGGCGAACATCAAGGACCCCGTCGACGTGATCGGGGACGCGCGCAGCGACCGCTACTGCGCGGCATTGGCGGCCGTCCTCGACGACCCCAACGTCGACCAGGCGCTCGTGATCCTCACGCCGCAGTCGATGACCGACATCGAGGCGATCGCCCGGGGCGTCATCCAGGTGCAGCAGTCCGCGACGAAGGCGATCGCCTGCTCGTTCATGGGCGGCGCGGACGTGGCGCCGGGCGTGCACCTGCTCCAGCGGGCGCACATCCCGCACTTCATCCTGCCGGAGTGGGCCTGCCGGGCCATGGCCGAGGTGCAGCGGATCCGGAAGTGGCGGGAGCTGCCCGAGGATCGCCCGGAAGCGCTGCCGGTGGACCGGGACGCCGCCGCGGCGATTGTCGACGCCGCTCCGGCCGGGTACCTGCCCGAAGACCAGGCCCTGGCCGTTCTGGCGGCCTACGGGCTGGCCCTGCCTCCGTTCCGGCTGGTTCGGACGCCGGAGGAGGCCGTCGCGTTCGCCGACCAGATCGGCTACCCCGTCGTGCTGCGCGTGGTCAGCCCGCAGATCGTCCACAAGACCGAGGTGAAGGGCGTGGCGCTGGACCTGGGCGACGCCGCCGCGGTCCACGACGCCTTCGAGGGCATGATGGACCACTTGGCCGACGTGCGCCCCGGCGCGGAGGTCTCCGGCGTGCTGGTTCGCGGGATGATCCCCCACGGGCACGAGGTCATCCTCGGCGCCCAGCGCGACGCCGCCTTCGGGCCCGTGCTGATGTTCGGGCTGGGGGGCGTGTACGTCGAGCTCTTCGGCGACGTGACGTTCGCCCTGGCGCCGATCAGCCGGGCCCGCGCGGGGCGGATGATCGACGGCGTCAAGGCCGGCAAGCTGCTTCGCGGCCTGCGGGGCCACCCCCCGGCGGACATCGCCGGCGTCCAGGAATCGCTCATGCGGCTGGGGCAGCTCATGGTCGACTTCGAGCGTGTGGCCGAACTGGACGTCAACCCGCTGATCGCCAGGCCCGTGGAAGCCGGCGGCAACATGGTCGCCGACGTGTATATCCGCCTTGACCCGTAGTCCGCATGGCGGGCCGGGACGGCGCGGCCATGGTCGCGCAGGAAAGGCCCTTCGCCGCATGACGAGCCGACAGATGACCTCTCAGCAGGAGATGATGGTATGGCAACCGTTGAAGAACGCGTGAAGGCCGTGACCGGCCGCGTGCTGGGCATCGACCCGAGTGAGATCAAGCCGGAGCACAGCTTTACCTTTGACCTGGGGGCCGAGAGCGTCCAGTCCGTCGAGCTCGTCGCCGCCTACGAGGTCGAGTTCAAGATCGAAATGGACGAGGACGCGGCGCTGGCCGTCGAGACGGTCGGTTCGGCCGTGGAGTTTATCACGCGCGTCTGCAAGGAGCAGAACGTGCCCGCAGAGGAGTAGGCCGTGACCCACAAAACGAACGTGAGCGGCGAGGGCGACACGGGGGAGCGCATCGACCGCCGCAGAACGCATCCCCTCGTCGACGCGGAAGAACCCAACCTGCTGGAGGAGACCTTCCCGTACGACCTGCCGCCGCTGATCCACCTCGAGGGGCCCGTCGTGGAGTACGTCGATGGCGAGGCGGTGGAGTTCGACTTCGCGGGCGTCAAGGACCGCGACATCCTGATCAGCGACACGACGTTCCGCGACGGGCAGCAGGCCCGCCCGCCGTACACCATCGACCAGATGGTGCACATCTACGACCTGATGAGCCGCCTGGGCGGGCCCAACGGCGTCGTCCGCCAGACGGAGTTCTTCCTCTACACGAAGAACGACCGCGAGACGCTCGACCGCTGCCGGGCGCTGGGGCACCGCTATCCCGAGTGCACGGGGTGGATCCGCGCCGTCAAGGGCGACTTCCGCCTGGTCCGGGACGCCGGGCTGAAGGAAACCGGCATGCTCACCAGCGCGTCGGACTACCACATCTTCTCGAAGCTGAAGTTCAACAGCCGCAAGCAGTGCATGGACAGCTACTGCGAGGTGGTGGACGCCGCCTTCGAGGCCGGGGTGCGCCCGCGGTGCCACCTGGAGGACCTCACCCGCGCCGACATCGACGGGTTCATCCTGCCGTTCGTCGACCGGCTGATGGAGATGAGCAGCCAGGTGCCCGAGGAGCTGTCGG
>CAZXOC010000001.1:71922-82118 GCA_964642165.1 uncultured Planctomycetaceae bacterium | reverse complement strand
CGGGCAGCCCACGGCTGAAGCCGCGGCCTGACGAGAGTCCGGGGCATGGCGGTCCCGGCGCCCGCGACCATCGGCGGGGCCGGCCGCGGGGCGATGGTCGGCGTGCCCAGCTTCACGACAGCGCGCAGCGGGCTTGCCAAGGCCCGGACGCACGGTAGAATCACCGAAGAGCACGGCGGCGGCAGCGGGCCGCCCGCCCCCGGCCCTGCCGCGGCATCGAGGGTGCCGCGAAGCGATATCCCGGATCGGACCATGATCAACGGACTCCTTGCCTTGCTTGCAGGCGCCGTCTTGCCGGGCGGCCCGAACGAGCCGCCGCCGTACGAGTTCCCGCCGGTCGAGAAGCTGCCCGATCAGGAGGGCATGCCCGACCCCTTCCGGATGCACGACGGCTCGCGCGTCGCCACGCGCGGGGACTGGGCGCGCCAGCGCCACTACCTCAAGGCGATGCTCGCCCACTACCAGTACGGTCACATGCCTCCCCGGCCGAGGAAGCTCGACGTCAAGCAGACGTCCTCGAGGGCGGTCTTCGACGGCAAGGCCACCGAGATCCGCCTGACGGTCACGATCCGGCGGGGCGGGGGCCGCGTGAGCCTTCGCGTCGGGCTGATCAGGCCGGCCGGTGCGGGTCCGTTCCCCGTGGTCATCAAGAACGACCGGGGGCTGTTCGACCGGCCCGAGGACAAGCGGTCACGGAAGTCCTTCCTCACCGAGCAAGCCGCCGTCGGCGAAGCGGTCGGGCGCGGCTACGTCATCTGCAAGTACATCCGCACGGACCTGGCCGCCGACGAGCGAGGCAAGCGATCGCGGGGCGTCTTTCCGCTGTATCCCGAGTACGACTGGGGCGTCATCGCCGCCTGGGCGTGGGGATACCAGATCGTGATCGACGCCCTGAGCCCTCTGGGCTTCGCGGACATGGACAAGATCGTCGTCACCGGGCACTCGCGCGGCGGCAAGACGGCCCTCTGCGGGGCGATCTACGACGAGCGGATCGCCATCGCCGCGCCGAACTCCTCGGGCACGGGGGGCACGGGCAGCCTGCGGTACTTCGAGAAGGGCCAGCGCCCCCAGACGATCGCCGCGCACGTGGGGAGACACGACCACTGGTGGACGCCGCGGTTCCTGACCTTCGCCAACCGCGAGGCGAAGCTGCCCTTCGACGCCCACTTCGCCAAGGCCCTGATCGCCCCGCGCGGGCTCGTCAATCCGCACGCCCTGCAGGACTACTGGGCCAACCCCTACGGAACGCAACTGACCCATCAGGGGGCCCGGGTCGTCTTCGACTGGCTGGGCGTCGGCGGCCATATCGGCATCCACTGGCGCCCCGGCGGCCACGCCCAGGGCGCGGAAGACTGGCGCGCCCTGATCGACTTCGCGGAGCAGTACTTCTTCCAGAAAGACGTCCAACGCAAGTTCAACGTCTTGCCCTACCCCGACGCCAAAGTTCCCATGACCTGGAAGGCGCCCGCCGCCCCGCCCGCCGGTACGCATCTGACGTTCCCGGAGCGCACGGACGGTCCCTGAGGGATGGCGCCGGATGGACCCGTCCGCCGAAGGCGGCTACGGGCTTGACACGCAGGTGCTCACGGATGTCGCCAATCCGTGTCCCGGCTATGGATCGGTTTCCGGCAGCTCGGCGGGGGCGCGGAGGTCCTTGTCCTTCGGCAGGTGGCGGATGACGATGCGGCCGTACTTCGCCTTGCCGTCGGGGCCGTCGAGGAACGACGTGAGCGAGAACCACGCCGGGTTGCGCGGCACGCCGGAGAAGAAGATGATCGGCTTGGCCGGGTCCCCGGCGAACAGGGCGACCTTGTCGCCGCGGATGCGCAGACAGAACGGCATCGGCCCCAGCGGCGGCTCACCGGGGAGCTTCTTGCCCTTCTCCCGGTCCCACCAGCCCCCCACGTAGATCTTGGCGTACGGCGGCAGGTACTTCATGTGCGGGTTGCCCGCGCGGGGATAGTTCCGCGCCCAGCGAACCGACTGGCCGTCCCAGAGGATCAGGAGCTCGCCTGCCTGCCCGCCCTTGTCCATGTCCAGCAGGCCGGTGATCTCGATGTCGGGGGTCAGCAGGGGCAGGTCGAAGATCGCCGCACGGCCGGGCGTGGTCGGCGTGCCCACGAGCCAGCCGTCATCGAGCCGCCAGGTCCCCTTCTTCGTGACGGCCGGGTCGTTCAGCAACTCGGACGTGCAGAGCTGCAGGCCGCCCGGCGAGAAGAGGCGCTCGTACAGGGCCATCGCGCGCCGCGGGGCCTCGACGTAGGGCTTCGCCTCGGGCACCTTCGCCCACAGGTCCTGGAGCGTCCGGTGGTGTCGGGCCGCGGCGCGGCGATCGCCCGCGAGCATGGCCTCGTGCATGCCCGTCATGGCCGCCTCGACCCGCCCGCCGTCGACGTCCGCGGCGGTGAACACGTACCTCTTGACGTTCCGGAAGTGCGCCCTGCCGTCGGCGACGACGAGGACCGGTTCGACCCGCTCGATGCCGCTCGGCAGCTTGCCGTACCAGGTGCGGACGACCCGGCCGTCTATCCGGAACCGCACGCGGTCGCCGGCCAGGTCGATCCCCATCCTGTGCCATTGCCGGGGACTGCCCACGAATGCGGTGCTGATGCCGGAGACGGGGGGCGCTATCGAGCGGAGGTAGGCCCTGCCCGACCGGGCGAGACAGATCTCGGCAATCCGGCGGTCGACGGGCCCGCCGCCCCTGGGGGCCCACAAGGCCATCCCGGCCCTGCTGGTGAGGGCGACCCGCTCCTCGGAGAGCGCGTCCAGCCTCACCTCGCACTCGATGCGGCACGGGGGGGGCGTTCTCACAAGGAAGTAATGCGTGTGCGTGGACCGTCCCGTGGTCCGCGCCGGGAGCAGCCCCCGTCGCCAGTGCACGAGGATGGCCGTGGGCTTGCGGTCCTTCCGGGCCCCGGACTTCGCCGCCAGCGGGACCTGAGGCTCGTAGGCCTCGCGGAGACGGGGCGCGGCGGGTGATTCCTTCACCAGCTCGAGGAACGCCAGGACCGCATTGGGGTCGCCCCCGCCCGACAATGCCTCGGCCGTCTCGCGGACCACGGTTGGTGCCAGATCCCACGAGGCCAACTGGTCGGCATGGTCGCGGAGCAGCTTGACGGCCGCCTTGGGCGAGTCCAACGCCTGGAACTCCACCTGGGCGGCGCGGAGCAGCGAGAGGCCCGACGAGGCCTTCGCGTCGAGGGCCTTCCCGGCGGCGGCTTCGAGCGTCGCGAGGGCCTCGGCGCGCCGCCCGGCGGCCCGGTGCGCTTTGGCGATCGCGTACGGGAGCAGGCCGTGGAGCACGCGCCCGCCGGCGTCGGTTCGCCGGGCCTTGGGGGCCTCCCGGGCGGCGAGTTTCAAGGCTTCGCGGTGCTTGCCGGCGTCGACGAGCCCGCCGATCCAGACCGCCAGGACGACGGGGTCGCGGCAGCCCGCCTTCCATGCCTTTTCGAAGAGGCCGGAGTATCCCGGGTCGCCGTTGCGGAGCTTCCCAAGCCCCTTGCGGACATCCTGTTCCCACGGCCCCTTGCGGCCGAACTGCTCGAACAACGCCAGTTCGTCCGGGTACGTCCGCAGCCGGCGCAGTGCCTTTGCGTCCAACACGGTCGTCGTCTTGAAGCGCCCCTTGTCCTTGCGCCATACGGTCAGCTCCACCGGTTCCCGCCGCGAAACGGCGTACAGGAGGTCGTCCTGCGACCAGACGGGGCCACCGGCCGCTTCGGTAACGACGTCACCGTCATGGAGGCCTTCCGGTTCCTCCGCGGAGCCGGACGAGCGCCATACGGCGCCGCACGGCGGCACGTACAGCTTGTCCAGGATGGCCCTGGCCCTGGTGGCGGCTTCCAGTGAGAGGCCGCCCGCCGCCAACGCCTTGCGCAGGGGCCCGACGGCGGCCCGCCCCGAGGCGATGAGCTTCTTCGACGCCTCTTCGCGCTTCGCGAACCGCTGGGCGTCAAGCTGCTCGATGAGCTTCTCGATCCGTTCGCCGGAAGGGGGCGAATCAGCCCACGCGCGAGGAGGCAACCAGCAGGCCGCCGCCACAAGCAACAGCAGACATGCAGAACGACCCCAGGTGCTCCGGGTCATGGTCCCGGGTCTCCCATTCACCCTCTGACCCACGACTGCCACATCGGGCATGCGGAGCCGACGGGACGGCGCAGCAAGGGCGAAGGTGCTGCCCGAGCCGCCGACTGTCCCTTCTGCCGGGCGGTTGCCCGGCATCTCGGGGTATACCCCTGCCCGCGACCATCGCGGGCTTTCCGGCTCATTCTACCCTGTCTGCCGGTCCTGACAAGGCTGCTTCCGGACTCCGACACCCTCCATCCGCCTGGCAGCGGGCCCTGCGGCTCAAGCGCCCGGCGGGCTGGGCGGCGGCGAGGGGAGGCCGCGATGACGCCGGAGGGCTCGGGCCGCATTTGCCCATAGCGAGACGGAGTTCCCATACGCGTCCCATTGTGTCAACTTTAATCCATGTTGACACAAACGGTTATTCTCTGCTAATCCCTGTTTTAAAAGGGCTTAAATCCATATATATTCATGATAACTAGCAGAGCTTCGGACAATCAGCCGGATAGAACTCCTACTGATATAATGAGGATTGCGACGCTTCCGCGGCCCACTTGGGGCAGGCAAGCGAGCCAAGGCGGCCCCGCGGCCGGGACGAGGTGCCCATGGCCGACGTGCCCATCACACCCCTGACGAGGCCCCCGAAGCACCACTTCTTCGGCCGCTACGGCGTCCCGCCCCGCGACGGGGGCACCTGGCGTACGATCAAGTGGCGATCGTGGCAGCGTGTGGCCATCGCGGCCCACTCGGTCAAAGGAGGAGGAGACCGAGGAGCCCTCTTTTGGAGGGGTCAGACGACCCTCGAAGGGCCGTGTGTCCCCGTATCGCGAGGAGACCCCCGGATGCCTATTGCGCACGTTGCTTGACGTCATCAGCCGGCAGGAGCGCTTGCGAAAGCTCGCGCCGCAAGCGAGACTCCGCGCGTCCGGCTCGCCCGGGGCGGAAGGAGTTGCATCCATGCGAACCGTGCAGACTGGTCAAGCGGGGCGGGTGGCGCTGGCCGCACTATGGGGGCTTGTCGCCTCCGCGGCGGGCGGCGAGGTGGTCACGTTGAAGGCGTGGGAGTTCGACGCGCCGAACGGCCTGGCGGGCTGGACGGCCGGCGGGCACCTGGCCGACGTCCGTGTCGCCGACGGGGTGCTGTCGGCCGGGGTGATCGACTGGGACCCGATCCTCGTGAGCCCCGCGTTCGACATCCCGGCGAGGCATTCGCAGTGGGTCGAGCTGCGCATCCGCTCGCGCACGGGCGGGCGCGGGGAGGTGTTCTGGACGAACACGCTGAAGACGAAGTACGGCGGCTTCAGCCCCGGCCGGCAGACGGCGTTCGAGCTGCGCGGCGACGGGGCGTGGCACGTCTACCGCGTCCGCTGCGGGTGGGAGCCGCTCGGGCGGATCATCAAGATCCGCGTGGACCTGCCCGGCACGCGAGGCCGGCAGACGCCCCCGCCGGCGTACGAGCTGGACTACGTCCGCATCCTGGACGCACGCTCTTCGGCGGCCCGCCAAGCCCGGCCGGACTGGTCGTTCGCCCGCGGGCCGGCGGGCTGGTCCGTCGAGGGGCCGTCGGGCGCGGCGGCGGCGACCGGCGGGCAGCTTGCCTGGACGTCGGCCGGGGACGCCGGGGCGCTGCTCGCGCCGCCGGTGGACTTCGACGCCGCCGCACGCGCGCTGCTCAGCGTCCGCATGTCCGTCAGCGCGGGGCGCACGGCCACGCTGGGCTTCGCGACCGCCGAGGCCGCCGGGCTGCAACAGGTGACCTTCCCCATCCGCGGCGACGGGCGGCTGCGGTGGTACCTCGCGGACCTGGGCGCGGCGCCCGCGTGGCGCGGGCGGGTGCGGCTGCTGACCCTTCGCCCGAGCGACGAGGGCGCCGCGACGGCGCGCATCTCGGCCATCCGCCTGGCGCCCCGGCCGGCGGGCGAGGCGCAGCTCGAGGCCTCGGCGTTCGGCCTGGCGGATGCCCTGGCCCGGGCCGGGCAGGACCTCCGCGTGTCCGTGAGCCTGCGGAACACCGGCGCGGGCATCGCGCGGGGCGTGTGGTGCACGCTGGCCGCGCCCGACGGGCTGGCCGTCCGCGCCCCGGCCAGGCAGGTGCTGGGCAACCTCTACCCCGGCGAGCACCGGCTGGTGAGCTGGCCCGTCCGCGCGGAGAAGGCCCTCGCCGGCCCCGCGCGCCTGACGGCGGGGTTCGGCCAGGCCGCCGAGCCCGCACTTCGCGCCCGGGCCCAGCTCCGCGTCGAGCCGGGCCTGAACCTGCCCCGGGCCGACTACGTCCCCCCGCCGAAGCCCGTCGAGACGGACGACCAGGTGGGCGTGTACTACTTCCCCGGCTGGGCGTCGATCAACCGCTGGCGGCCGATCTTCGACTACCCCGAGCGCAAGCCCGCGCTCGGCTGGTACGACGAGTCGCTGCC
Organism: uncultured Planctomycetaceae bacterium; assembly: GCA_964642165.1. Taxonomy (GTDB): domain Bacteria; phylum Planctomycetota; class Phycisphaerae; order SM23-33; family SM23-33; genus CAYRVX01. The sequence continues at coordinate 75,636 of CAZXOC010000001.1, read as the reverse complement.
GGAGGTGGCCGACTGGCAGATCAAGTGGGCCGTCGAGCACGGGGTGAGCTTCTTCGCGGTGGACTGGTACTGGTGTCGCGGCAGCCGGCAGCTCGAGCACTGGCTCCACCGGGCGTACTTCCACGCGCGCTACCGGACGTACCTGAAGTTCTGCCTGCTCTGGGCCAACCACAACGCCCCGGGCAGCCACGACGAGGCCGACTGGCTCGCCGTGACGGACTACTGGATCCGCCACTACTTCCGCCGCCCCGAGTACCTGAAGATCGACGGCAAGCCGGTGGTGGTGATCTTCGACGTGCACCGCCCCGTTCGCGACATGGGCGCCGCCGCGATGGCGCGGGCGGTGGCCGGGGCCAAGCGCCGCTGCCGCGACGCCGGGCTGGGCGGGCTGTACCTGGTGGCCTGCACGCGGGCGGACCGGGCCGCCCACGGGCGGCTCAAGGCCCAAGGCTACGACGCCGCCAGCGGCTACAACTACGCCGACCTCGGCGCCGCCGGGCGGCGGTGGGCGCCCTACGCCGACCTGCTGGCCCCCCACGCGAAGCTGTGGCGCGACGCGGCCGCGCTCGGCATGCTGAGGCAGATACCGGCCCTGTCGGGCGGGTGGGACTCCAGGCCGTGGCACAAGGCGTCGGCCCGCGTGCGCCAGGGGCGGACGCCCGCGCTGTTCGAGAAGCACTGCCGCGACGCCAAGGCCTTCCTCGACCGCCCCGACAGACGCCCCGCGGGCTCGCGAGGCGTCTGCCTGATCGAGGCGTGGAACGAGTGGGGCGAAGGCTCCTACGTCGGGCCCCACCGCGAGTACGGATTCGGCTACCTCGAAGCCGTCCGCCGGGTCTTCGCGCCGCGGTCGAAGCCGCCCCTGCTCGTCGGGCCCCGCGACGTGGGCCTCGGGCCCTACGACCTGCCCGGCGCCGGCGAGGCGGCGCCCACCCAGGCGACGTGGGACTTCACGCGCCCGGCGGACCGGCGGGCCTGGTCGGCCGGCGCGCGGCAGGCGAGCATCGCCCCCGCCGCCCAGCAGCTCGAAGGCGTCTCCACGGGCACGGACGCGGCCCTGAGCGGCCCGGCCGTCCGCCTGGAGACCGACCGGCTCGGCTGCCTTCGCGTGGACGTGCGCGTCGACCGCGACGACACGATGCAACTGTTCTGGTCCACCACGACGCGCGGCGTCTCGGAGGCCGACAGCGTCCGCATCCGCCTGCGAGGCGACGGCAGGATGCACACGTACTGGGTGGACCTGTCCGCCAACCCCCGCTGGGCGGGCCTGGTCACGGGCCTGCGGCTGGACCCCGTCGCCGGCGCGGGCGTGCGGTTCGCGATCGCCCGGCTGGGCTTCCACGAGCGGAAGAAAGGAACGGGACAGGCCAATCCCTCGCTCGCGCCGAGCGCGCACCTTCGGCCTTCGCGAGGTCGATAGACGAAAAAGGGGACGGAGGCGCCGAGCGACCTCGTTGGCCTGACGGACGGCGGCCCCGCACACGATGACCCCGGCGACGGCGCTGCAGGGCGCTTCTGGCGGCGAGGGCTCTCTGGCGGCGCCTACAGCTCGAACACGTTCCTGTCGAAGGTCGTCAGGAACTCCGAGCCGGTCTCGCCGACCCGCACGATGTCCTCGACTCGCAGGTAGTACTCGCCGGAGCGCCAGAGCTTGGGCTCCAGGGCCATGACCATGTTCGCCCGGAGCGGCTCGCGGCATGCGGGGGCAATCCACGGGTCCTCGTGGACGTCGACGCCGATGTTGTGCCCCAGCACCTTCCCGGGCAGGCGCGCCCGCAGGTAGTCGCCGTATCCGCGCTCGTCCAGCGCCCGCTCGACGGCGGGGAACAGGTCGCACAGCCGCATGCCGCCGTCGCGCATCGCGCCCACCGTCTCGACGACGCTCTGCTGGAGGGCCTCGTACGCCCCGCGGACGTCGTCGGGGGCGCTGCCGAAGTACAGGCTTCGCCCGAAGTCGGAACAGTAGCCGTCCATCACGAAGCCCATGTCGAAGGCGACGGACGTCCCGGCCACGAGGCCCTCGTCCCTCGGGTAGACGAACGGCTCGGGTGCCGGCTCCGAGCCGGACTTGGTGAAGATCACCGTCGGGGAGAACGAGACGCCCGACGCGCCGAGCCGCCTTCCCTCCCGCTCGATCTCCTCCTCCAGCTCGGGCTGGGTGATCCCCTCCCGGACGCGACCGACGACGGCCTCGAAGACCTCGTCGGTGAGCCGGGCGACACGGCGGAGCCGCTCCACTTCCTCCGGCTCCTTGATCATCCGCAGGGCGTCCATCAGTCCCGCGGCTTCGCGGACCTCCGCGGCGCCCGCCGGCGCCCGCAGGCCCGCCGCCCAGCAATCGCTCAGGCCCTTGCCCAGCGCGATCCCGCCGCCTGTCGCGTCGATGTCACGCCGGATTTGACGGAGCAGCCCGTCGGTGTCCGCGCCCGCCTCGAAGGTCCGGACCTCCGTGATCCAGCTATCCGGCCCAAGCTCGCCGCCGGCTTCCGGCAGGACAAGGACGGGCTCGGCACCGGCCGGCACGAAGACCGCGGCGGCGGATCGGCCCTCGTCGGCGTCGGATCGCCAGTCGAGCCGCAGCCCCGTCAGGTACTGGAAGTCCGCGGAGGGGCCGTACGCCACCAGCGCGAGCCCGTGCCGCTGCATCTGCTCGTGCAGCCCGGTCAGTCGTCTCGCGTAGTCCATCTTCCACGGCTCCGGCAAGGGCAGCAACGGGGCGGCAAAAAAGGGGTCAGGCTACTTTTTCGGCCGTGCCGAGGGCCCGGCTTCGCCCTGCGTAAGGTGGTCGGTCGGGGCCGCGGCGACGGGCTCCCGGCCGGCGAGGCAGGCGACCGTCCCGTCGGTCAGCGACACGAACAGGCGGCCCGCCGAGGCAATCATGCCGTCGAACACGGGGGGCGCGTCGAGCTTGCGCTCGGCGAGCTTCTTGCCCTGCCCGGCGGACACGGCCAGCAGCACGGCGCCCTTGCGTCCCTCGAAGGCCGCGAACGGGTCGTCGGGATCGTAGACATCCGGCGGGCCGGCGGCGAAGAGGACGTCGCGCGTCTTGACCATCGCCCGGACGCGCACGGGCACCCAGAGCGTCCACAGGGGCGCCTCGGCGCGGCTGTAGCCGATGAGCTTGTCTTTGCCGAAGGCCTGGCTGCCCAGCTTCATCATCTGGCCGCCGCGCCCCCGGGAGTAGTCCGATTGCGGCAGCCACTTCATCGGCGGGCGGGAGCCCGGCTCGCCGACGATCTGCGGCTCGTTGGCGTTGCGGTCCGCGAACAGGAGGTACCCCTCCCTGCCCGGGAAGAACATGGTGCTGTGGACGTTGCGGCGATAGAAGACCCGCACCGCGTAGGTGGCGCGGTCGTCGACGACCAGAAGCTGGCCCGTCTTGGGGGCCTGGTTGGCGAGCTGGAAACCGGGCCAACGCTTGGAGTACATCCAGAACGTGCGGTTGTACCACGAGCCGTCCAGCAGGCTCGCCGTCGAGAAGACGTGCAGGCCGACGTCCGCCTCGCCCTTGGACGACAGGACCTTCGGGGCGACCTCCCGCAACGCCGGCGTGAGCCGCTTCTGCCGCATGAACACGTGGTCGCCCTCGCTGACGAGGACGTCGCAGTTCGCGCCCGGCACGTAGAAGGCCACGTCGCGCTGCCCGTCGACCCGCCGGTGCGGGCCCGCCAGGCGCCCCGTGTGGCGGATTCTCCCCGTGGCGGGCTCGACGCC
>CAZXOC010000001.1:69722-71822 GCA_964642165.1 uncultured Planctomycetaceae bacterium | reverse complement strand
GCGGGCCCGCCAGGCGCCCCGTGTGGCGGATTCTCCCCGTGGCGGGCTCGACGCCGTACAGGCGGATGCCGCCGTCGAGGTACGACGACCGCCCGGCCGCGAAGTAGGCGATGCCCTCCCGCACCAGCACGCTGCCGTGCACCGGCCAGGCGGACTCGATCTGATCGAAGCTCGCGATCCTGCGGTCGCGAGGCGCCGCGAGGAACCGCCACACCAGCGCGCCGTCCCTGTGCCGCAGGCAGTAGACTCGCCCGTCCCTCGAACCGAACAGCACGAGGCCCCGGTGAACGGTCGGCGGCGAGTCGACGCGTCCCGCGGCGGTGAAGCGCCACAACTCCTTCCCGGACGCCGCGTCCAGGGCGTGCACCGTGTGCGCGTCGATCGACGCGACGAGCAGCCTGCCGCCGGCGAGCACGGGCGCGGTCAGCCTGCCGCCGACCTTCGCCCGCCAGGACGGGGAGACGTTGGCCGCCACGGCCGCCGTCGTGCTGCCGTGACGCTGGGGGTCGTGGCGATACGTGGGCCAGTCCCCCTCATGACGTCTCGCCGCCTTCGGATCGCCGGCCTGGCCGTAGGCGGGGCCCTTGTGGAGGCGCCGGGCGTCGGGGACGTCCGGCGCGGGCTGCGCGGACTGCGGCGCGACGGCCGCGTAGCCGAGCAGCTTGCCCCCGGGCTGGCAGAAGCACTGGTCCGCCGGGACGTAGAGCAGCCCGTGGCACGGCATGATCCCTTCCTTGCACGCGCCGCGGAGCCAGTTGTTCTGCGAGTGCCCGCTGGACCGGAGGTCCAGGAACTCCACGCCCTCCATGCCGCTGATGATGTAGCGGCTGGTGGCCTTGTTCCGGTAGCACCGGTGGTGATGCTCCGGGCTGCGGAAGTTGTCCACGACGACCCGCCGGGTCCGCTCGCCCGTGCGGACGTCGAAGCCGATCGCCAACGCGCGCTCGCTCTTGCGCGTGGGCTTGCCGCCGGCGTCGATGGGGATCATGCCCGGCCAGACCACCCCGTCCACGACGAACAGGTCCGGGCCCTCCCCGCCGGAGCGAGGAGGCACCTTGTTGTGCCAGAGCAGCTTGCCGTCGGCGGCATCGTAGGACTCCAGCGTCGTGCCGCCCAGGATGAGCACCACCCCGCCGGCGGCCACGAGCGTCCTGCCGCGGGGCGTCTTGGCCTGCGCCCGCCAGAGCTCCTCGCCCGTCTTCAGTCCGCGGCACACGAGTGTCGTGCCGGCGACGTAGAACACCCTCCCGTCGTCGATGGCGACGAAGAGGTCGCGGATCGACCCGCCGGCCTGCCGCCGCCACAGGACCTTGCCCGTATCGCCCTTCACCGCGACGAGCGTGGAGGGACTGCTCGGCGCCCGGCCCCGGCGCCCGGCCGCGGGCGCGGGCGCCTCCTTCACGTGCGCCACGGCGATGCCGTCGCTCACGAGGACCTCGTGCGTCGGCCGGGTCTCCTTCACGGTCGCCAGCAGCTTGCCCGTCGCGGCTTCCAGGATGGAAAGCGGGGCCCGAAAGCCGAGCGTGGCGTACAGCCGCTCGCCGTCGGCGACCAGGCGGCGCTGCACCTCGACCGGCGCGGAGACGCGCGCGGCCCGCAGGGCCGTCCAGTCCTTCCCCTCGAACCGCGAGCGGGCCCACTCGCGCCAGCCCCAGTTCGGCAGCGGACGCTTCCAGAGCAGCTTCCCGTTGAAGGCGTCCCGGCAGACGACGGACCACCGTCCCGGCAGGCGCTCGTCCGTGATCCCGACGAGGCCCTCGTCGAAGATGTAGAACAGCCTCCCCCCCGCCGCGACCTGCGCCTGGACGCCCGAGGCCGTCTCGTGGCTCCGAAGCCACAGCGGCGGGGCCACCCACTGGAGCCTGCGCGGCGGGCCCACCACGCGATCCCTCGCCACGGCGTTGTTCCCCGCGTCGTGCAGGTAATGCGACCACTCGTCGATGTCGCCCGGGCGCGGCTTGACGGTCTTCCGCCAGCCGCCCGCGCCCTTCACGTACGCGACCCCGCCGGGGGCCAGGACGCGCAGAATCTCGTCCATCGCGACGCGCCCGCGGTCCTCCGCGACGAGGAGGTTCGCCAGGTTGTCCGCATACGGCAGCG
>CAZXOC010000001.1:45546-69622 GCA_964642165.1 uncultured Planctomycetaceae bacterium | reverse complement strand
GCTCCGCTCCGAACGCGCTGACAGCGCAGGCGAGACAGGCCGCCGCCCCCGCCCCAAGCCGCATCCCTTGTCGTCCGTTCATTCGTTTGACTCCCTATCCGGCGTGCCGATGCACGACGGAGACAGCGTACCCGCCTGCCCCCCCGGGATCAACCGACCCGCCGGCCGGGCGTCCGATGGGGCCGTCCAGGAAGGCAGGAGATGGGACGGGACGCCGTGTCGCTTCCTCGTTCCTGCAGGCCCCGGTCGGCGCCGCGGGTCCTGAGGGCGCGGCGCGTTCGGGGGCTTTCGCGAGGGTGGCGGCGATCCCCAGGCGCCGAAGTCATCCGATACGTCCCCGCCCCGAGCCGGTTTGAGGATCAGGTCCCCGCGGGCAGAGGCTTGCTCGGCGGATGGCGATCCGGTACGTGGGACCTGCGGCGGGGAGGCGTTGGCTGCCCGCCGCTTCCGCGGGCCGCTTCGGGCGGCCGGCGAGACAGGCAAGGGCGAAGGCAGACAGGAGACCAGGGAATGTCCAAGAAGGCAGTGCACCTTACTCGGCGGCGGTTCCTGCGAGCCGCGGTCCAGGCCGGCGGCGTGCTGGCGGCCCCGAGCATCGTTCGGGCGGCCGCGCTGGGCAAGGGCGGCGTCGTGGCCCCCAGCGAGCGGATCACGCTCGGCGCCATCGGCATCGGCGGCAGGGGCTCCTACGTGCTCGGCTGCATGCTGTGGGAGCCGGACGTGCGGTGCGTGGCCGTCTGCGACGTGCGGCGGTCGCGCCGCGATCGCGCCAAGCAGCGCGTCGACGCCAAGTACGGCAACAAGGACTGCGTCACGTACATCGACTACCACGAGCTGCTGGCCCGCCGGGACCTCGACGCGGTGCTGATCGCCACGGGCCCGAACTGGCACGCGACGCTCTCGATCATCGCGGCCAAGGCCGGCAAGGACGTCTACTGCGAGAAGCCCTGCACGAAGAACATCGCGCAGAGCCTGGAGCTGGCGGCCACGTTCCGGCGGACCGGGCGCGTCTTCCAGGGCGGCATGCAGCGGCGGAACCTGCCGGGCTTCGCCTACGCCGTGGACCTGGCCCGCAGCGGGAGGCTCGGCAAGCTCCAGACGCTCCATGCCCACCCCGGCGGGATGGGAACGAAGATGAGCGGCTGGGCGCCGCCGGAGCCCGAGCCGCCCACGAAGGAGGTGAACTGGGACCTGTACCTGGGCCCGGCGGCCTGGCGACCGTACAACCGCCGGCACCTCAACGGCTTCAACTTCGAGAAAGGCGGGGGGATGGTCGGCGGGGGCGTGCTGGAGTGGGGCTCCCACTGCGTGGACCTCTGCCAGTGGGCCAACGACGCGGATCGCACGGCCCCGGTGGAGTACTACCCGCCGGCCGGCGGCCAGGCGACCGCCCGCTACGCCAACGGCGTGAAGCTGGTCATGCGGGGAGGGGGCTGGCTGGGGCTGGGCTCCTGCCCGGTGCGGTTCGAGGGCACCACCGGCTGGGTGGAGGCGGGCGACAACGGCGACGTCGTGACGAGCTCGCCGAAGCTCCTCGTCGGCAAGGGCAAGAAGGTCGGCGGCTACCCGGCGAACAACCACGTCCGCGACTTCTTCAACTGCGTCAAGACGCGCGGGCTGCCCCGCGCCAACCACGAGGTGGCCTGCTACACGCACATCGCCTGCCACGGCGCCAACATCGCCATCTTCCTGAACCGCAAGCTCACCTACGACCCCGGGAAGAACGAGTTCGTCGGCGACGAGGAAGCCAACCGGCTGCGGTCGGAGGCGATCCGCGAGCCGTGGCGGCTGTAGCGTCCAGGAATCCCCCAAGCACTCGCCTGAAGACCAGGAGAAGGACGATGCGTACCATCCGCTCTCTCGTAGCCTACACCGTTGCGGCCGCGGCCGTGGCCTCTGCCATGCCGGCCGCCCGCGCCTCCGCCGCCCCCGCCGACAGGAAGAGGGCCGCCCGCGAGAAGGAACGCCAGCTCATCGGCGTGCTGGAGTCCAACGCGCCGGCGAAGGACAAGGCGATCCCCTGCAAGCAACTGGCCATCTACGGCTCCAAGGCCGCCGTCCCCGCGCTGGCCGCCCTGCTGCCGGACAAGGAGCTGGCGTCCTGGGCGCGGATCGCCTTGGAGGCGATTCCCGGCCCGGCGGCGGACGAGGCGCTGCGCGACGCGGTGGGCAAGCTCAAGGGCCGCCTGCTGATCGGCGTGATCAACTCGATCGGCGTGCGGCGCGACGCCCGGGCCGTCGACGCCCTCGCGCAGCGCCTGAAGGACCCCGACGCGGGCGTCGCCTCGGCGGCGGCCGAAGCGCTCGGGCGGATCGGCGGCGACCGGGCCGCCAACGCCCTCAAGCCGTCCCTCGCGACGGCCCCCGCCGGCGCTCGATCGGCCGTCGCCTACGGCTGCGTCCTGTGCGCCGAACGGTTCCTCGCCGAGGGCAGCGCCGCCGAGGCCGTCACGCTCTACGACACCGTCCGCAAGGCGGACGTCCCCCCCCAGAGACGCCTCGAGGCGACGCGCGGGGCGATCCTCGCGCGGGGCCCCGCCGGCGTGCCGCTGCTCGTCGAGCAGTTGCGGTCGCCGGACAAGGCCCGCTTCAGCCTGGCGCTGCGAACGGCCCGGGAGCTGGCCGGCGGCGACGTGACCGGGGCGCTGGTGGGCGAGATCGGCCGGGCCAGGCCGCCGCGCCAGGTCCTGCTGCTGGCGGCCCTGGCCGACCGCGGGGACGCCAAGGCCCTGCCCGCCATGCTCGACGCGGCGCGGCGCGGGCCCGCCGACACGCGGATCGTGGCGATCGGCGTGCTGGAGCGCCTGGGCAACGCCTCGTGCGCGCCGGTGCTGCTCGAGGGGGCGCTCGACGCCGACGACAGGGTGGCGGCCGCCGCGAAGGCGACGTGGGCGAGGCTGCCCGGCGAGGGCGTGGACGCGGACATCCTGGCCCGCCTGCCGAAGGCGCCGGCGAAGGCGCGTCAGGTCCTGCTGGAGCTGGCCGGGCGGCGGCAGATCGCCGCGGCGCTGCCCGCGATCGTGCGGTACGCCGAGGACGCCGACGCGGGCGTTCGCGGCGCGGCCGTGGCCGCCATCGGCATTCTCGGCGGAACCCCGCAGGCCGCGGACCTCGTGCGGGTCCTCCGGAAGACCTCGGACGCCAAGGAGCAAGCGGGCATCGAGAAGGCGCTGACGGCCGTCAGCGTCCGCGGCGGAGCGGCCTGCGTGCCGCACCTCCTGCCCCTGACGCGGAGCGACAGCGGCGCCCTGCGCATCGTCGCGCTGCACGCGCTGGCCGCCGCCGGCGGACCCGACGCCCTGGCCGCCGTGAAGCCCGCCCTCGAGGACAAGGACGAGGCCGTCCGGGACGAAGCCGTGCGGATGCTGTCGAACTGGCCGAGCAAGTGGCCGGAGGACGCCGGCCTGGCCGAGCCGCTCCTGGCGCTGGCCAAGTCGGGCAAGAAGGTGGCCCACCAGGTGCTCGGTCTCCGCGGGTACCTGCAGTACCTCCAGCGGTCCCGGAAGCTCAGCGACGCCGACCGGCTCGCCAAGGCCCGGGACGTCGTGCCGCTGGCCCGGCGCGTGGAGGAGAAGCGGCTGGTGGTCTCGGTGCTCCGGAACATCCGGGCCGCCGAGGCGCTGGAGATCCTCGTCGGCCTCGCGAGCGACCGGGGCGTCGCCGAGGAGGCGTGCTCGGCCATCGTCAGCCTCGCCGGCCGGAAAGACCTGAAGGGCGCCTCCAAGGAGCAGCGCCGCCAGGCGCTCCAGGTGGCGGTCGACAAGGCCCGCTCCCGGCGGCTGAAGGGACGGGCCGCCGCCGCGCTGAAGGCCATCAAGTAGGCGCCCGTTCGGGGCCCCTGCCGGGCCCGGTCGCCGAAGGCGCGAGCGGCTGCCGCGGCGGCGCGGCGTCTCGCTTTTTCGGCGCGGTGGTTGTCGTGGGCGGGGGACGCGCCTACAATCGCCGCTCGCGCGGCGGGTCGGCTGCGCCCGTCCTGTCCGCCCCGACGATCGGATCGACAAGCGAGAGGTCCTGCCGAAATGGACGTGGAGCGTTCCCAGCGTCTGCAGAAGCTGCCCCCCTACCTGTTCGCCGACCTGCGCCGCAAGAGGCGCGAGGCCCGCGCACGCGGCGTGAAGGTCCTCGGCATCGACATCGGCGACCCGGACACGCCGGCACCGGACCCGGTGGTGGCCGAGATGACCCGCGCCGTGCAGGACGCCGGCGACCCGGACCGCCACCGCTACGGCTGCGATCGCCCCGTGGCGCAGTTCATCGAGGCCGCCCGGGGCTTCTACCGGCGGCGCTGGGGCGTCGAGCTCGCCGACGACCAGGTCGTCATGACCATGGGCAGCAAGGACGCCATCCCCAAGCTCGCCATGGCGATGCTGAACCCCGGCGACGTCGCCGTCGCCCCCGTGCCGGGCTACCCGACGTACAACATCGGCCACGTCTTCGCCGGCGCCGTCACCTTCCAGGTGCCCCTGCTGAGCGAGAACGGCTTCCTGATCGACTTCGACGCCATCCCGCTGGAGGTCCGCCGGCAGGCGAAGCTGCTCTGGCTGAACTACCCCAACAACCCCACGACGGCCGTCGCGCCGATGGAGTTCCTCGAGCGGGCCGTCGCCTTCGGACGCGACAACGACATCCTCATCGCCTCCGACGCCGCCTACACCGAGAACACCTACGACGGCTACCGCGCCCCGAGCATCCTCCAGGTGGCCGGGGCGTCGGAGGTGGCCATCGAGTTCTTCTCGCTGAGCAAGGCGTTCTGCATGACGGGCTGGCGGATCGGCTGCGTGGTGGGCAACGCCTCCGCCGTCGCGGCGCTGAACACCGTCAAGGAGAACGTGGACAACGGCTCCCTGCGGGCCGTCCAGTTCGCCGCCGCGGCCGCCCTCGACCACGCCGAGGAGCTCATCGGGCCCATCAACGAGGTCTACCAACGCCGGCGCGACCTGGTGGTGGACGCCCTGAACTCGGGCGGCTGGCGGCTCGAGAAGCCCAAGGCCACCATCTACGTCTGGGCGCCCGTGCCGGAGAGGTACGCCGGCGACAGCGGGGCGTTCGTCGCCGACCTGCTGGAGCGGACCGGCGTGATGGTCACGCCCGGGCGGGGCTACGGGCAGTGGGGCGAGGGCTACTTCCGCATCTCGCTGACCTACGGCGACGACGTGCTCGAAGAGGCGATGGGGCGCATCGTCGGGATGAAGATATAGCGGTTTCCGATCGCCGATTGGCGGTGTGGGCGGCGGCGGGTGGCAGGCATGGAAGTTCGGCTCGAATCGACGGACGGGCTGGCGCGGCAGGCGGAGGTGTGGGTCAACGGGCACCTCTTCGTCGTCATGGACGAGTACAGCGAGCCCGACGAGCAGGCCACCCCCGGCGTCCTGGAGGACGCCAAGTTCGTCTACCTGACGGACGCGGCCTTCACGTGGGGCGAGGCGGCCGCCGGCAACAAGGCCCGGCGCAAGCAGATCGAGCCGGTTCGCGGCTGGCGGTACGTCGGCTTCGGGCAGGTGCTCCAGATCATGCCGGTGGTGATCGACTTCGGCCTGCTGCAGATGGAGGACGCCAACTGGACCAGCGACGAGATGCTCGTGGGCCGGTTCGTCCGCGTCCCCATCGACCGCCTCTCCATCCGGCGCGCGGGCGAGGACGACTGGCCCGAGGACGCCCGGTAGGCTTCTCCGCGCGAAGGCGAAAGGACCCCGCACGCATTGGCCGCCTGGAGGCGTGGGACCTCCGGCCGTGACGGGCCGGCGTCCGCGGCTCGCGGGGAAACCACCAAGCTCACGGAAACCACGAAGCCCACAAAGCCCACGGAGACCACGAAGACCCGAGAGAGCACAGAAGCCGCGAAGAGAACTCAGGCAGCGCACGCCAAGGCAAGCGAAACGCTATCTCCGTCGCCTTCGCCAACTTCGTGGTCTTCGTGGTATCCTTCGGCATGGCCCGCAACCCCCGACAGCAACCATGACCGACGACCGATTCGACCAACAGATCCGTTTCCTCCGCGAGATCGACCAGCTCAAGGGCGTCTTCCGCCAGACGTGGCTGCTGGACCGCTCGCGCAAGGAGAACGACGCCGAGCATTCGTGGCACCTGGGCGTGATGGCCATGCTGCTGGCCGAGCACGCCGCCGAGGGGGCCCTCGACGCCGCGCGCGTCGTCCGCATGGTGCTGGTGCACGACCTGGTGGAGATCGACGCGGGCGACACGTTCGCCTACGACGCCGAGGGCGAGCGGGACAAGGCCGACCGCGAGCAGGCCGCCGCCGGGCGGATCTTCGCCCTCCTCCCGGACGACCAGGGCGCCGAGCTGCGGGCGCTGTGGGAGGAGTTCGAGGCCCGCGAGACGCCCGAGGCGCGGTTCGCCGCCGCGCTGGATCGCCTCCAGCCGCTCATGCACAACTACTTCACCGAGGGCGCCGCCTGGAAGGAGCACGGCGTGACGGCCGACCAGGTCGTCGAGCGGAACCGCCACGTGGCCGAGGGGGCGCCGCGGCTGTGGGCGTTCGCCCGCTTCCTCATCGACGACGCCGTCGAGAAGGGCTACCTCGCCCCGGCGCGGTGACGGCGGTCCTCGGCGGGCAGGGCTGCGCGCCGGGCTGGCGCGTTTAAGGCAGCGGCAGGTCGAGCAGGAGCATAGCATGAGCACGCGGCCCGAACGTCGATCCCGCGGCCGACTGGCCGTCGCCCTGGTGCTGCTGGTTGCGGCGCTGCCGGGCGCCGCCGCGCCGGGGAGGGCGAAGACGGCGGCGACGCGCCCGGTTGCCGCCGCTGCGCGGCGACAGACCGAGGCGCAGCGGTACCAGGCGATCGTCGCGAAGCTCGCCTCGCCGGAGATGGAAGGCCGCGGGCCCGGCACGAAGGGGACGGAGCGGGCGCGGGAGTACCTCGCCGGGCACCTTCGCGGCGTCGGCCTGAAGCCCGCGTTCGGCGGCTCGTTCACGCAGCCCTTCCCGGTCCCCGTCGGCGCGAAGGTCGAGCAGCAGGCCTTGTCCATCGCCGCGAGCCCGGGCGCCGGCGTGGCCGCCGAAGAGCTCGCCGCCGGCGCGGACTTCCAGGCGATGGGCTTCTCGGGCAACGGGGCGTTCGCCGGCGAGGCGGTCTTCGCCGGCTACAGCGTTGTCGACGGGCGGCGCAAGTACGACAGCTACGCGGGCGCGGCCGGGCGCGGCGCGCTGAAGGGCAAGGTGGCCGTCGTCCTGCGCTACGAGCCGCAGGACGCCAACGGCGTGAGCCGATGGACGAAGCGTCGCGGCTCGTGGACGCGCTCGGCGGCCCTGGCGTCGAAGGTGGCCCACGCTGCCGGGCGCGGGGCCGCGGCCGTGCTCGTGATCAACCCGCCGGCGCACGACCGCGGCAGGCCGGACCCGGTGCGGCGGACGTCCTACGGCCGGAAGGCCCGGGTGCCCGTGCTGCACGTCACGCGGGCGGCGTGGGGGCGGATCCTCGCCGCCGGCGGGCGCGACGCGAAGGCTGCCGCCAAGGCCCTGCGCCGGGCCGCCGACGCCGGCACGGGCAAGCCCGTGCCGCTGGGCGCGCTGCTCCGCGGGCGCGTCACGCTGCGCCAGGCCTCGGCAACGGTCCACAACGTCGCCGGGCTCCTGCCCGGGGCCGGGGAGCTGGCCGAGCAGGTCCTCGTCGTCGGCGCGCACTACGACCACCTGGGGTACGGCCTCTTCGGCAGCCGCTCTCGCTCCCGCGAGCCGCGGATCCATCCCGGCGCCGACGACAACGCCTCGGGCGCCGCCGGCGTGGTGACGCTGGCGCGGTGGTTCGCCCGGCGCGTGGGCGATCCGGCCGAGGAGGCCCCCGCCAATCGCCGCTCGATCCTCTTCGTGACCTTCGCCGGCGAGGAGCTGGGGCTGCTCGGCTCGCGGCATCTCCTCGCGCACGTCCCGGACCTGGGCCTGCGGCGCGAGCAGATCGTCTCCATGGTCAACATGGACATGATCGGGCGGCTGCGCGACGGGCGGCTGGGCGTCTGGGGCGTGGACTCCGGCGACCGGTGGCGCGACATCGTGCGCGAGGCGGCCGAGGGCATGGACCTGACGCTGCGGCTGTCCGGCTCGGGCTTCGGCGCGAGCGACCACGCGAGCTTCTACCGCGCGAAGGTGCCCGTGCTGTGCCTGAACACGGGCATGCACGCGGACCTGCACATGCCGAGCGACACGGCGGACAAGATCAACCCCGCCGGCGCGATCCGGGTGCTCCGGCTGGCGGAGAAGGTCCTCCTGGCATTGTGGACGGAGGAGCGGGCCGTCGCGTATCGGCCGCCGAGGGCCGGCGCCCGCGGGGCGTTCCTGGGCATCAGCTTCGACGGCAACTGGCGCGGCGAGGGCTGCCGGATCGGCTCGATCGTCGACGGCGGCCCGGCGGAGAAGGCCGGCCTGAGGGACGGCGACGTCATCCTGAAATGGGACGGCAAGGACGTCGCCGACGCGTCGGCGCTGATGGTCCTGGTCCGCCACAGCCAGCCGGGCGCCGGCGTGAAGCTCACCGTCCGCCGCGGCGCGAAAATGCTTGAGGTGAAGGTCAAGCTCGGAGGACGATAGTCTCTTCCAAGGCGAGGTCGGCGTGGGCGCGGCCGAGGGCCCGCCGGACACAGCGAGAAGGGTCAAGTCATGCACGTGCTGGCGAGATGCAGTCTGTTGGGCATCGCGGTGCTCGGCGCCGCCGGGGCGCGCGCGGCCGAGGGCGGTGCGGCCGTGGCCGTCAAGGGCACACGGCCGCTGGCCGTCGCCACGTTCGCCGAAGGCGCGGCGATCCACCCCAACCGCGAGTACGCCTTCACGCGCGTGCCGCCGTTCCTGAAGGGCCTTCGCTTCACATCCCACGAGCACAAGAGCACGGCGATCGTCTCCTGCGAGGTGAAGGCCCCGGGCGTGCTGTACCTGTGCCTCCAGCAGCCCGCCACGCCGCAGGGCCTGAAGCTGCCCGGTGACTGGAAGCTCGCGGGCAGAATCGACACGGTCATCGGCGGCCGCAGCTACCCGTGGGGCGTCTACCGGCTCGACGTTCGCGCCGGGCAGAAGCTCACCATCCCCTCGCCGGACCGATGGGGCGCGGTCGTGGCGGCGAGGAAGATCGACGGTCTGAAGGCGTTCGCCGCGACCGGCCGGGGCACGAGGCCGCGCGCCGCCCCGGCCGCGGCGCCCGACGAGTACGGCCGCCTGGCGGCGGACATCGCCAACCGCCGGTGGTTCGAGCGGATCGCCGACCAGGCCTTCCACGCGCAAGCCTTGATCCTCCCGGCGGACCGCGACCCCGCGGACGTGGTGCTGCGGCGGACGGCGGCGCTGCTGGCGGACATCACGGCCATGACCGACGCGCCCGACCTGTCGGAGGAGGCGGCCGAGCTGGAGGCCCTTCGGGCCGCCGGCCGGCGCGTGCCGGTCGGCGAGGCCGCCGCGCGCCGCACGCTCTTCGACGACGCCTGCAAGCTGCGGCGGCGGATCGCCTTCGCCAATCCGCTGCTGCGCTTCGACAAGCTGCTGTTCATCAAGCGGCACGACGCCGGCGGGCCGTTCCACATGTGCGACCAGTACTACGGCTGCAACGCCCGACCGGGCGGCGGGCTGTTCGTCCTCCACGACCCGTTCGGCGCCGACCCGAAGGTGGTCGACCTGCTCGCCGACGCGGTCGTCCGCGACGGCCGCCTGAAGGGACAGACGCTCGCCGGCGGCTCGTTCCTCTCGCCGGAGCTGTCCTTCGACGGGCGCACGGTGCTCTTCGCCTACACCCAGGCCCGGGCGAAGAAGACCTACACCTGGGGCCCCGAGATCAGCTACCACCTGTTCCGCTGCCGCGCCGACGGGGGCGGGCTGATGCAGCTCACCGACGGCGCGCCCGACGACTTCGATCCGTGCTTCCTGCCGGACGGGCGGATCGTGTTCGTCTCCCAGCGGCGCGGCGGGTACCTCCGCTGCGGGCGGCACTGCCCGGTCTACACGCTGTTCACGATGAACGCCGACGGCGGCGGCATCGCCTGCTTGAGCTACCACGAGACCCACGAATGGCACCCGTCGGTCAACCGCGACGGGATGATCGTCTACACGCGCTGGGACTACGTCGACCGCGACACGAACGTGGCGCACCACATCTGGCTGTGCCACCCCGACGGGCGAGACCCGCGCAGCTTCCACGGCAACTACCCCGCCGAGCGAAAGAGCCGCCCGTGGATGGAAATGAGCATCCGCGCGATCCCCGGCTCGCACCGGTACGTCGCGGTCACCGGCGCCCACCACGGGCACGCGATCGGGTCCCTCGTGCTCATCGACCAGCACGGGGAGGACGACGACGCCATGTCGCAGTTGCGGCGCCTCACGCCCGAGTCGCCCTTCCCCGAGGCCGAGGGGAACACCCGCAGGCTCACCGTCTACGGCACGCCCTGGCCGCTCAGCGAGACGTACTACCTCTGCGCGTACGACCCGGCAGGGCGCAACCACGGGCTGTACCTGATCGACTGCTTCGGCAACCGGGAGCTGCTCTACCGCGACGGGTCGATCGCGAGCCTCGATCCGATCCCGCTGCGCCCGCGTCCGCGGCCGCCGGTCATCCCGTCGTCGGCCTCGCCCGTTGCGGCGGCGGGCGGCTCGGCACGCCCGGCCGGCACGCTGGCGGTGATGAACGTCTACGACAGCGATTTCACCTGGCCGGCGGGGGCGAAGGTGGCGGCCCTGCGGATCATCCAGGTGCTGCCGAAGTCCACGGCCCCGCCGAACCGCCCGCGGATCGGCGTGGGCAACCAGACGAACGCGCGGGCGGTCCTGGGCACGGTGCCGGTCGAGGCCGACGGCAGCGCCCACTTCCGCGTGCCGGCGGGCAAGCTGGTCTACTTCCAGGCCCTGGACGAGCGGGGCCTGGCCGTCCAGTCGATGCGCAGCGGCACGTACATCCAGCCGGGCGTGCAGTTGAGCTGCCAGGGCTGCCACGAGCCGAAGCGGCGGATCGCGGCCGTCGCGCGGCGCGTGCCGCTGGCGCTTCGCCGGGCGCCGTCGCGGATCGCCCCCGAGGCCGACGGCTCCAACCCGTTCAGCTACGTCCGGCTGGTCCAGCCCGTGCTGGACCGCCGCTGCGTGGCGTGCCACCGCGAGAAGAAGGCGCTGGACCTGGCCGGCACGCCGGACAAGCGGAACGGCTGGACGAGGTCCTACGCCAACCTGGCGGGCAAGTACGGCTTCTACTACCACGTCTCGAACGGCTCGATCCGCCAGGGCGTCCACGGCGGCAGCCGGGCCATCGCCGGCAAGTTCGGCGCCCGGGCCTCGAAGCTGCTGGCCTACCTGGACGCGAGGCACTACGACGTGAAGCTCTCCCCCGAAGAGCGCCGCCGGATCACCCTCTGGCTGGACTGCAACAGCGAGTTCCTGGGCTCCTACGAGAACGCCGCCGCCCAGGCGCGCGGCGAGGTCGTCCCCCCGACGCTGGAGTAGCCCCCGCACGCCCCGCCCCGCGCAGGCGTCACTCGGACCAGCCCTCCTCGCCGATGAGCTTGACGAAGCGAACGCCGCAGACGTCGCGGCAGCGGATCTCGTGGCCGCGCTTCTCCAGCACCACCAGCATCTGCGACAGCGCCCCGCCGGTGGGGACGACGACGCGCCCGCCGTCGGCGAGCTGCTCGATCCAGCTCGCCGGCACGTCCGGGGCGGCGGCGCCGCAGATGATGCCGTCGAACGGCGCCTCGTCCGGCCAGCCCTGGCTGCCGTCGCCGGTGCGGATCGTGACGTTCGTGACGCCCAGCTCCGCCAGCGCGGCCGCGGCGCGTCCCGCCAGCTCCGGGATCCGCTCGACGGCGTAGACGTGCCGGACCAGGCGGGCGAGGATGGCCGTCTGGTAGCCGCTGCCGGCGCCGACGTCCAGCACGCGGTGCTCCGGGCGCGGGCGCAGCTCCTGCACCATCAGCGCCACGACATAGGGCTGGGAGATCGTCTGCCCGTGGCCGATGGCCAGCGGGTAGTCGGCGTAGGCCTCGGAGACCCCGCGTCCGGGCACGAACCGTTCCCGCGGGACGTCCTGGAAGGCCGCCAGCACCGCCTCGTCGGTGACGTCGCGCCCGCGGAGCTGCTTGTCCACCATCTTGCGCCGCGCGACGAGCGCTTTTGCTTCCGCGTCGCCCATGGCGAGCGTATTATAGCCGTCGGCGATCCGCTTTGCGCGGCGGGCCGGTCAATGGCGAAACAGCAAACCGCGACACTCCTGACGGACTTCGGCTCGCGGGACGCCTACGTCGCGGCGATGAAGGGCGTGATCCTGTCCGCCTGCCCCCGGGCGCGAATCGTGGACCTCTCCCACGACGTGCCCGCCCACGACGTGCTGGCCGGGGCCTTCGTGCTCGACGGGGCCGCCCCCTACTTCCCGCCGGGGACCGTCCACGTCGTCGTCGTCGATCCCGGCGTCGGGACCGACCGCTCCATCCTCGTCGGGCGGTTCGACCGGCGGACGTACCTCTTCCCCGACAACGGCGTGATCACGCTGATCGCCGAGCGCAGCCCGGCCGAGGAACTGGTCGTCGTGCGCAACCCCAACTACCTCCCCAGCCGCCCGGCGTCCACGACCTTCCACGGGCGCGACGTCTTCGCCCCGCTGGCCGCGGCGCTTCTCAAGGGGCTGGACATCCGCCGTCTCGGCCCGCGCCCGGACACGTACCGGCTTCTCGACCTGCCCGCCTGCGAGGAGACCCCCGCGGAGATCGTCGGGCAGGTGGTGTACGTCGACACGTTCGGCAACCTGGTGAGCAACATTCGGGAGGAGCACGTCCGCCGGCGGTGGATGGACCTGGAGACCGTCCGCGGCTCCTGTGCGGGGCGCGACGTCGGGCCGCTCCGGGGGGCGTACGGCTTCGCCGAGGAGGGCGAGGCGGTCCTGCTGTTCAACTCGATGGGGCGGGTCGAGGTGGCCGTCAACCGCGGGCGGGCGTGCGATCACTTCCACGCCGGCATCGGCACGGTCATTCGCCTGACCGGGCGCTGAGCCGCGACCCGGCGCGGGCCCGGCCCGGGCCGCCGGCCTCACCGGCCGCCCTTGGTCTTCGACACCTCGAGGCTGCGGAGCCGCGGCGCGTCGGTGGCGCCCTCGATCTCGGCGATGGTCCGGCGGACCGCCTCGATCTGTTCCGTCAGGCCGCGCGCCTCGCGATGGCTTTGCAGGTCCCGCTCGAGCTGCCTCAGCTCGGGCAGCACGGCCTTGGCCGCCCCGCCGTAGCTCCGCAGGATCTTCAGGCACGCGCCGATGCGGTGCCGCTTGCCCCACTTGTCGATCTCCATGACCTTCAGGCACAGGGGCATGCCCTCCCGAATGCGGTGGCTGGCCAGCAGTTCCAGCCCCCGCAGCCGAATGCCGCTGGCGAACATCACGCCGCTCGGTGCCGGCTCGAGGATGGCCCGGTGGATGGCGGGCAGGAGGGGCTTCAGCTCCTCGTAGCTGAGCTGCTTGTAGACGGAGCCCACGGCCCCGCGCGCGCGGCCGTCCGGGTTGCGGAGGAGCCTCTCCACGGCCGGGTACAGCAGCCGCCGGTCCACGCCGTCCACGGACCGCGACAGCAGCCCCACCATGCGCAGCGCGCCGCCCGGGTAGAACAGGCCGAACGCCAGGTACCGCTGCGTCATCTCGCGGGGGTCGCCCTCCTCGCGGCGTGCGGCGAGCTTGAGCAGGTCGTCCACGGCCGAGCGGGCGGGCTCGCCGATGCTCGCCAGGGCATAGGACGCCTGGATGCGCAGCCACACGTCGCGGTGGGCGAGCAGGCGCGTCAGGTGGGGCACGGCCGCGGCGGCCCGGCGCTTGAGGGCCCCCAGCGCCTGGCAGGCGCCGTAGCGCGCCGTCAGGTCGCCGTCGGACAGCATGGCGACGAGCGGCGGGACGGGGTCGCCCTGCTTCTCGGCCAGCGCCGCGGCCGCCCGGTGGCGCACCGCCGGCGACCAGCTCCGCAGGCAGGCCCGCAGCGCCGACGGGCCCTTCTGTCGGTACGGGGCGATGCCCGTGTCCCAGGAGCTGAAGCCCCGGCCGGCCTCGATCGCGTCGCTCAGCTCGGGGTCGGTCAGCTCGTTCGCCGCGCTCGTGCCCTTGCCGGTGATGTAGAGCTTCCGCAGCGGCAGGGCGCCGGCCAGCAGGTACGCGCCGGTGCAGTCCCAGTTGCCGTACTTGTGCTCGCCGCCGCCCATGCCCGCTCCGCCCTGGTAGGGAAAGCTGCCGTCCGGGCGCCGCGCGAGGTCGAAGGTCCAGCGAAGCTCGCGGAGGAAGGCGGCGGCGGCCTTCGGCCCGGCGCGACGGGCGCCCAGCGGCCCCCACAGGAAGCTGAAGTAGTTGCCCGTATGCCCCCGTTCCCGCTCGCCGTAGGACGCCACGGTCATGCGGCTGAAGAACCGCGCGCCGTCCTGCCGCCCTTGCAGGTCGAACAGGACCGCGCCGATGGAGTTCTTCCCGTTGTCGTCGTGGACCTGCCAGCCCGGGCGGTGGTCCCCGTAGGGAATGGCCCCCTTGCCGATGTAGAAGCCGAAGAACCGGTTCGCCCGCTCGAGCGCCTGCTGGACGACCCTCGCCTTCACGCCGCACTTCCGGGCCAGGACCAGCGAGAGGTGACAGACCAGCCCCGCCTGGTTCAGGGCGCCGTACCCCCCGAGCCGGCCGTGCAACGCCCCGTTGTTCAACTGCGGCCACGCCATGCCGTGCCCCCACGAGCCGACCCCGCTCTGCCCGCTGGCGATCTTCAGGGAATACTCCCGGATCGCCGGCAGCACCTCCCTGTCGCCGGTGGCCAGGTGGTACTCGGTCAGCAGCAGGTTCGTGTAGCCCCAGTGCCAGGAAACCATGCCGCTGCCCCCGTGCAGCTTGAGCTTCAGATCGCGCGGGCCGGCCCGGCGGGCGTAGTCCCTCACGAGGCCCAGGTACTCCTTGCGGCCGGACGCCAGCAGGGCCAGGGCGTTGATCTTGCCGTCGATGCCGCCCTTCATGTGCCCGGCGATGTGCCGGCAGCCGGCGTCCAGGATCTTCCGGGACTTGGCGCAGCCGAAGGGCGCCGTGTCGCTGTAGCTGCCCAGGACGGGGAGCTGGATCCGCACGTCCTGCCGCTTGCCCTCGCGCCAGCGAGTCAGTTTCAGGACGCCCCGGTGGGCGGGCTCCTCGGCCCGGGTGACGGCGCGGCCGAAGCTCTTGCGGGCGTCTTCCGTGAAGTCCCTTCCGTCGACGCCCAGGATCACGTCGCCGACCCGCAGGACGCCGTCGGCCGGCGAGCCGGCGTCCACCTTCGTAACGAGGATCTGGCGGCTGTCGGTGGTCTCCAGCTTCCAGCCCCAGATCCACCCCCGAGCCCCGGTGGGCCCGAGGTTCCAGTCGTGCTTGTTGTCTTTGGTGCCGCCGGCGGTCAGGTCGGGGACGGGCGGCTTCTTCGCGGCGCGGCTCGCGCTGGCGAGGCCGAGCAGCAGCGCGGCGAGCGCGACCGCCAGGCGACGGCGAGTCCGGCGGACCTTCGTCTTGGTGGATCTCTCTGCAGGCATGTTCTGGGGCGCTCCTCGAACGGTGTTGGTTCGGCTGCGGCGCCCATTATACCGCCCCCGCGCGGAGCCCCGCCACACGGTGCGGCCGGTGGAAGGAGAGCGGGCCGACCGTCACCGCGTGACAGCCGGCCCGTGGAGTCGAGACGGTCTGCGGGGGGCCTGCCGGTCCGCCGCCGGCGTGCGATCAGGCCAGCACGTCCAGGATGTACCCCTGGGTGTCCATGGCCGCGCGGGCCACGGCGGCGCCGATCTTCACGCCGGCCTCGGCCTTCTTCATCTCGACCACGTCGTCGAGGAACGTCTCGCTGCCGTTGGCGAGGCGCGTGGCGGCTTCCTCGTACTGCGCGACGTGCTCGCGGACCGCGCGAGCAGCCGCCGACAGCGCCGACGGCATGGCCGGACCGATCGTGTTCATCGGCTGTCCCTCCTCAGGGAGCCTACGATTCGCCCCGGGAGGAGGCACGGCGCGTCGGGTGCAGGCGGCGAATCAGTCGTCGGCGCGGTCCCCGGCGGCGCGGTCCATCGGCAGGACGCGGATCTCCAGCGGCTGGAGCGTGTCCAGATGCACGTCCTGCTGCGGGAAGGCGATCGTGATGCCTGCCTGGCGGAACGCCCGGTCGATCGCCATGTTCAGGTCGTGCCAGACCTTCAGGTAGTGCTCGATGCCGGTGATGTAGACGCGCAGCTCGAAGTTCAGCGAGTTGTCCCCGAACTGCGAGAACAGGACCACGGGCTTCGGGTCGCCCAGCACGAGGGGATGCTCGCCGGCCTTCTCGTAGAGGAGCTTCTCGGCCAGGTCCGTGTCCGACCCGTAGGCGATCCCCACGCGCAGGATGACGCGCAACACCTTGTCCGACAGGGACCAGTTCACCAGCCTCCCGGTGACGAACTCCTTGTTGGGGACGATCAGCTCCTTGCGGTCCCAGTCGGTGATGGTCGTGGCGCGGATGCGGATGCGGGTCACCGTGCCGGCCGTCTCGCCGATCGTCACCGTGTCGCCGATGCGGATCGGTCGCTCGAAGAGGATGATCAGACCGGAGACGAAGTTGGCGAAGATCTCCTGGAGGCCGAAGCCCAGGCCGACGGTCATCGCCGCCACGAGCCACTGCACGCTCGACCAGCCGATGCCGATGAAGTGGAAGGCGAGGATCGTGCCGGTCACGCCGATGACGTACCGGAGGATCGCGCCGGTGGCGTAGCGGACGCCGGCGTCGAGCTGGATCCGCTGGAGGACGATGACCGCCAGCAGGCCCGGGACGTTCCGCGCCGCCACCACGGTGACGACGACCACCAGGACGGCGAGTCCCGCGTCCGCGAGGGTGACGGGCTCGGCACGCTCGACGGTCTGCCGGGCGGCGGTCCCGTCGGGGGCGGCGGTCTCGACGGTCGTCGTGACGGTGTGTTCCCACAGCTCGACGCGGCGCAGCGCCGCCAGGGCCGGCAGGGAGTCCGCCCAGATACCCCACGCCCCGAGGATCGCCGCGATGACCAGGGCGCTTCGGAGCGACTGGCGGGTCTGTTTGCTGATCCGGTCCAGCCGGATCTCCTCTTCCGGCGCCTCGGGTTCCTCGGCGGCCGGGGCCTCCGGATCGGCCGCCGCCGCCCGGGCCGCCGCCTGCTGCCGCGCGCGGCGCAGCGCCAGCCGGCGGAAGGCCACGCCCATCCACCGCAGGGCCAGCCCGTTCAGGAGCACCAGACCCACGATCAGCCAGAACGTCATCGCCAGGCGCCCCGTCAGGTGGACGGCGGTGTAGTGGAAGCCGACCGCGGCGAGCAGCGCCAGCAGCGCGGGCGCCGCGACGGCCAGCAGGTACCAGGTGAGTCGCAGGCCGGCGGGCCGTCCCGAGCGGCCGCCGGCTCCGCTCGCCGCCGACGCCCCCCGCTTCGGCCTCAGGAGCCGCTGGACGAAGACGGCCAGCACCACCAGGAAGCCGATCAGCCCCAGGCGCCCCAGCGAGTTCTTCCACGCCTCGTTGCCCTGCCATTCCATGGCGGCGAGGAGGAAGCCCAGGACGGCGAGGATGGGCGTGGCCACGCGTAGGGTCCGCCGCAGCGGCTCGACGCGGCTGACCGGCCAATGGAAGTGGGCGCGGGCCAGGCCGTTCGAGCGGCACACCTCGACCAGGAGGCCGAACGTGATCCAGACCGCGACGGAGGCCCTCAGCCCGGCGGCGACGGCCCGGACGGGATCCGTCGCTCCGGGCGATGCGGCCAGCCGCCAGGCCACCAACCACAGGAAGCCGGGCAGCGTGACGGCCCGCACGATGCTGATGACCAGCGCCAGCAGCGTGGGCAGGAACCCCGCGGCCGTGCCCCGGCCGGCGGCCTCGCCGGTCTGCCCCAGCGTGTGGCCAAGTCGCCGCCGAAGCAGCAGCAGCCCCGCCAGGGCCAGCAGGCCGGCCGCCACGGTGAGCGGGCCTTGCCGCGCGTCGACATAGAGGGCCCGCGCGCCGTCCCGCCAGGTGTCGGGACCGAGGAGCCACTTGGCGGCCGGGACGGCATTGGCGAGGGTCGGCCAACCGACGGGCTCGGCGCTGCGGATCCACAGGACGCGCTCGTCGATGTAGGCGGCGAGCTCCTCGGCCTTGGCCACGAGCGCCCGCGCCTGCACGTCCAGGTCGATGAGCTTCCCGAAGTAGGCCTCGTAGTCCCGGATCAAGGCGTCGAGGCTCTTGCGCCGGTCCTCCAGCAGCTCCCGCGCCGCGCGCCGGATGCGATCCCGCTGGGCCGCCGGGACCGACGACGGCAGCGCGGCGACGGTCTTGCCGACCGCCGCGTCGATGTCCGACAGGGCGGCGCGGCGCTCCTGCAGCTCGATCAGCCGCAGATGGGCCGCCGAGATCTCTTCCTGCCGCGTCCGGGCACGCCGGCGGTACTGGCGGACGTCGGTCATCTCGGCCTGCTGTTTCCGCAGGAGGACCCCGAACGTCGCCGTCTTGCCGACGGCCTTCTCCTTCTCGATCAGGCTGCGAAGCTCCTCTTGCCGGCGCTTCAGGAGCTCCTTGACGTTCTCGAGCGTCTGGCTGGCGGCGGAGATCCTGGCGGCCGGGCCGTTCGCGTCGCTCCGTTCGTCCGCCAACTGGACGTTCACCTGGGCGAGTCCCTGAAGGACGGGATGCGTCCTGGCGGCCCGCATGGCCGCCTGCTCCGCTTCGCGCGCGGCCCGGTCGGCCTCCTCCCTGCCGCGCCGCTCGACGAGCTCCTGGAGGCCCTTGCGGCGTGTCTCGGCCCGGGCGAGCCGGCGGCTGGCCAGGTCGGCGTTCGCCGTCAGCAGCTCCCGCTCGGCGTCGTAGCTGGCCAGCTCCTTCTGGCAGGCGTCGATCTCCTGCCGCGTCGCCTCCTTCTGCGCCTCCAGGAGGGCACGTTGGGCGGCTGCCAGTTCCGGCGGATCGTCCTTCGGGATGGCGGCAAGCTGCTTGTCGATCTCGTCCAGCCTCTGCTGGGCCGCCGCCACGAGCTTGGGAATGGCCAGCCGGCGATCGGCACGCCGCTTGGGCTCGCCCGCCAGGTCCGCCTGCGCCTTCGTCGCCGCCGTCACCTCGGCGGACGCGGCGGCGAGGAGCTGTTCCAGCTCCGCGAGGGGCGCCTCGGCGGGAGCCGTGGCGGCCGGCTGCGACGCCGACGACGACAACTGCTTCCGGGCCGCCGCGAGCTTCCCAGGGGCCTGCTTCGCCGCGGCCTCGAACGCCGCCGCCTTCGAGCGCCACTCCCGGGCTACCTGGAGCTGCGCCAGCGCCTGCTTGTAGGCGTCCGTGGCCTTGGCGCGGACGGCCGGGTCCAGGTCCTTGACCTGGGCGAGGCGTGCGATCTGCGCCTGGACGGCCTGCGTTGTGGGCGAGCCCGTGCCCACCGTCGGCACCGTCGTGGGCCGCGTCCCCGGGCCCGCCTGGGCCGGCAGCGACGCCGCCAAGGCCAGCAGGACGGCCCCCGCCGCCCACGGTCCCCGGTGCCGCGCCGCGCGCCCGGGCCGCGCCGCCGTCGAGGTTCGGTGGATCAGAGCCATTTCTTCTTCCAGAAGTAGAGGACCATCCCGCCGGCGACGGCTGCCATGACGCCCAGCGCGGCCGGGTAGCCCCACGGCTGCTTCAGCTCGGGCATCCAGTCGAAGTTCATCCCGTAGA
Source organism: uncultured Planctomycetaceae bacterium (assembly GCA_964642165.1). Classification (GTDB taxonomy): domain Bacteria; phylum Planctomycetota; class Phycisphaerae; order SM23-33; family SM23-33; genus CAYRVX01. The sequence goes on along the minus strand of CAZXOC010000001.1, from coordinate 50,023 downwards.
TGCCGGCGACGAAGGTCAGGGGGATGAAGATGGCCGCCATCACGGTGAGCGTCTTCATGACGGCGTTCATCTGGTTGCTGACGATGGACAGGTGCATGCCCATCAGGTCGCTCGCCAGCTCGCGGTAGGTCTCCAGCACGTCGATCACCCGGGTGACGTGGTCGTAGCAGTCGCGCAGGTACGGCCGCGTCTCCGCCCCGATCAACGGCGTCTCCTCACGCAGGAGCCAGTTGACGGCGTCGCGCTGCGGCCAGGCGATCCGGCGGAGCATCAGCAGCTCACGTTTGGCCTGCCGGACGCGGGAGACGACCTGGACGTTCGCTTCCTGCGTCATCTGCTCCTCCAGGGCCGCGAGGCGCTCCCCGTAGGCCTCCAGGACCGGGAAGTGGTGGTCGAGGATGGTGTCCAGCAGCGCGTAGGCGAGGTAGTCGCTGCCCGCGGCGCGGATCCGCCCGACCCCCTGGCGGATCCGGTGGCGCACCGGGTTCAGGCAGTCGCCGCGGCGCTCCTGGAACGTGACGACGGCCCGGTCCGTCAGGAAGAGGCTGAGCTGCTCGGCCTGGAGGCGCTCGTCAAGCGACAGCATGTGGGTGACCAGGAAGAGCGTCTGGCCGTACTGCTCGGCCTTGGGGCGCTGCGGCACATGCGTGACGTCCTCCAGCGCCAGCCGGTGCAGGCCGAACATCTCTCCCAGCCCCTGGAGCGTCGCTTCGTCGCCCAGCCCGTCGACGTTCACCCAGACGACGGGCCACTGCTCCAGCAGCGGGCCGATGGCCTGGAGGTCGTCGATCTCCTGCTCGTGGACGGCGTCGGGCCCGTAGGCCAGCACCCGAATCACTGGGGCTCGCGACTCGGGCCCGACAAGGAGCGTGCCGGGCGGCGCGCCGGGCTTCGGCCGCCGGGCATGCGGGCTCGACGTCCCGTGGTCTGCTGCCATTCGGGTTCTCCTTGGCTCGCGGGCCTCGCACAGCCGACACGGCGCGGGCCGGCGGTACCCGCCGGGAGCCGCGTGCGATGCGCGGCGGACGTGCGGCCTGTCCGGTCGCGCCGCCGACGGGGATCGGCCGGCTACTTGCCGCGCGGGGCGGCGTCGGCCTTCAGGTCGCCCGTCGCGAACTGGATGCCCGCCAGGACGTGCCGGAGGAACAGCCCGTTCCAGTACGTCTCCGGGCAGTGCCCCAGCGTGCAGTAGAAGACCCGCCCCTTGCCGTACGGGCGGACCCAACTGACGGCGTAGTCCTTGTCGGCCCGCTTGCCGGGATCGGTCATCTGGCTCAGGTCGAGGCTCAGCAGCACCCGCAGCTTCCGGCGGTCATACGGGGCGCGGAAGAGGTAGACCTCGTCGCGGATCCGCCAGCCCTTGCCGTCGAGGCACGCGTTGAGGGGGTGGCCGGGCTCTTCGTTGCGGATCACGACGTCCTGCATGATGTGGCCGCCGTAGTAGCCGCCGATCATCTCGCCGTACTCGGGCCACTTCTGGCAGGCGGCCGTCGCGGCGTGAATGCCCGCCAGGCCCCGCCCGCCCTTGACGAAGGCCAGCAGGCTCTTCTTGACGGCCCGATCGCGCTGTCGCGCGGCGTCCTGCCGGGCCTTGGGCAGCTTGCCCAGGTCGGCCGGCAGGAACGGCTCGCGCTCGTGGATGTTGTTCATCACGACCGCGTCGAACTGGCGGATGCTGTCGGGCAGCAGCAGGTTGGGGTCGTCGCTGACGGTCGCCTCGAACGCGCCGGTCTTGCGCCCGAGGATCTTGAGCGCCTCGTTGGCGAACGGGTTCGGCAGGTGCGTCCAGACGTGCCCCCAGACGAGCACCTTGCGGGGCTTGGCGGGCTTGGCCGGCGCCTTGGCCGGCGCGGCGGCCTGTATCCTCGCGATCTCCTGTCCGGTGGGCATGCGAATGTCCTTCTTGGGCCTGGCCCGTTGGGCGCCGGCGGGAATCGCCGTCGCCAGGACCATCAGCACAACTCCGCTGCGAAGCGCGGGCATCATCGCTGCTCCTTTGCCTTCCGGGCTCGCCGATCCGGGCGCTCACAGCGACCGGCCCTCGCGATACGCCCGGTGCGGCGCGGCGTCGCCACGTTGCCCGGCATCAGGAAGTCCGCCAGCGGCGCGGCGTCGTCGCAGTTCGCCCAGGCATTCTGGCGCAGCGCCGGCGGCCTGTCAATCGGCCAGGAACGGGGACGGCACGTGGGGGCCCGGGAATGCAAGACCCGCCGGGCGCCGTGCCCGGCGGGCCTGACTACGTGCGTGATGTCGCCCGTGGTGTCCGCGCCGCGCGCGGGCGGGCTCAGCGCCTCGGCGCCTCCAGCGGGAGGATCGTCACGCCGGACAGGACGTCCAGCAGGCCGTCCGCCAGGCCCGGCGTGGCGTGCCGGCCGACCGACTGGATCTCGATCCGGGTCGGCACGGTCGCGCGCGGCGCCGCGGCGCGGCGCCGGGCAATCCGGCGTGCCGCGCCGAACAGCACATCGGCCTGGCGAAGCGGCAGGACGACCCGCGCCTTGCGGAGCGTCGAGGCGGAGGCCCGCCGCCGGGCGCCCTTGCGGCGAAGGGCCCGGGGCGTCAGCGCCTCGCGAATCGCCTGGGCGTCCTGCTGGCCGAAGACCGACGCGGCGACGCGCAGCGGGTCGGGCGCCGCGGCCGTCCGGGCGAGCGCCTCGCTCGCGGCGGCCGGCTCCTCGGCCGGGGCAGGCGCCTCCGCCGGGGCGGGGGCCTCGTTCGTCACGGTCGGTGCCGCGGCGGTCACGCCCTCGCCTCCCGCGGCGGGCGCGACAGCGTTGCCGAGGTTCGCGCGGAGGATGAGGAAGTCGCCGCCGTCCACGTCGCCGTCGCCATCGAAGTCGGCCTGCTCGAAACTCGCCCCGCTGGACGTGGGCGTGTTCCGCTTGAGCGTGATGTAGTCCTGGAAGTCCGCCACGCCATCCTTGTTCGTGTCGCCGGGCAGGACGTTGACGGTCATTCCGAAGTCCCCGCCGGCCGTGCCGTCGCCGGAGGGGTATGTGCTCTCGCCGTCTTCCCACTCGCCGTCCAGCGCGTTGCCGGACAGGTCGATGACGTCCGTCCGGGACGGGAAGCCACCGTTCGTTGGCTCGGGCCCGTCAGCTCCGAACAGGCTCGGCCTGGTGTAGGTGATGACGATCTGCGCGCTGCCGAGGTGGAGCGGCTCCGCGAGCGTCCAGGCCGCCGTATGGCCGACCGAATCGTACTCGAAGCCCCTGATTCCGTACTCGCCGGCGTTCAGGACGTGCAGGTCCTCCTTGACGACGACGACCTCCTCGCTGAAGGCGGTCACGATCCGGTCGATGTTGCCCCATGCCTGGGGTTCGAGCTGGGCGTCCCCCGTCGGCACGAGGAAACCGTGCTCGGCGTCGCCGAGACCGTTGTCCTCGAGATACGTGAGGTACTCGGCCGTCCACTCCGTGCCGCTGAGGTACACGCCGGTGATCGTCGGCGGCGTGTAGTCCCGGCTGGTCAGCGTGAAGACCATATCGACGGACTCGGCCTCCGGCGTGGGCCAGAGGATCGGCTCGCCGCGGCCGAAGGGATCGCCCACCTCGGGCCGGAGAGGATCGTAGATCCGAACGGCGTCGTCGGGCGCGGGCGAGTCGGTGTCGCGCGGGCGGGTCTTCCACCCGAAGGCGTGCCTGTCCGGCACGACGTCGTCGCCGTACACGGCCGCGATGCTGATCCAGTAGATGTTCTCCCCGGGTTCCTGCGAGAACCACGCGTCCCTGGGCAGGTCCTGCTCGAAGAGGAACGTCGCCTCGGGTGCCCGGTCGCCGCGCGGGTCGAAGTCCCACCCGACGAACTCCATCGAGAACTCCTCGCAGCGGTGCTCCCAGACGACGCGCCCGGGATGGCTCCAGGAGTCGGGGTCGTCGGCGTCGGCCGGCATGTCCGTCCACACGGCGAAGTGGAACGCCTCCGGCATGACCTCCGGGCGCTCCGGGGAGCTCCAGTCCAGGAACGAGCCGAGCCAGTGCACGTCGGTGACGGGGTCCGCCGTCGTGCAGAGCCAGTCGTCGGCGACGATCTGCTTGCCGTAGATGCTGGGCTCGTCCCAGCCGTGGAAGAAGCGCGTTGGGTCAGCAGGCGTGCCTAGTACGATCAGATCGAGATCGGGGAGGCCGGAGCCTGCCCGGCCAACGTAGCTCGACTTGGTCAGGAACGCCGTCAAAGCCGGAAGATCCATGCCGACCGGGAAGATGTTGCCCAAGTCGTGCTGCGACGAGAAGCCCGCGAGCGAGACATCCGCCCAGCCTATTTCCGCCGCGAGGTCCGTCACGTATGGTCCCGTGGGCGGCGGGAACGTGACCACACCCGGCGCGTTGAAGTCGTCGCCGCCGGCGGCGTTCTTCAGCTGGAAGAAGGTGATGATCCCACCGGCGGCCTCGGTCGGATCGAGCTTGACGTTGCCGTTCGAGGCGTCGTAGATCAGGTCGGCACGGTCCGCACGGTCGACGCCCGTGGTCGGCACGTA
>CAZXOC010000001.1:35882-45446 GCA_964642165.1 uncultured Planctomycetaceae bacterium | reverse complement strand
CTCCTGCGTGTGCAGCTCGAAGGCGAGGTCCCAGCCCTCGTCGTTCCACTCGATTATCTTGCACTCTTCCATGTACTCGCCGACGTCGGAGGTCATGGGCGTGATGATGCGGACGGCGGCGTCGGGCGCGGGCGAGGAGGCATCGCGCGGGCGCGTCTTCCAGCCCCACGGATGGGCCGGCATCGTGCCCGTGGCGTAGCCCGCCCCGATGCTCAGCCAGAAGAGCGTGTCGGCCTCCTCCTGCCGGAACCACTGGTCCAGCGGCAGCGTGTACTCGAACCGGAAGCAGGCCTCGTACGTCTCCGTCGTGGGGTCGAAGTCCCACCCGACGAACTCGCGCGAGACGTCGCGGGCCTCGACGGACCACAGGACCTTGTCCGGGTGGCTGAAGGGGTACGCCCCGCCCGTGCCCGCCGGGACGTCCGACCAGATCGCCAGGTCGAAGTAGTCCGGCATGGCCGGCGGCTCCGTGCCCAGCCAGTCGGCGAACGAGCCCCACCACGTCACGCCCGTCACGGGGGCGGGATCGCTGCACAGCCAGTCGTCCGCGGCGAACGTCTCGTCGTCGGCCATGTCGAGGGAGATCTCGTTCCAGCCGTAGAAGACGTTGGCCGGGTCGGCGGGCTCGCCGGGCTGGTCCCACTTGACGAGCACCGGCTCGCGCTCGATCTCGACGAGGTGGTCCTCGACCTCGCCGTCCGGCGCCGGGCCGGTCGGCAGCAGGTCCGCCTGGCTGCTGAGCCGGAAGCGGGCGAAGGTGTCGCCGAGCGTCGCCCCGGCCGGCACGGTGAAGTTCAGGATGTTCACGCCCGACGAGACCGGCATGTTGGTGAAGATCTGCTCGGCCGCCTCCCAGCCCATGGGGGCGTTGAAGTCGATCCAGGCGTTGAGCAGGCCGTCGGCGGAGGCCTCCACGGCGACGCGGGCTGCGCGTCCGGGGTAGAGCGGCGTGAGGAAGCGGACGCCTTCCTCGTCGTCGTTGCCGTCGAGGACGTCGTCGCCCGTGGCGTCGGCGTTCGGCTGGCCGTCGAGCTCGGCGTCGGGCTGGTCCTCGTCGTCGCCCAGCCACGGATCGGCGATCACGTGGCGGGCGCCGTCGGCCCACAGGCGCGTCGGGTAGCCCGGCGCCGTCGCGAGTTCCGGCGCGTCGCCGAAGTCGTAGAGCGTCTGCTCGTACTCGTCGACGTAGTAGTCTTCAGTCTCGCCGAACCGGTAGCCGTCGTCCGGGCCCGAGCCGCCGTAGCCCGGCAGGCCGGGCTCCCCATGCCAGGGCTCGATCGACAGGGTGATGCGCATCCAGAGCGGGCGGTCCTCGGCGGCGCTGCCGCCGTGCCAGGCGAGGAACGGGTCCGTCGTGTACGGCACCGTCCCCGGCTCGCCCGGGGTGTCGATCTGCATGTTCTGGACGGCCCACTCGCTCACGACGGTGCCGTCGGCGCACTCGAAGCGGTCGTCCCAGTCGCCGTCGCGGTTGAAGTCGAACCACACGTTGACGCGCGCCGAGCGGTACAGCGGGTCCACGACGGTGACGTTGAAGTCGAACGTGTTCCACTCGCAGTGCGTCAGCGTCAGGGTGTCGAGGGCCACGCCGTCGTCGGCCAGGTCGCGGTTCGCCGCGTCGTCCGGGGGCAGGATGTTGTTGGACGGGTCCTCGTCGGGCCCGACGTCGGCCTCGTGCTCCAGCGTGACGTCCTCGCCGAGGAAGGCGAACGCCCGCGGCTGCAAGTGGATCGGGCCCGGGGCTCCCGTCGCGTCCCGGTAGACCGTCGGGAAGTGCGCCGGCACGCCCGGATACGCCGTCATGCGGTCGCCGTGGTGGTTCGTGCTGTCCGGCGCGTCGCCGAGGTCGTGCTCCGGCTCGACGTCCCGCGTGGTCAGGCTAAACGCCATGTCCCACGACGTGCCCGCGGGCCACTCGATCGGCTTGCCGTCGACGAAGAGGCTCGTGTCGTCCGAGCCCTCCATGGGGATGGACCCGTCGCCCATCGGGCCGCCTTCCGCGGCGATCCACGTGTCCCCGCCGTCCACGCTCAGCTCGGTGAAGACGTCGAAGAACGAATCCACGGAGAATTGCCCGTTGCCCAGGTCCGTGACGCGCAGGATCCCGAGCGACTTGTGGTCCTTGTCCAGGCGGATCTCCAGGTCCGGTCCCAGCACTTCGTCCTCCAGCTCCATGGAGACGATCTCGGCCTGGAAGGTCCCGGCCGCGCCGTCGGTCGGGTTGGTGATGACCATCTGCGTGAGGATGTCCGGGAAGTACGCCTGGATCGGCTCCTCGTCCTCCTCGGGCTGAGTGGGCGCGTCAACGTCCGTGATCGTGATGTCGAAGAAGACGTCGAAGAACGAATCGACCGTCAAGGTCCCGCCCTCGCCCGGGAGCTCGAACGGCTCGCCGGAGGGGACCATCCGCAGGCGGTTGAGCTGGACGGTCCGGCCGCCCACCTCCTCCCACCTGGTGCCCGCGTCTGAGAAGCTCGTTCCGCAGACCACGTCGTAGGCCTTCGGCAGATTCGTGTCGGAGGTCGCCCCCCGCTGGGCGGTCATGCGGAGGGGCTTGCCGGGCTTGTGCCAGGTCTGCCCCCCGTCCACGCTCAGCTCCGTGAAGACGTCGAAGAACGACTCCACCGAGTAGCCCGCGTCGCCGTCGTCGATGATGTGATGCTGGCCGCCCGAGGCGTCCGTCTCGCTCAAGCGGATCATCACGCCGGGGGCGAGGATGTCGCCGATCAGAGTCATCTCGACGATCTCGGCCTGGAAGCTGCCGGTGGCCGTGTCGCCGCCGGTGTTGGTGACGTTCGCCCTCATCCTGAGCTCGGTGAAGACGTCGAAGAAGGAGTCCACACCGGCCGGCTCGTCGCCGGCGGGCCCGGCGTCGATGTCCGTGACCGTGATGTCGAAAAAGACGTCGAAGAACGAATCGACGGTGAAGCTCTCGCCCTCGGGCGGCAGCGCGCTGGACTGGCCGGTGGGGACCATCCGAACGCGGTCGAGCTGGAGGCGAGTCCCCGCGGCCGGGTCCACCACGCTGACGGGGCCGGTCGAGTCGTACACGGCGTCGGGGTTCGGGAACACGTCGGGCGCGGACGTCACCACCTTGGGGTTGTACGGCTCGGGCGCGGTGGGCTTGTCGATCGCCACGGCGTCGTCGGGCGCGAGCGACTCGGGGTCGCGCCGTCGCGTCAGCCACCCGAACTCGTGCTCCGGCTGCATGCCCGCGTCGTACATCGCCGAGATGCTGACCCAGTAGATGTTCCCGCCGGGCTGCTGCCAGAACCACTCGTCCTCCGAGAGGTCCTGCTCGAAGAGGAACACGGACTCCGGCGGGGCCGTGGAGTCGCGCGGGTCGAACTCCCACTTGTCGTGCTCCCACGTGAACTCGGTGCAGATGATCTCGTGGACGATCTCGCCGGGATGGCTCCAGGGCCGGCCCACGCCGGCCGGCACGTCCGTCCAGATGCCGATTTGGAACGCCTCCGGCGCGTCGTCCGGCAGGGCGCCGCCGCGCCAGTCGCGGAACGAGCCCCACCAGTGGATGTCCGTGACGGGGTCGTCCGTATCGCAGTACCAGTCGTCGGCGACGATCTGCTCGCCGCCGTAGACGCTCCACTCGTCCCAGCCCTCGTAGATGCTGTGCGGGTGCCGCAGCGGCGGCTGCGTCCACTTGATCGTCGGCCCCGTGTCCGTCCGGACCCGGAACGACAGATCGATCCCGTCGCCGGTGACGGGGTCGACCAGCCGGCGCCAGCGGTCGCGCGGAGGCGTGATCTCGCCCGACGTGCCCATGGACTTGACGTCGACGAAGACCGCGGCGTCGTTCCAGCGGTCCCGGGAGGTCTTCCACCCGTACGCCCAGCCGGATTCGGTCAGGGCCCGCTCGTCCTGGCCGTCCACGATCCCGTCGCCGACCAGGTCGAAGGAATGGTGCACGCCAAGCCAGTAGACCGTGCCCTCCTCCTGCTTGAAGGCGGCAACGGGATCGATCTGGAACGTGTAGCGCCAGAGCTGCGTGTCCGAACCGATGATCTCGTTGCGGTTCGGGTCGAAGAACCGCTCCTCCAGCCCCTCGGCCTCGAGCAGCTCGATGGTGGCCGGGAGGTACTCGTTCCAGAGGAGATCGCCGGGCATGCTGTAGCCGGTGGGACTCTCGTGGGCCGGAATGTCCGCGAAGATCGCCAGGTTGAACACCGGCTCCTCGCTGATCCGCCAGTCGTCCAGGTACGAGCCCCAGAAGGTGATCTCGGTGATCGGCCCGGAGGCCGTGCACTTGAAGTCGTCGGCGAGGTACTTCTCGTAGATCTTCGCCTCGTCGACGCCCACGGCGATCGGGCCGTCCAGGACGTCCAGGCCGGTCTTCCGGTCCGGCTTCTGGAGCCACTTGCCGAGGTCATCGCGGCTGTGGAGCTCGAACGCCATGTCCCAGGAGCTGTGCGGCGTCGGCCAGGTGATCGGCTCGCCGGAGGAGAAGGCGACCGTGTTGCCCGCGCCCGTCACGCGCACCGGGGCGTCGGCGGGGAGCCAGGTGTCCCCCCCGTCGACGCTCAGCTCGACGAACACGTCGAAGAACGACTCGACGGAGAACTGACCTTCGTCGTTGTCGGTGGCGGTGTGCTCCCCGAGCGACCGGCGGCTTTGGCTCACGCGGATCCTCATGCCTTCCGGCAGGTCGCCCGAGAGCTCCATCGAGGCGATCTCGGTCTGGAAGGTCCCCGTCGCGCCGTCGCCGCCATCGACGCTCAGTTCCGTGAAGACGTCGAAGAACGACTCGACGGCGTACTGCCCGCCGCCGCCGAGGTCCAACTCGACGAAGACGTCGAAGAACGAGTCGAAGGACTGCCCCGCGTTCGGAGTCGGCGACACCACGCGGGTGTTGTCGGTGGGGATCAGGGCCAGACTGCCAAGCTTGACCTCGGATCCCTCGAACCCCGTGCCGCCTTCCGAGACGTACACGCCCTCGAGGTTCGGGAACGTGTCCGCCGGGGAGAGCCACGGCCCCGGCACGACGTCCGGATCGGGCGCCGTCGGGCGGAAGATCCGCACGGCGTCGTCGGGCGCCAGCGAGTCCGGATCGCGCGGGACGGCCTTCCAGCCGAACGGGTGATCCGGCAGCGCCGAGGTGCCGTAGTCCGCCGCGACGCTCAGCCAGTAGATCGCGTTCTCCTCGGACTCCTGGAAGAACCACTGGTCGGGCTCCAGGGCCGCCTCAAAGCGGTAGCAGGCGTCCCAGACACCCGTTCTCGGATCGTGGTCCCAGCCGACAAACTCCCAGTTCACGGCGTCGGCGGGGACGCTGGCGGCGCTGAGCAGCCTGCCCGGGCGGCTCCAGGAGTCGGCCGCGCTAGCGCCCGCCGGCACGTCCGACCAGAAGGTGAAGCGGAAGGTGTCCGGCGCCGGGATGCTGTCGGCGTCCAGCCAGCCCTGGAACGACCCCCACCAGACGATGTCCGTGACGGGCTCGTCGCCGCCGCAGTACCAGTCGTCGGCCACGATCCATTCCGAGCCGATGACGCTCGGCTCGTCCCAGCCGTAGTAGATGTCCTGCTCGACGCCGGGGACGGGCGGCTGATCCCACTTGGTCGGCGGCGCCGGATCGACGATCTCGACCTTCCGGTCCTCGACCTCGCCGTCCGGCGCGAGCCCCCAGGGCCGCAGCCCGCCGTCGCGGCTGATCCGCGCCCGGGCCCAGGTCCATCCCAGCTTCGCCGAGGACGGGATGTCGAGCTCGATCGGGTGCGTTCCGGCCGGCAGGAAGTCGTCGTAGAGCAGCTCGTCGTCCGGATGCCACGCGCCGTCCTGGTCCAGGTCGATCCAGATCTGGACGACCCCGCCGCCGGAGACGATCACCGTGGCGTCGTTCTTCTGCCCGCGGATGGGCTGCGAGATCGCGACGCCGTCCTCGTCGTCGTTCAGGTCCAGCAGGTCGTCGCCGAGGGCGTTCGGGTGCGGCTGCCCGTCGGCCTCCGGGTCGGGCGCGTCGTGGTCGCCGCCCAGCCACGGGCCGCCGATCTGATGGCGCGCGCCGTCGTGGACGAGCAGCGTCGGGTACCTCGGGGCCTCGTCGGTGTCCCAGGCGTCGCCGAAGTCCAGGGGCGCCTCGATGGTGACCGCGTGGTCCTCCACCTCGCCGAAGCCGCCGTAGCCTCCCGGCGTCTGCCCGGGGTTGTTGCTCAGGCGGAAGCGGGCGAAGGTCTCCCCGGCGACCGCACCTTCGGGCACCAGGAACGACAGGGGGTTGTTCCCGGCGGCCAGCGGCAGGCCGTCGGCGATCTTCTCACCCGCCTCCCAGGTCCCGCTGCCGTCGAAGTCGATCCACGCGTCCAGGAAGACGCGCGACGGCCTCAAGCCGATCGTCGCGAAGACGTCCGCCGTGGCCCACTGCCCGGGCACGAGCGCCGACGTGAAGGTCACACCGTCCTCGTCGTCCAGCGTCGAGGGGTTGATGTCGTCGCCCGTCGCGTCGGCGTTCGGCTGGCCGTCGGGCTCGGTGTCCACCGCGGTGCCCAGGTACGACGCCTCGCTGAGGTCGTGCCAGACGCCGTGGGATGCGCCGAAGGGCAAAAGCGTCGGGTACGTCGGGTCGGGCGCGTCGCCGAAGTCCAGCCTGTTGATGAAGATTCTGTGGTCCTCGACCTCGCCGTCGGGGGCCTCGCCCACCGGCGTCAGCCCGCCGTCCGTGCTGATCCGCAGGCGGACGAACGTCGGCCCGGGCGTCGCGTCGTCGGGCACGGGGAAGTCGAAGCGCTGCACGCCGTCGCCGCGGAAGTCGTCGGCGACCAGCTCGGCGGGATGGTCGAACTCGCCGCTGCCGTTGAAGTCCACCCACGCCTGAACGACGCCGCCGCCGCCGTTGACGACCACCCTGAGGTATCCGTCGCCGCCGACGGGCAGGAAGCGACTGTACAAGCCGTCCTCGTCGTCGTTCAGGTCGTACGTGTCGTCGCCGAGGGCGTCCGGGTCGGGCTGGCCGTCGGTCTCCGCATCCGGCTGGTCGTCGTCGTCGCCGAGCCACGGGCCCCCGAGAAGCACGTGCCGCGGGCCATTGTCGCCCCGGAGCGTCTTGTAGGACTCCGGCGCGTCGCCGAAGTCCAGCTTGTCGGGGACCTCCTCGAACGTCAGGGCGAAGGCCAGGTCGATCGAGTCTTTCTCCAGCCCGTGGTACGGATGGCCCTCCGGGTAGCGCAGCTCCTGCCACGCCGGCGGCAGTTCGCCGGCGTGGAAGACGGCGTCGTCCATGAAGTGGTCGGGCCAGCGGCGCGTCTTCCAGCCGAACTGCCCCTCCAACGTGGTAACGCTCACGTCCAGCCAGTAGATGATCGGCTTGTCCGCCGTCCCGAGCTGCTCGAAGGCCTCCTCGGGCTTGATGGGAATGTCGATCCGCCAGACCTCGTGGTCGCCGGCCTCCTTGAGCACCTCCCGGGCCGGGTCCCACCAGAACTCGCCTTCCGGCACGACGGCGACGAGGCTCTCCGTGAACGTCCCGCGTGCGAAGTCCCAGTCCCAGAGCTGCTTGTCCGGCTTGGAGAACTTGTTGTCGGGGTCGCTGCCCTCGTTCCCGGCAGGATCGTCGCCGTGGATGCTCAGGTGGATGCTCTCGATGCCGCCGTGCTCGTCGCCCAGCCACGAGCCCCACAGGTGCACGTCCGTCAGGAGTCCCGCCTGGGTGCACAGGAAGTCGTCGGCCAGCACGCGCACGATGCCGTCGCCGTCGTCCGCGCGGATGTCGATGCCGGCGGGCGTCAGGTCCGGCCACTGCACCCACTTCGTGTTCTCCGGCGCGCGATCGAGGACGTTCACGAGGTAGTCCTCGACCTCGCCGACGCTCCCGTAGCCGGTCGGCTTGAGCGTCGCGTCGGTCGCGCTGAGACGGAAGCGAGCGAAGGTCGGGCCGACCACGGCCGTCGAGGGCACGCTGAACGTCAGCGGCGCCGTGCCGTTCGTGAGCTGCCGGGACGTGAAGATCTGCTCGCCGGGCTCCCACGTGCCGTTGGCGTCGAAGTCGATCCAGGCGTCCAGGTAGCCGAACGTCGGCGTCGGCGAGGTGATCGTCGTCGTCACCTGGACCGTGGCTGTCATGCCAGGGATCAACGGTGAGACGAAGGCCACGCCGTCCTCGTCGTCCAGGGCCATCGGCGGGTCGTTGTCGTCGCCGAGGGCGTTCGGGTCGGGCAGGCCGTCCGCCTCCGTGTCGATGTGGCGCCCGAGGTGCAGTTTCACGGCCGCGTCGCTGGGCAGCCTGTGCGAGGCCCCGTCGTTGACCGCCAGCGTCGGGTAGCGCGGCGGGTCTTTCGCGTCCGGCGCGTCGCCCCAGTCCAGGGCGTAGACGGCCACCTCGTGGTCCTCGACCTCGCCGTCGCTGGCCGGGCCCAGCGGCCCCAGCACGCCGGTGCTGCTGATCCGCAGGCGGACGTACCTCGCGCCGGGGCGCGCGTCGACCGGGACGGGGAAGTCGATCTGGTGGCGCCCGTGCGCCAGCGGGCCGCGGAAGACCTCCTCGGCGGCCTCGAACGTGCCGCTGGCGTCGAAGTCGATCCACGCCTGGACGATCGGTCTGGCGCCCGTCCCGCCGTCGTGGACGTCGACCAGCAGGTGGCCATCCCCGCCGACGGGCAGCCAGTAGGTGACCAGCCCGTTCTCGTCGTCGCCTTGGGTGTCGGTGTCGTCCCCGAGGGCGTGGAGCATCGGCTGGCCGTCGCCGTCGATGTCGGGCGCGTCCTGCCGGTCGCCCAGCCACGGCCCCCGGATGACGTGGCGCGCGCCGTCGTGGACCAGCAGCGTGGGGTAGCCGGGCAACTGCTCGTCGTCCGGCGCGTCGCCGAAGTCCATCGGCTCGACGCGGATGTCCACGGTGGCGTCGTCGCTGCCGCCGTGGCCGTCGTCGGCGCGGTAGGTGAAGCCGTCGGGCCCGACGTACCCGGGCTCGGGCGTGTAGCGGAACGTGCCGTCGGGATTCTGCGTCAGCGTGCCGTATTTGGGATCGGTCAGCTTCTCGGCCGTCAGGATATCGCCGTCGGGATCGTAGTCGCCCCGGTCGTCCTGCCTCAGGACATCGAGGTCCTGGCCGGGGGTGCCCATCGGCACGAGGAAGTAGTCGTCGTAGGCCTCCGGCCGGTCGTTGACGGGCTCGACCCGGACGGTCACCAGCGCCGAGTCGGTCTGCTGCGAGTCGTCCCGCATCACGTAGGTGAAGGTGTCGGTGCCGTTGAAGTTCGCCGCGGGCGCGTAGAGGACCTGCCCGCCCTCGCCGAGGCTCACCTCGCCGTGAGCGGCCTCGCCCACGGAGATGATGACCAGCTCGCCCTCGCCCTTGTCGTTCTCCAGCAGGATCTCCTCCAACGGCAGGGCTTCGTCCTCCTGCACGCTGACGAGGTCGTCGTTGGCCACGACGCCGGTCGGCTCGCCCACGGCGATCCGCACGGTCGCCGCCCTGTCCGAGACGGTGTTGCCGTCGTGCGCGCGGACGGTGAAGGCGTCGATGATCTCCGCGGTGGGCCCCTCGCCGCCGGCGGGCATGTCCGGGTACCACTCCATGCTCTCGCCATAGTGCAGGATCGTCTCGCCCGGGACGAC
>CAZXOC010000001.1:4643-35782 GCA_964642165.1 uncultured Planctomycetaceae bacterium | reverse complement strand
CCGGGTACCACTCCATGCTCTCGCCATAGTGCAGGATCGTCTCGCCCGGGACGACCGCGTTGCCGTCCTTCATCAACATGCCGGCGAGCACCGACTCGACCCGGAAGTCGGAGAACTCCGCGGGCTTGAACTCCGCCGGCTTGCCGCTGTCGGCCGCGGCGGACAGCATGTCGTACGTGATGACCAGCTTCTCCCACCACGGCAGGTACTTCAGGGCGTGGACCACGTGGAGGAATGACAACTCCGCCTCCTGGTAGAAGATGGGGAAGTTCTCCGTGGAGCTGGCCCACGGGTGCTCGGTATACGACGCGTAGGTCCCCTCGTTGTCCGGATACGTCCCCCGCGTCTCGGCGTAGATGTCGTGGTCGTGCGCGTAGACATAGGCGTCGTACGCGTGGTCGTGCCCGTCCTCCAGAGCGTCGGTGAACGCCTCGGCGAACGCGTCGCCCCAACTGGACTCGTAGTGGTTCGTCGCCGCCATGCCGAACGCCGTGGACGTCATCGGCAGCAGGTCGTCCAGCATGCCGCCGGCGTAGCACTGGGTGAACACGACGGTGGTATGCCCCGCGTACACGTCGTTGAGCCAGTCGGCCAGCTCGTCGTCGTCGACGTCCTGCGTCCAGCCCCAGCCGTTGAGCACTTCCTCGCCGAAGATCGTTGCGGCGCCCGCGTCCTCGGTCGGGTTCGTCCCGCCGCCGTGGTCGAAGGACCAGAACAGGAAGTGGTCGTTGCCGTCCACCAGCCCGCCCAGCGTCGTGCTCAGCGTGGCCTCGAGATTGGCCCGCGTGGCCGACAGGACGTTCGTCGCGAAGGACATGTCCGAGTTGATGTACCCGCCGGAATCGAGGTGCTGGTCCGCCGCCGGGTCCGTCCCGTCGGCGAAGAGCACGTAGATGTGGTCGTCCGGGATGTCGTACTCGTCGGTGAGAACCTCGTACAGCCGCTCCGTGCTGTCGTAGTAGCGCTGGCGGTTGTTGTACGCGTCCACGCCGCCGCTGAACAGCAGGACGTAGTTCTCGCTGTCGCCGAACAGCAGGAACTCCAGGTCGTAGTACGGCTGCACGACGGCGTCGTCGACGCCGTACACCTTGACGAGGTACTCGTTGCCGCCCTGGACCTCCCAGACGATGCGCTCGTCGTCCGTCGGCGAGTTCGACTCCGCCAGCGGCTTCCCGGGGTCCTCGGCGTCGTACAGGGCCAGCTTCAGGTCACCCAGCTCGTGGTCGAAGAAGATGCTCAGGTCGAGCGTGGCGTCGTTCAGGGCGGTCCAGGAGAACCAGTCCTCGTCGCCGGGCTTGTGGATGCCCAGGCCCAAGCGCGTCTGGCCGAGGATGCCCAGGTCCACCACGGCGCTCGGGTCGTCGTGCGGCTCGAGCGGGTCGGGATCGAGCTGCCGGCGGATGTGGACCACGTGGTCCTCGACCTCGCCATCGGGCGCCGGGCCGTGCGGCATCAGCCCGCCCTGCCGGCTGATCCGGAACCGCACGTACGTCCTGCCGGTCACCGAGTCGTCCGGCACCGCCACCGTAACGGTGTGCGGGCCGCCCCCCTGAAAGCCCGCGATCGGCAGGCGCTCGTCCGGCTCGGCCCACTTGCCGTCGCGGTCCCAGTCGATCCACGCATCCACCACGCCGCCGCCCCCGTTGACGAGGTACTCGATGGTCGCCGCCATGCCCTGGACCATGGGCGGGATGCGGACGCCGTCCTCGTCGTCGTTGCCGTCGAACGTGTCGTCGCCGCGGGCGAAGGGCTCAGGCATGCCGTCGCCGTCAACGTCCGGGGCGTCGCGATCGTCGCCCAGCCAGGGCCCGCGGATCTCGTGCCGCGCGCCGTCGTGGATGGCCAGCGTCGGATAGCGCGGCGTCTGCCGGCTGTCCGGCGCGTCGCCGAAGTCCATCGGCTCGACGTCGAGGGTGACCTCCGCCTCGGTGGAGTCGGCCTGCCCGTCGTTGGCGACGTACAGGAAGCTGTCCGGCCCGGTATAGCCCGGGTCGGGCGTGTAGAGGAAGCCGCCGTCGGCGTCCACGGTCAGCGTGCCGTGCTTGGGGTCGGTGACGCGGCGGACGGTCAGCGGGTCGCCCTCCGGGTCGACGTCGCTCCAGAAGCCGTCCCAGACGACGGGAAGCTCGTTGTCCTGGCTGTCCATGGGGACGACGAAGTAGTCGTCCCCCGCCACCGGCGCGTCGTTGACGGGCTTGACCGTCATGAGCACGGTGGCCTCGCCCGTCTCGCCGGACTCGTCCTGCATGACGTACGTGAACTTGTCCCGGCCGTGGTAGTCCCGCGCGGGCGTGTAGAAGACTCGTCCCTTGAGCAGCTCCACCGTGCCGTGGGCGGGCTGGCCCACGCGGATGACCGTCAGCAGGCCCTCGCCCTTGTCGTTGGCGAGGACGTCGACCTCGACGCGGGTGTCCTCCTCGGTGCTCGCCGCGTCGTCGACGGCCTCGACGCCCGTCGGCTCGCCCAGGTCGATGGGGACGTTGACGGCCTTGTCGGAGACCGTCTTGCCGTCGTCCGCGCGGATGGTGAAGGCGTCGATGACGTCCTGCGTGGGCCCTTCGTCCATCGGCATCGGCCGGTGCCACTCCAGGCTCTCGCCGTAGCGCAGCAGCGTCTTGCCGGGGATCACCGGCTCGCCGCCCTTGGTGAGCGTGCCGTGGTGCACGGCCTCGACGCGGAAGCCGAGGGCGTCGCCGTCGGGGTCCCACGCCTCGGCGGCGGCCATCATCTTCTCCCACGGGATCTCCATCATCTCCCACAGCGGGCGCATCTTGAGCTGCCGCACTTCCGCGATGAAGGGCAGTTCGTTGACGGGGGTGGCGAAGATCTGGAAGTTGTTGGTCCCGCTGGCCCAGGGGTGTTCCACGCCGCTGGTGTAGGCTCCCCCGTTGTCGGGATACGTGCCTCGCGTCGCCGCATAGCCGTCGTGGTCGTGGGCGTAGACGTACGCGTCGTGGGTGTTGGTATGCCCGTTCTCCAGCGCGTCGGCGAAGGCGTCGACGAAGGCGTCGCTGTAGCTGAACTCGTAGTGGTTCGTCGCGGCCATGGAGAACGCGATGGACGACAGCGGAAGCAGGTCGTCCTGCATGCCGCCGGCGAAGCACTGCCCGTGCACCATCGTGTAGTGCCCCGCGCCGACCTGGCCCAGCCAACTGCGGAAGTCCTGGTCTTCCACCTCCTCGGTCTGGCCCCAGCCGTTGAGGACCTCCTCGTCGAAGATCGTGTCGGCGTTCGGGTCGTAGTGGTACGTGTTGTACGGGTAGCTGTTCTCCATGTGGATGCCGTCGCCGTGGTCGAACGACCAGAAGAGGAAGTGGTCGTTGCCGTCGACCAGGGGAGGCAGCGTGCTCGTCAGCGTGGTCTGGAGATTGGCCTCGGTGGCCGTGAGGACGTTCGTCGCGTAGGTCATGTCCGAGTTGATGTAGGGGCCCGCGCCGGGCGGGTTCTGGTCGTCTCCCGGATCGGTGCCGTCGGCGTAGAGCACGTAGATGTTGTTCGGATCCAGGTTGAGATCGTCCACCAGGATCTCGTAGAGCCGCCGCGTGCTGTCGTAGTAGCGCGAGTGGTTCGACTTCGCCTTGACGCCCCCGCTGAACAGGACGGCGAAGTTCTCCCTGTCGCCCAGATCGGCCAGCTCCAGCTCGTAGTACGGATGGGCCAGCAGCATCTCGTGGGCCCGGACCTGGACGTAGTAGGTCTGCTGCGCCTCGACGTCCCACTCGATGTGCTCGTAGTCGCTGCCCGACATGTTCGACCCGGCCAGCCAGTTGCCGTCCGCGTCGTACAGCGCCAGGTCGAGGTCGCCGTCGTTCGGGCTGAAGCGGATGTCGAAGTTCGCCGGGCCGCTGCTGGGGGGCGTCCAGGAGTACCAGTCCTCGTCGCCCTCGATGTGGAGCCCCAGCCCGCGGCGCACCTGGCTGACCGAGCCCAGGTCGATCGCCGCGACCAGCTCGTCGTTCGGCTCCAGCGGGTCCGGCACGTCGAAGCGTTGGCGGATGTCGAGGGCGTGGTCCTCCACCTCGCCGTCGGGGGCCTGCCCCCACGGCAGCAGGTCGCCCTCGCCGCTGATCCGGAAGCGGGCGAACGTCCTGCCGACGGCGGCACCGATCGGCGGCGTGACGTCGATCCCGTGCACGCCGTCCGCCAGGGGCTTGTTGAAGACGTACTCGCCGAGATCGTTCCAGTCGCCGTCGGCGTTCCAGTCAACCCAGACCTGCACGGCGCCCCCGCCGCCGTTGACGAGCACCTTGATGGTCGTCGGCGTGCCCTGCACCATGTAGGGCATGGAGACGCCGTCCTCGTCGTCGTTGCCGTCGAGCTTGTCGTCGCCCTGGGCGTACGGGTCGGGCTGGCCGTCGGCGTCGAGGTCGGGCCCGTCCCTGTCATCGCCCAGCCACGGCCCCCCGAGCGCGTGCCGGGCCCCGTCGTGGGCCAGCAGCGTCGGGTATCTCGCCATCCGGGGCGAATCCGGCGCGTCGCCGAAGTCCAGGTCCTCCTCCGTCAGCGGCTCGCGCCACAGCGTCAGGGCGTCGACGTCGTCGGGAAGCGCCTTGGCGAGCATCTCGGCGTGCGTGCCGTCCAGCGGAGACGCGTAGACCATGCGCGGGTTCAGCCCGCCCGACTCGTCGGCCCCCGTCAGCCGGTCGTTCTCGTCCACGCTGAACAGCACGCCGAGGACCTTCTCCTTGCCCCACAGGTCCAGCCACGCGAACTCGAACGCGTCGACGTCCGTGCCTTCCTCCAGGCCGAGGTCCTCCGCGCCGCGGATCACCGGGACCGGCCCGGACCCCGTCACCTGGTAGATGCTGGCCGGATCCAGCCCCTTGTGGGCCTCGTGGTCGGCGCTGAAGTACCGGAAGAGCTTCTCTCGCAGCTCGTGGGGCACGAGGTCCAGCGAGTCGACGTCATCGTCGTCCTCTTCGGTGCGATCGGGATTGGGCGCGAGGCTCTCGTGGACCTCGACCTCGCTGGCGACGCCGTACGTGTGGACCACGTGGGCCGGGGCGACCGCCGAGTCCAGCGTCAAGCCGACGATCTCGTCCCTGCCGTCCGTCGTGCCGTACGTCTTGCCCGCCGGTGAAGGCTGGGCGACCGGAACGTCCTTGTCCGGCCAGCCCGGCGCCCGGTCGTCGTCGTAGGAGACCATCAGGTACTTGGGCGGGAAGATCGTCTGCGAGGGGAAGCGCGGGATGTAGTCCCCTTCGCCGCCGATTTCCAGCAGCGAGGCGTCGATCTCGTCGTGGGCGTCGAGGTCGAAGTAGTTGGCGTACTCCTCGGCGCTGCCGTCGCCGACGGGCACGGCCGTCTCGCCTTCCGGATCGGGCGGGTTCGGCCAGGGGTCCTTGTCGAAGATCGCCTCGTCGTCCTTGAAGCCGTCGCGCCCCGGCCGGTCGATGGGGTCGCTGTCCGACCAATAGACGTCGCCGGGGTCGAAGGCCTCGTCGCCGTCGAGGTTCGGATCGCTCAGCTCGTGGTCCGAGGCGATGTCGAGTGAGAACTCGAACGGAATGGGGCCGAGGATGGCCTCCTGCCCTTCGTTGCTGGCCGACAAGAGCAGCCGGGGCTCCAGCGGCTCAAAGAACACAGACCGTGCGCGGCGGTGACGTTCGGGCAGCATAGCAATGGCCCTTTCTGCCATGAGAGATGGCGCGGGGTAGCCCTCGCCGGACAGTGACTCTCCGTCCTTTTACGACACATCAACTCTTTGGGAATGGGTGCCTTGGCAACTCATCAAGCGGGCGGAATCCAGGCACGAGGGTATTGTACCGGCAGGTGTATCCTAAGTCAAGGACGGAAGTGAATTAAGGAGCCATTTGACCGTGAGGAGCCCGGAAGCGGCGGCGCGACAAGGGATTGTCTCGCGCCTGCGGCAGGCCGCCAGGCGACCCGAGCCGGCCGCTCGCCCCGCGAAATGGGTGCAGCGGCGGCCGCCCCGCTGCCGATATGACCCAGGTCGGGGGCGGGAACCCGCCCCCGGGCAGTCGGCAACGGCCCGGCCGGCGGCGGATCCGTCGCCCCGACCGAGTCCAACGACCGGTTCGTCCAGCGTCTTCGAGGAAAACACGCATGTCTTCGGCCATCAGTTGTCCCCCCTCCGTCGCCCACGTCCCCTACGCCGGCCCGGCCGTCGCCGAGCCCGCCGCCGGCGCCGCGGCCGGCCACAGCCAAGCCCTCGATCGAGCCACGGTCCTGTACGTCCCCGACGACCACGGACTGCTGACGGGCATCGAGAACAACCATCTCGACTGGCGCCACGTCCAGGCCATGGCGAGCGTCTGACGCCGCCGTCGTGCCGTCGCAAGGGGGGATGTCGACGTCCTCGGCGCGCCGTCGGCCAGCGCCTTGACAAATGCCCATCCGCACGGGGTAATCGGCGGTGTCTGTACAGCGGTCCTGGTCCGACACGAGGGTGATCGCACACCGAGGCGGCACGGCGTCTGGCGAGCCGATGCCGTCCGCTCCGCAGGAACGGGACGCCATGGACGAACCGGAGCAGCCGCCGTCCCTTGGAGAGCTTCTGCTGGCCGTTCGCGCCCTTCGAGGACGCCTCAGCCGCCTCGAGGAGGCCGTCTACGACCTCCAGCGGCGCGTGGCGGCGCCCGAGCCCCCTGCGCTTCCGCTGCAGGCACCCTCGCGAGCCGCCGAATACCCCCAGCCTTCTTCCCCCCAGGCGGCTCCGGGCGACGAGCCGGTCATCCTGACGCCGGCGGAGGAAGCCCCGGTCGAGACCGCCATACCCGCCGCGCCAGCCGCGCCCGAGCCGGGCGTGCCCCCCGCAGCCGCGGAGCCCGTCACAGCGGTTGTCACACCCGCCGCCGAGCCCCCAAAGCCCGCGCAGTCCCTCGAGCAGGTCCTCGGCACCCGCTGGATGCTGTTCGTCGGCGTGGGCGTGCTGCTGGTCGGCGGGGTGTTCTTCTTCAAGTACGCCATCGAGCGCGGGTGGATCAGCCCGACGATTCGCGTCCTGACCGGCGCCGCCGTCGGGCTGCTCATGATCGCCTTCGGCGAGTGGGCGCTGCTTCGGCGGAAGCTGCGCCTCTTCGCGGCCGGGATCATGGGCGGCGGGGTCGTCCTGCTGTACTTCGTGGCCTTCGTGGCCAGCCCCAACGGCTGGTACCGCCTCATCGGCACGGTGCCGGCGTTCGTGCTGATGTGCCTCGTGACGGCCGTGGCGGTGGGCCTGTCGCTCCAGACGCGGATGCTCTCCACCTCCGTCGTCGCCCTGATCGGCGCGTTCGCCACGCCCGCGCTGTTGAGCACCGGCGAGAACCGCCAGACCTTCCTGATGTGCTACGTGCTGCTCGTCAACGCGGGCTTCCTGGGCGTCGCGCTGTGGAAGGCCTGGGGGGCCCTCGGGCCGCTCGCGCTGGCGGGCACGGTCGTCATTTTCGCCGGCTGGTTCTACCAGCACTTCGAGGCGGCGGCCTGGCCGCAGACCACGCGGTTCGGCTGGCTGCTGTTCGCGGAGTTCCTGGCGTACGTCTGTCTCGGGTCGGCTCTCGAGCGGCTGAAGGCCGTCTGGGGAAAGGTCGTGCTGATCGCCGCGGGTTCGGCCGCCACGGTGCTGTGGCTGTTCATGATCGAGGCGATGCCCGCGGCGTGGTTCTTCGCCGGGGTGCTGGCGCTGGTGGTCGTCCTTCAAGCCGTGGGCCTGTGGCGCAACTGGGACTCGCTCTCCGCCGGCGCGCTGGGGTGGTCGGCCGTCGGCGTGTTCTGCCAGATCATCTACCTCCACCACGAGAAGATGGCCCTGGCCGACCGGTGGCTGTTGTCGAACTGGACGTGGGTGCTCTTCGCGGCCGTCTCGGCGCCCGTCCTCCTGCGGGCGTTCTGGAAGCGGCGGGCGATGAACGAGTTCCTGCACGCGGCGCTGTCGTCGCTGGCGCTGGCGGGCATGTTCGGGGCGACCTACGGCCTGCTCCGGGGGGAGTATCCCACGTGGATGGGCCCGTACGCCGCGGGCGTCGGGGCGGCGGCCGTCGGACTATCGGTGGCCGTCTGGCTCGCCGCCAAGCGGCGCGTGCTCGGGTACTTCTTCCTCGGCCAGGGGCTCGTGCTGCTGACGCTGGCCGTGCCCATCCACTTCGACCACGCCAGCGTCCCGCTGGCCTGGGCCGTCCAGGGCGTCGTCGTGATGTTCCTCGCCCGGCGGCTGCGGAACCTGCTGCTGCTGATCACGCCGCCGATCGTCCTGGCCCTCGCCGTCGTGCACTTCTTCGCCTCCAGCCTGCCCAACGACCCGGCCATGCGCGAGACGGCCTTCGTGCTGCTCGGGACGGACGTGACCTTCGGCCTGCTGCTGGCGGCGGCGCTGGCGGCGGCGCTGCTGATCGCGGCAGCGATCCTGCGCTTCGGCGAGGCCATGTTCGAGGAGCAGTCCGAGCGGCTGCTGGCGATGGCGATGGTCGCCGCGGCGTTCGGCGTACTGGCGGTGCGTACGGCCGTCGAGCTGCCCACGCCCGGGGCCACGTGGTCCTGGCTGGGCCTCGCCGCGGTCCTCGCGGCCGTGGGGCTCTGGCGCCGCAGCGGCTGGCTGAGCGCGCTGGCGGGTATCGCGCTGCTGCTGGCGGCGGTCAAGTGGGTCGGCTTCGACACGCTCGGCCTGCGGGCGGTGTACGGCCCGGACACGCGCCCCGGGCCGCTGGCCAACTGGCAGTGCGCCGCGGGCCTCGCCGTGGCGGTGCTGCTGGCGGTCCACGCTCGCCTGCTGCGGGCTCGCATCACGCTGCCATGGCACGAGAGCTTCACCACGGTCGTGGTGACCACCGCAGGCGTGCTCGCCGCGCTGCTGGTCGTCTACGCCGGCAGCTTCGAGATCGACCGCTTTTTCGAATCCGGCCGCATGACCTGGGACGACCCCTTCCAGGCGAAGCAGACCGCCTGGTCGGTCTGGTGGGCCGTCTACGCCGCCGCGCTGATGGTCCTGGGCTTCGTCCGCTCGCGCCGGTCGCCGCGCTACCTGGCGATGGGGCTCTTCGCCGTCACGCTGGGGAAGGTCTTCCTGGTGGACATGGCCAAGGTCGAGACGGTCTACCGCGTCCTGTCGTTCCTGTGCCTCGGCACGCTGCTGGTCGCGGCGTCGTGGCTGTACCACCGCTACTTCCGCGAGAAGCTCCAGGGCTGACCGTCGCTCCGGCGCGCCGGGGGCGCGGGCGGCGGATCAGGCCTTCCAGACGCCGGCGATCGGCGTGCCGCAGAAGCGGCACTTGCCATCCTCGAGGTCCACCGCGCGGAGCATGTAGCCGAAGCGCTGGATGACGGGCTTCTTGCACCCGGGGCAGAAGGTGGTCTCGCCGCCCTCGATGCCGCGGATGTTGCCGATGTAGACGTAGTGCAGGCCGGCCTGCAGGGCGACCTCGCGGGCCCGGACGAGCACGTCGGCCGGCGTGGGGGGCAGGTGGGTCAGCTTGTGCTTCGGGTGGAAGCGCGAGAAGTGCAGCGGGGTGCCCGGTCCGAGCTCCTTCACGAGCCAGTCGCACATCCGCCGGATCATGTCGAGCTTGTCGGTGTAGGTCGGCACGACGAGGTTGGTCACCTCGAACCACACGCCGCGGGCCTTGAGCGTCTTGAGCGTGTTGAGGATCGGCTCGAGCCTGCCGGAGTTGAGCTTGCGGTAGATCTCCGGATCGAAGCCCTTGAGGTCCACGTTGGCGGCGTCGAGGACCCCGCAGAACTCGTCCAGCGGCTCCTGGTGGATGTAGCCGCACGTGACCCAGACGTTCTTGAGGCCCTTCTGCCGGGCGAGCCTGGACGTGTCGTACATGTACTCGTAGAAGCACGTCGGCTCGGAGTAGGTGTAGGCGATGGACGGGCAGTTGTGCGCCTCGGCGATGCCGACCACGTCCTCGGGCAGCATGGTCAGGCGCCAGTAGTCGCGGGCGGAGACCCTGCGCTGAACGGCCCACTGCCGGTAGCGCTGCGGCGTGGCGCGGATCTCCGGGCCGTGCGGGTCCTTCGTCTCCTCCGGCTTGCGCTGGGAGATGTCCCAGTTCTGGCAGTTGAGGCACCGGAACCCGCAGCCGCTCGTGGCGATCGAGAACACCCCCGTGGCGGGCAGGAAGTGGAACAGCGGCTTCTTCTCGATCGGGTCGATGTGGAACGAGCAGGGGTTGCCGTAGACGAGCGTGTAGAGCGTGCCGTCGTGGTTGACGCGGTTGCGGCAGCGGCTGCGGTCGCCGGGGGCGAGCAGGCAGTTGTTCGGGCAGAGGCGGCAGCGAACGTTGCGCCCGAGGCGGCGGTAGTGACGCGCCTCGCGCGCCCAGGTGCGCTTGAGCCAAAGGTCCCACAGCTCGCCCGTGGGCGCGCCGCCCTTGAAGACCTCCGCCGACGGCGCGCTGGCCCAGGCGGGCTCCCCCAGGCCGAGCGACTCGCTGAGGCTGCCGGAGCCGAGAAACCAGCTCCCCAGGAGCCCGGCCCCGGCGACGCCCGCCGCGCCGCCCAGGCCGTACGCCAGCGCCCGACGCCGCGTGACGCGCCGCCGGCGTCGCGGCGCGGGCTCGGCGCCGGTCGGCGGCACGGGGAGCACCGGGGGTACGGGAGGGGGAACTCCCGGGCCGTCGCCCGCCGACAGCGGCTCGCCCGTCAGGCTCTTCTCTTCGGGCCGATCCATCCCCTCCTCCGCATGGCAAGGTACACCGACCCGCCGACGTGGACCAGCAGGCCCAATCCCAGCAGGCGGTCGAGCTTCCAGTGCAGGTGCAGGCCTTCGGCCGTCGACAGGCCCATGACGCGGTCCAGGCCGAACTCGCCGACCAGGGCATAGCCTGAACTGACATATAGTACCATCAGCACCAGTAAGAACCAACCGCTGAGGCGCACCGCCCTGACGACGTGCACCGTGAAGGGCTTCGTCCTGGCCATGTCGCGTTCCCTTCAAGCTGTGAGCTATCCGCCATCCGCTATCCGCTACCCGCCCTGAGCCCTCGGCGGCCCGCCGTCGGCGACGGGCCGGCGGGCTCAGCGGGCGGAGGTGAGACGAAGGACCAGCGCGCTGAAGACGTTCAGCCCGGCGGCGATCGCGCAGACGGCGAGGACGCCCACCAGCGGGATCAGCAGCGTGCTGACCAGCAGCGCCCCGACGGCGCCGCCGACGTAGTCGGCCGTGTACAGCCGCGAAGCCGTCGGCGCCACCGCCCGGAAATCCGCCTTGCTCGCCAGGGGGAACTCCATGCCCACCAGGACCGCCAGGCCGAACGTCAGCAGGGGAAACGCCACCCACGCCGAGGCGAGCTCCCAGCCCGCCCCGGCCAGCCGGTCCAGGGCGAACAGCGCCGCCGGCAGCAGCATCGCGTAGACGGCCACGCCCAGCTCCATCTTCACCAGGTCGCGCCGCCGCCGGCGGGCGAGGGTCCGGTTGGCCAGGTGCGACCCGGCCGCCAGGCCCGCCATGAACATCGTGACGATCAGCCCGACGCGGTGGTACACGCAGCCGTGGACGATCTGGAAGCCCACCAGCACGACCACCTCCAGCGCCGAGGCCGCGAAGCCCGTCGTCAGGATCGCGAACGTCACCGGGCGGAGGCGGACCAGGTAGATCGCCAGGGCAACCGCGGCGATCGCGCCGAGCACGCCGAAGCGGACGCGGTACTTCCCCGCCCAGTGCAGCAGGCGGTAGTAGTACAGGACGGGGCTGAAGTCGCGGTTGACGGGGGCGTCCTCGGACACGGCGCGGCGCAGGTCCGCCATGCGGTCCGGCGTGAGCGTGCCCACGAGGAACTCGCGCGTGACGTACTGCGTCTCGATTCCCGCCTGCTCGATCCGCCCCGCGACGTCGCGGGTCAGCTCGCCGTCGGAGGCCAGGAAGAACACCCGCCCGCCGGGCAGCATGAGCACGTGGGCGAACCGCTCGGCCAGCGTGCGGTGGGCCGAGCCGATCACCCGGGCCAGCTCCTTGCTGAGGTAGTTCGCGTAGCCACCCAGGGAGATCGACACCACGCCGCCCGGGGACAGGATGCGCCGGACCTGGCGAAGGAACTCGGCCGTGTAGAACCGGTTGAGCTGGGACGTGCCGGGGTCCGGCACGTCGACGATGACGACGTCGTAGCGCCGGCGGGTCCGGCGAACGAAGAGCCGCCCGTCGGTGGCGTGCACGGCGATGCGCTCGTCGGCGAGGTTCTCCGGAACGTACCGCCGCCCCACCTCGATGATCTGCGGGTCCAGCTCCACGTAGTCGACGCGCTCGACGGGGTACTTGAGGACCTCCCGCGCCGTGCCGGAGACGCCCCCGCCGACGAGCAGCACGCGCCTCGCGCCGGGCCGCTGCGCCATCGCGTAGTGGACCGTCTCCTCGATCCGCTCGTGCTCGTGCGTGCTGAACAGGGGCACGCCGTTCTCGATGAAGTTGAACTGGCGGCCGGACTTCGTCACCACCAGGCGCCCGTACGGGCTGCTGCCCTGGTGGACGACCTCCTGCCCCTCGTACTCCCTGCTCGTGGCCAGGGCGTTGAGGTCCGTCGCACCGACGAACAGGGCGAAGGCGACGGCGACGAGCCCGACGCCCGCGGCCAGCAGCTTCCGCCGCGCCACGGCGGCGACGGCTACCGCGAAGACCAGGTTCAGCGCCGCGGGCACGTAGAGAATCGCGAAGTGGTCCAGCAGGTGGACGAGCACGAAGGTGAACAGCAGCCCGCCGGCGATGTCGCCGAGGACGTCGAGGAAGTAGACCCTCCCGATGCCGGCGGCGTCCTGGCGGTCGGCCAGCACGCGGCAGGTGAGCGTCAGCAGGTACCCCGCGATCAGGCAGTACGGCAGCAGCAGGATGAAGCAACTGACGAGGCTCTGGACCACGCCGATCTCCGCCCCGCGGACGAAGACGACGTTCCGCAGGGCGCGGACGGCGAAGCAGTCGGCCACGGGCAGCACGGCGACGAGCACCTGCGCGACGACGAGGACGACGATCGGGCGCTTCAGCCGCCCCGCCGTGCGCCCCAGCGCCGAGCCCAGCCCCGTCAGCAGAAACCAGTTGCCGAGGATGATCCCGAAGATCATCTCGTTGCCGGCCAGGACGCAAAGCAGCTCGCGCATGAGCACGAGCTGCGTGACGATCGCGGAGATGCCCAGGCAGCAGACCGCCAGGAACAGCACCCTGCGCCCGCGGCGAGCGCCTCGGTCGGCGGGCACGTGCCCGGCCGGCACGTCGGCCGCGCCCCGCCGCGGCGGCTGTCCTGGCACCTCCGCCACGCGCTATTCCTTGGTTTCCCGGAACTCCTCCGCCTGGAAGGTGAGGACTCTCGCCGCGGACTGCCGCCAGGCGTTGGCGGCCAGGCCGGCCTTGAGGGAGAGCTGATCCATGAACTTCTCGGGCTCGGGGGTCTTGTCCCAGACGGCGGGCAGGTACACCGACGTGGCGATCCGCTGCCGCCCGCCGACGACGACGGGCACCTGGAGCAGCACGCCGTCGACGTGCGGGCGCAGGCGCTTGAGCAGGTCGGACGGCTGGTTGTAGTAGACCTTCTTGGGGACGGTCAGGACGCTGATGTCGATCCGGATCTTCTCCAGTTCCTCCGGCCCAACCGGCGGGAAGCGGCGGTCGCGCGTGGCGGCGCTGATGGTGTTCTCGATCACCGCGCGGTACAGCGCCTGGCGCGGCAAGGTGTAGCCGATGCACCCGCGGAGCTCGCCGTCCTTGTTGAGCGTCACGAAGACGCCCCGGGGCTGCAGCAGCGTCAGCGTCAGCGTGGAGCGGTCGACCCGCGGCGGGGGCTTCTTGTTCACCGTATCGCTCAGCGTCTGCCGCGCGACGTTCAGGAGAAACTTCCTCTCGCCGCCGACGAGCGCCTTGGCGGGCTCGTCCTCGCCCTCGGTGAACACCGCGGCCATGTACCCCACCACGCTGTCCTTGCTGGCCTTGGGCAGGTCGCCGCTGGTGCGGTAGTCCAGGACGTGCGGCTTCCAGCCCCGCTCCTTGGCGAGCCGCATGAGGGTGAGGATGGGTCCCTTGCCGCACGCTTCCTGCCGCTTCATCAGGTCGAGGTCCATTCCCCGGACGGCCTCGATGCACCAGCTATCCAGGCTGCGCGCCTCGTTGTAGGAATGGTGGTGGCTCAGGTCGCTGCTGGCGACGATGACGGTGTGGTCGTCGAGGTGCGGCGTCAGCGCCCCGGCGACCTCGGCGGGCTCGGTCTCGCCGAAGATGATCGGCACGAGCCGGAACTCCCGCAGCGCCCACTGGAGGAAGGGCAGTTGGCACTCCAGCGAATGCTCCCACGTGTGGGGGGTGTCCTCGCCCGGCGGGGGCGCCTGCTTGGGGGCCTTCTGCCACCACGCCGGGCGCTTGGTCCTCAGCCGCGGGGCCGGAAGGAAGGGCTTGGTCCCCGCCAGCGTGGCGGCCCGGGGCGACAGCGGCACGAGCCCCAGCGGCGTGCGGTAGGCCTGCACGGGCGGGATGGACGCCCCCGCGAAGATCGCGGTGTGGCTCGGCGCCAGGACGATGACCGTCCGGACGTCCTGGCCCATCAGCTCCTTGTACGCCGAGGCGGCCGTGATGCCCGAGTACGGGTACCCCGCGTGAGGCACGATCATGCCCCGCACCTTGCCCGGCACACGCGCGACCGGCACGGACAGCAGGTAGTCCACCATCCCGGCCAGCTTCGAAGGCTGCGCGGGGTACCAGATGCCGGCGACCGCCGCCTCCCGCACCGTGCCGTCGGCCGGCCGCGGACCCGGCAGCGCCGGCCAGGCCGCCGCCGTTGTCGGCTGCGAGGCAGGCTGGCTCGTGCTCGAGCCATCACCCTCGTCCTTGCCGCACCCGGCGACCAGAGACCCCACGACCCACAGCAGGACGCACCGCTTCATGTTCTCACCTCTCCTTGCCGGACGGGATGACCGACCTGTGCTTTTCTACGGCACCTCGGGCCTCGAGGCTCGCCCCCTTCCTGCTCGACGGCCACAGGTGACCCCTGATTATATCGGACATCCCCGCCCGAACTGACGCGCGAAATCCCGATCCGCCCGTCACCGCCCCGCGCGCAGCGCCACGTCCTTCGTCACCGCCTTCGTCCGATCGATGACCGTCACGGTGAAGACGTATTCGCCGGGGGTGCTCAGGCCGGTCGCCTTCGCCGCGGCCCGGCCGGGCTTGTCCAGGACGACCCGCGCGCCCTTCGGCGCCCGCTTCACCGACCACCAGTACGTCAACGCGTCCTCGTCGCCGTCCGCAGCCTTGGCGGACAGGGCCGCGGCGCCCCGGCCGAGGAGCTTGGCCGACGCCTCCGCGATCACCGGCGGCCGGTTGGCCGGATAGACGGGCACCTTCAGGTCCTGCCAGGCCCGAGTCGTTCCGTCGTCGGCGTGGAAGCGGAAGACGTACTCGCCGGCGCGGGTCAGCCCGGTGGCCCGGCGGGCCGTCTTGCTGCGGTCCTTCGGCACGGGCTCCAGGGCGACGGACGCCCCGGGCGGCCGGCGCACCACGCTCCAGCGGGTCGTCACGCGATCTCCCTCCAGGTCGATCGCCGCGGCCCGGAGCAGCGTGGTGCTGTGCGGCAGCGTGACCATGACGGGAATGCGGTTGTGCAGGTCGAGGATCACCGGGGGGCGGTTCTCCGCGAAGACGTTCACGCGCACCTCGCGGCGGGCCGTGCGTCTCCCGTCGCTCACGTCGACGACGAAGGCGTACTGCCCCGCCGCCGTCAGGCCCGTCACCTTCGTCACGGGCGCTTTCGCGCTCGCCAAGGCCACCTGCGCGCCGGGCGGGGCGCTCCTGGCCGACCACGCGAAGGTCAGGGCATCGTTCTCGGCGTCGGTCGCGGCCGCCGAGAGTGCCAGTTCGCTTCTCGGCCGCGTCAGGAACGTCGGACGCGCGCTCCAGTCGGTGAGCGTCGGCGGCTGGTTCC
The DNA here is from genome assembly GCA_964642165.1 of uncultured Planctomycetaceae bacterium. Classification (GTDB taxonomy): domain Bacteria; phylum Planctomycetota; class Phycisphaerae; order SM23-33; family SM23-33; genus CAYRVX01. Next base: position 19,952 of record CAZXOC010000001.1, on the reverse strand, counting down.
CGCCGGGATGCGGGTAGATCGTGACGACCGCCCCGCGGGCGACCTTCACCGTCAGCGCCCCGCCGGCCCCGACCGTCCGCGCGCCCAGCTCCTCGCAGGGGCGCCGGTTCACCGACCGGCACAGCGCGTAGCGCCCCGGCGGCAGCGGCCGGACCGTCACCCCCTGCGCCGCCGCGCGCCGCCCGTCGTGGAGCAGCACCACGGTCGTCTTGCCCTCGCGCACGAACGCCAGCGCCCGCAGCGAGGCCTCGTCGCAGGTCGCCGCCACGCGGACGGCCCCCGGGCGGACGTAGTGCATCACCTGCCGAATCGGCCAGTAGTCCTGCCCGCGGTGGAAGCTCGTGCCGTCGCGATGGATCTCGATGACCCTCCCCCAGCCGTAGATGGACCAGTGCGCCACGCCGCCCTTGGTCAGGTCGTCGTACAGCCGGGAGAACTTCGCGCCCATCTGCTCGGTCTGGGCGTTGGGGATGCCCCTGGCGGCGGCGAGGTCCCGCATCTGGCTGCGGAAGGGGTCCGCCGTGCCGTACAGGTGGTAGCTCAGCACGCCGACGTGGGGCCAGACCCGCGGATCGTCCCCCACGTGCCGGATGTACCGCCAGCTCGCACGGGCGTTCACGCCGTCGGGGAACTGGATTCTCGTCTTCAGGCCGAGCTCCCGCAGCCGGGGCCCCAGCGTGCGGATCATCCGCGCCACGACGGGCGGCTGGAACAGGTTGTTGTTGCCCGGCTCGTTGCAGATGACGTGGTAGTCGGCCTCGATGCCGTGCTTCCGCTTGAGGTGGAGCAGGAAGGACGTCGCGAACTCGGCGTACTCCGCCGGGCTGTGCAGCAGCCAGGCCGGCACGGTCCCCGTGCTGCCACCGTCGAAGAACGACGGGCTGATCCATAGGTCGAACGGCTCGCCCCTGGCCTCGACGCGCCGCTTGAACGGCTTGATCCACGTCGTGACGTACCGGTCGGCCGTCGCGACTTCCAGCGCGCTCCAGTCGGTCTCGTACGGATCGCCGTTGTCGTTGAGCCACTCCCAACTTCGCTGGGCGGCGCGGTTGCCGTTGGGCGCCTGGGCGCGGCAGCGCGTCAGCCCCAGGTCGTTCACCGCCACGTCCAGGACCTGGTCCCGCTGCCAGTCGGACACCCAGGGGGCCCACGGATTGACGCTCCAGCCTCGGATCGTCTGGTGCCGGACGGACGGGTCGAGCTTCACCTCGGCAGCCGCCCCCGGCCCGCAGAGGGCCGCCAGCAGGACTCCACCCAGCCCAAGCCGCCACGTCATGAGCCCGTTCGCCGGAATCGTCGCCCACCGCATGCTCGTCTCCTTGATCGGTTGTGGCTCTGCTGCGTCGGGGGTTGCCGCCTCCGCCTTCCTCGCCGCCCTACGGCCGGGGGGCCCTCTCCACGAACACGAAGGACATGTACCCCACGACGCGGGACTTGTCGCCGCCGGGGATGTCACCGCTCGTGCGGTAGTCGATCTCCACGGGCTTCCAGCCGTTCCTCTTCGCCAAGTGCAGCACGGTGAGGATCGGCCCCTTGCCGCACGCCTCCTGCCGGGCCATCGCCCGCACGTCCAGCTCGCGGACCGCCTTGCGGCACCCGGCGTCCAGCGACCGGGCCACGTCGTACGAGTGGTAGTGGCTCAGGTCCGAGCTGGCCACCACGACCGTCCGGTCGTCCAGGTGCCTGGCGAGCCGCTCAGCCGCCGCGGCCGCGTCCACCTGACCGTATACCACCGGCACGAGCTCGAAGCCCTTCGCCACGCGCTGAAGGAACGGCAGTTGGACCTCCAGCGAATGCTCCCACGTGTGCGGCGTGTCCTTCCCCGGCGGAGGCGCCTTTTTCGGGCCGATCCGCCACCAGCCCGGGCGCGTCACGCGGCACGTCGCCTTCCGCACGAAGGGCGCCTGCCCGGCGAGCCGGGCGGCCAGGGGCGACACCCGCACCGACCCCAGCGGCGTGGCGTACTGCGTCGCGTTCGGAATCGACGCCCCGCGGAACGCCGCCGTGTGGCTCGGCGCCAGGACCACCACCGTGCGGACGTCCTTCCCCTTGAGCTGCCGGTAGGCCATCGCCGCGGTGAGGCCCGAGAAGCGATAGCCCGCGTGCGGGCAGATCATCGCGCGGATTGGCCCCCCCACGGCGGGGGCCTTGGAGGCCAGCAGCGCGTCGACCTGCTTCTTCAGCTTGCCCGGATCGGCGGGGTAGAACAGCCCGGCCACTGCCGCCTGGCGGACCGTCGGCGCCGCGGCGCGGCTTGTCGGCTGGGTCGCTGCGGGCGGTTCGGCTGCCCGGGATCGCCCCAGCAGCACCAGCACGACGGCGATCGCTTCGGACGTGCGTCTCATCGCGGCTCCCTTCGGCTCGTTCGGCGCGCCGCCGCGCCGGGAGAGGCGCTCAGCGGCTCACGTGCCAGCGGTTCCCGGCGGCGGCGATGAGGTCGTCGGCCTCTTTCGGCCCCCACGACCCGGCTGGATAGCTCGCCAGGCACTCGGGCGACTGCATCGCACAGCCTTCGAGGATGGGGCTGACGAACCGCCAGGCGGCCTCCACCTCGTCGCCGCGCGGGAAGAGGGTCGCGTCGCCGAGGGCGGCGTCGAGCAGCAGCCGCTGGTAGGCCTCCGGCGGGGTGCGCCCGAACGACTCGGCGTAGCTGAAGTCCATCTTCAGCCGCTGGATCCGCATCGCCGCGCCGGGGACCTTGACCTGGAACTCCATCGAGATGCCCTCGTCGGGCTGCACGCGAATGGCCAGCACGTTGGGCGCCAGCGGGCCCATCGGCGGGGTGTTGAAGAGCACCTGCGGGACGGCGCGGAAGTGGATCGACACCTCCGTCCGCCGCGCCGCGAGGCGCTTGCCCGTCCGCAGGAAGAACGGCACGCCCGACCAGCGCCAGTTGTCCACGAACGCCTGGAAGGCCACGTACGTCTCGGTGGTGGACTCGTCCGCCACGTCCGGCAGCTCGCGGTAGCCCGGCACGGTCCGCCCGTCCACCTCGCCGGCGGCGTACTGCCCCCGCACCACCCCGCTGGCCGCGCAGTGCGGCGTGATCGGACGCAGCGCGCGGAGCACCTTGACCTTCTCGCCGCGGATGGCGTCGGCGCCCAGCGAGGTCGGCGGCTCCATCGCCACCAGGCACAGCAGGTGCATCATGTGGTTCTGGACCATGTCGCGGATCGCGCCCGCCCGGTCGTAGTAGCCGCCGCGGCCCTCCACGCCGAGCGACTCGCCGACCGTGACCTGCACGTGGTCGATGTACTTCCGGTGCCAGATCGGCTCGAAGATGCTGTTGGCGAAGCGCAGGACCATCAGGTTCTGCACCGTCTCCTTGCCGAGGTAGTGGTCGATGCGGAAGATGTCCCGCTCGTCGAAGACGGCGCGGATCTCGCCGTTGAGAGCCGACGCGCTGGCGAGGTCCCGCCCGAAGGGCTTCTCGATCACGATCCGCGACCAGGCGCCGTCGGCGCCGCCGCTGCCGACGAGCCCCGCCTCGCCCAGACGCCGCACGATCGGCACGAACGCCCCCGGCGGCGTCGCGAGGTAGAACAGGCGGTTCGCCGGCACGTTCGCCTCCCGCGCGGGTGCCTCGATCCGCCCCCGCAGCGCGCGGAAGTCCTCCACGCGATCGTAGCCTCCCCGATGGTAGAACAGCCGCGAGGCAAACCGCCTCCACCCGGCCTCGTCCAGCTCGCCCCCTGGACAGCTCCGCCTCGCCGCCTCCCGAAGGCCCGCCCGGAAGCTCTCGTCGGTCCCCTCGGACCGGGCGAAGCCGATGACCCGCGCGCGGGCCGGCAGCAGGCCCTCGCAGTCCAGCCCGAAGAAGGCCGGGATCAGCTTGCGGTGCGCCAGGTCCCCCGAGGCACCGAAGACCACCAGCGCGAACGGCTCCGGCGGCGTCCGGTGGGCCAGGCCCGCCGAGAACGTGATGTCTTCCAGCGTCAAGGGCACGGCTGGGCCTCCCTGGCGCGAGCCCGCGGCACGCTCGTTCGACACACCCGGGCTTCCTCGCATTATACGGCCGCCGCGCCGGACGCGGAAGGAGCCGTCCATCCCTCGGCGGCCGGGTGTGCGACGGCTTCTCCTGCCAGGAAAGGTCGTCGCACACAGAGCAGGAGAAGGTAGAGTCGCGGCAGGGAGCTGCCTTTGTCGCCTGTCCAGCCTTCGCCGCTTCCCCTTACCATGCACGGATCATGAGTGCTTCGTCCTCTCCGACGCTCAGAGTAATCCAGCCGTCGGTAACCGCTGTTTCGCCGGCCGGCTCCTGGCCCTCGAACGTGATTCTCGAAAGGCGGACCTTGGCGACGTCTTTCCAGTCCGGCGGCAGCTGCCAGGTCTTGCCGTCGTAGCCTTCCTTGCTGTAGGCGATGATCGTCTTCTCTTCACACCAGAGGGCCGGCATGCAGATGTCCGTGCCGTCGACCATCTGCTGGTCGCCCTTGGGGGACTTGTTGTTCTCGTAGTACCAAGGCACAAACTCCAGGCAGAACTGCTGGAGCAAGGGGGCAGGATCAGCGGGAACCGCCCTGAATTCGATCCCCATCGGACTGATGCAGTAGAGCTCATTGGGCAGGTCTTCGATCAGGTGCTTCTGTGTGGAGGCGAAGGCCCATGGCTGAAGCCCCACAAAGCGATCGACACGCATGCCGAGCACCCATTCCGATGTCACGTCGATGCCGCGATCCCGCCAGTAGCGGTAGATCTTCCGCTGCGTCGCGCCCTCCTGCTCCTTGGTGTAGCCGAGATACGGGCTGATGGGGCCCTGTTGATCCGCCTTGCGCGCGCCCAGAAAGGCGTCGATCTGGATGGTGGCGCTGTCGACCAGCTCCGGCAGCATCGCGATCAGGCCATCGATCCGCTTCTGCGCCAGGCCCTGCTTCCACTCCTGGGTGTAGCTGACATGGTAGCAGTCCATGCCGGACCAGACGTTCCCGCAGATGGGGTTGCCGTCGGTGTCCTTGGCGATGATGTCCTTTTCAACATACTCGTCCCACAGTGGGCTGTCCATGTAGGCGTCGAACATGTTGATGTGCAGGCTCACCCGGCAGTTGTACTTCCGGGCCTCGCGCATGAGCCAGCGCAGGGACTCGACCGCGGTTTCGTCCTGGGACCGCTTGAGGTGCCGGTTGACCTCGGCCCAGGAGGGGTACTTCGAATCGTGCCCCTCGAACTGCCAGCCGGTCAGATAGACCACCTGCGGGACGCCGCAGGTCAGGTGGTACAGCCGTTTGATTACCTCCAGCGCCTCCTCGAAGGTCAGGAACAGCTCGCTCATCTTCCCCGTACCGTCGCGCAGAGCCTGCATGATCCTGTAGATCAAGGTCTGGTGATACGGCAGCAGCCAGGGCCGCTCGGGTTTCATGGTGATGGTGTAGTCGTAATACTCGCCCGACGGCTCGTCGTTCTCGTGCTTTGTATCGGCTTGATCGGTCACTCTACTCCTCGCTCTTCTTTCCGGCCTGGATAGCCTCTTCCGGGTCCATCATCCGGCGCAACTTGGGGGCCGACTCGATCGCCTTGACCATGGCCTTCCACATCCTGCCAAACCGGCCGCTCTCTATGTTCTTGAGCCTCGGATCGGCCTGCAGCTTCGCAAGGGCGGGCTTCGCGTTGGCGCCGTATTTCGGCAACACATTCATCATCATGCGCAGCTTGAAGCCCCACTTGCCGGTCTCGGTGTTGAGGATGTCCAAAGCGGCCTCAATACCACCCTTCATGTTGAGCTTCGCCAAGAGCGAGATGGCCTCCGTCTGGGGGCCCAGGTTATGGTAGGAGTGATACGTCAGGTCCTTGTCCTCGACGATGTAGAGGACCTTGTCGGCCACACGATGGAACTCATCGAGCGGGATGTTCGCGATCAACTTCCCCCCGGAAGTGCGGCCGGTGGCCCGGCGGTGCCCAAGCAGCTTGTAGACGGCTTTGTAGAAAAGACCCTTGTCCTTCACCAGGCCTGCCGCATAGGGATCCTTGCACAGGATGTTCAAGCTGCGCCCCACCTCCTCGTCGATCCTGCCGAGCTTGTCCTCCGGCTTCTCGGCCACTACGAGCTTCAGCATGTCGTTGAAGTACGGATAGGCCGCTTCTCCAAGCCAGCAAAGGGAATAGGCTGCTGTCGCCCGCACGGACATGTCCTCCTTGGCATCGCGCAGGATCAACGCCAGGTCGTCCTGCACAAGAGTCGCTGTCTCCTTCGGGCATCCGTATCCGAAGTACCCGATGGCGCTGTTTCTCTGCAGGCCCGTGCCCTCCTTGAGCATCTTCCGGATCGAACGCATGAGCTTGTGCTTCCTGGGGCGGAGCGTCCATATGGCCCTCACCCGCACGGCCGGCATGGGATGGCCGAACAGGGCCAGCAGCTGCTCGTCGCTCATGTTTCCGTAGTCCATGGTGGCGAGGGCGATCGTGTCGCGGACCTCCCGGCCCTTCAGCCAGATGGATTTGTCGGCATCCCTCCCGGTGATGTACAGCTTGCGGCGTTCAAGGCAGTAGTTCAGCAGGTGCGATCCGGCGTCGCTGAGCCCGCGATAGGAGAAGGTGCCGTTCTTGTAGCCGCAACCGTCATAGGTGAAGTTCCCGTCCCAAGTGCGGTTGAGCGTGTGCAGCCAGCGGGTCTCCTTGAAGAATGCCGCCGAGGTCTCGGGACCGGCGAGGTCGGCCCCGAGCCCGGTCCAGAGCTGGTTGAAGTAGTGGCCGGTATGGCCGGTCTCCATGGTGTTGTGTGCGGCCGCCGACATTCTGGAGAAGAAGGCGGCGCCGCGCCGGTTCCCCCTGAGAGCCATGGCCACCGCCGCCAAACCGCTCATGCCGTTGTTGTTGTACGACTTGGGCTTGGGGTCATGCACGCCATACGGCAGCGTGCCCCTGCCGATGAAGCTGTTGTAGAAGGCGCCGGTCTGCTTGATGCCGGCCTGGACTTCGGGGTGCCTGATCCCGCACTTGTCGGCCAGCAGCAGGGAGATGAACAGGGGCAGGCTCGACTGATTCATGACGGCATAGCCGTGGAGGCGGCCATGCAGTTGGCCGCGGTTGACGCCGGGATCGGCCATGCGGTGCCCCCAGAGGCCGGCGGCATCACGCCCTTGGGCGATCGCCACCGAATAGGCCTTGATCGCAGGGAGCACATACTCATCGCCCGTCAGCAGGTAATACTCACAGAGAAGCAGGGCGGTGTAGCCCCAGTACCAGGCCTTGCTCGTGCCTTGAAGTGTGAGCTTGAGGTCCGGCTTCGCCCAGTCGGCTTGATGAAGGACCCCTTTCACGACATCAATGTACTTCTGTTCGCCTGTTGCCAGCAGCCCGAGCAGGCCGATCTTCAGTCTCCCGAATTTCCCTGTCTTGACCAGATAGTCAGCAGTCTGAGTGATGATGGCATCGGCCTTGGGGCAGTTGTACGGGGCCGTATCGCTGTAGGCGCCCAGCACCTTGAGTTGCAGGTCGACCTTCTTCCCGCCCTCCAGTGTCAATGTCAGGACGCCTTTCGCCTTTTCGGTCTCCGCCAGGTCAATGGCGTCGGCCAGTTGCCGGCGCGTGTTCTCTTCGAACGCCGCCCCGCCCGCGCCGACGATCACATCGCCTACCTTGACCTTTCCATCGGCCGGCGAGCCTTCCTGCACCTTGGTGATCTTGATGTTGGTCGGCGATGTGACCCCGAACAGACCGGTAGGCCCAAGGTGGTGCTCCTTGTGTTCATAATGCTGTGCATGGACCGTGCCGCTGATCAGGACGCTGACAATTGACAGGACCAGCATTGGGGGCGTTCTTTGACTACTCATGATGTCCCTGTTGCCTTCCGGGCTGCTTATGTTCTGGATCATACGCCGGAAACCGCGCGGCTATTCCTTGTCCCGTGGATTCTCCGCTTCGGCGTCACTTGCTGCCCTGATCATCTCCCCCACTTGCTTGAGGGTCCTGACGTCGATGTCACGGATCTTCCCCGCGTAGTTCGGGCCGATGTTGATCGAGAAGATATTGCCGTATCTCATCGCGCCCTGGTAGTCCTTGTACACCTTGCTTGCCGGATGGCAGAGCTTGTCATGCTTGGGCAGCGAGTAGAACCACTGCGCCCCGCCCTTGTGTCGAGGGAGGATGGGGTATGTGAACTCGGCCACATGATAGCCTTTGAATGACGCCTCGCCGCCTTTGTTGTATTTGGACGCGTTCTTGTCGCCGATCTTGCCGGGGCGCCCCCTTTCACGCAGACAGAGGCGACCGGCGGGGGTCCCGTGGTTGAATCCAACAAAGGTGTTGGGTTGGAGCTTGTGCATCCAGTCAACCGTATCCCGGTGTGACAGCCCCCCGGTGCCGATCGCATGGTCCATCCACCAGAACTCGATGGGGCCGTAACGGGTTAACAACTCCTTCAGCTGGGCCTTCTTCACGTCGGGATTGTTGCCGCCTTTCCGCTTGCCATCCACCGCGCCGGGCCAGTTCCAGTCGCCCTCGGAGAAGTAAAGCGCCAGCTTAATCCCGTACTTGTCACAGGACCTGCGGAGCTTGGCGAGGACGTCGACGCCGATCGGGCTGTTCGTCACCTTCTTCTCCGTCGTCTTGGTGTCCCACAGACAGAAACCGTCATGGTGCTTGGCGAGGAACAGGATGTACCCCATGCCGGCTTCCTTGGCCGTTTGGCACCACTGGTCCGTACCGCAGCCGGTCGCTTTGAAGTAGGACGCGTCTTTGCCGCGCGTCGGCGTCCATTCCCGGCCCGCGAATGAGCTGAACGACCAGCAGATGAACATGCCCCACTTCATATCCCGCACCTCCTTGGCGCGGGCCTCGTCGGGAAGCCTGGTCATGTTGATTCCAGGCGTGGCGGAATAGGCCGTGCCAATCACTGCCAGGATCAAGCATGGTGCTATGATTTGCGCTTTCATATCATTTTCCTCTTAACAGTCTCTTCTTGTTCATCATGTTTCCTTTGGCTTTCAGTGGCAGGGCCTCCGTTGACGCTACTTCCGCGCCGATTACGGAGCCTGCCCTTTCATCATCCTGATCCTGGTTGTGGCGAAGGCGTCGCTTTCCTCCTGCCCTTATTCATATGCTTCCTTGATCACCAGCTCGACAAGCCGCAGCAATTGCTTGTTCACCACCGCCATGTCCTTTTCATCGCCACGTTTCGCCGTCAGCCAGTGACCGATCTCACAGGCTGTGCTCTTGCCCTTGATCTTTGTCGGCTTCGTGACCTTGGGAGCCAGCACCTTGTTCGGGATGGTGTAGAAGAAGTGCGGATCCTCGCAACCGAATTTCCCCTTCCAGCAGTTTGCCAGGGCGGAGAGTTCAGGGCCGTAGTTGGCGCCTTGGTCCCCTTCGAACATCTTCTCGCTGCAGAGGAAGATGATCCCCTTGAAGCTCGCAGGAGTGAATGAATGCACCATCACATTGTAGGCCTGTGTGGCCTCCGACTTGCCGACGGAACCGGACAGGGAAGGACAGCTTCCCCATGCGACCCCATCCGGGACACGCCTGGTCGCCATCATCTCTGGAATGTACTCACCCCAGTACTTCTTCCAGTCACCGATGTAGCGTCTGACATTGGCATCGTAGTATGGGTTGCCCGGGTACAGGGCGCCAATGCTCTTGTAGTCCTCCATCAGGCTGGGCGCCCGGTTGAGATACTCGGGGGCGATCCAGCTCTTCAGCACCGGATTCGAGCCGCCCCTAGGAATACCGTTCTGCATGAAGACAATGCCGACCGGCTTACCCGTCTTCGCAGCAATGCTGTGTCCAATAGCCCCGGCCAGACCGCCGGCGTCCATCCATTTTGAGGCAAAACGGTTCTTCGGCGTTGTGGATACACAGACGCTGTAACGGGAGGGACGCGAAAAGGCGGAGCGTTTGGCCTGACGCTTCATCATGCGGACGATGCCGCCGGACGGTTTCACCGCGGGGAGTTTCAGATTCACAGACGGAGCGGCGACATAGAAAACATCGCCGATGACAACATTCGTGCAGACGCGTTCATGCGCGACTTCCCCATCGATCGTAAAGGTCACCTTCAGCGTCTTGGGCTCAGCACTGGCCTTCATGGGCGGGACCCGGACCTGCCACTCGCGCATCCCGGGTACGACGGTAATGGTCTTGTCGGTCCCGGCAAAGCTGAACTTGATCACCGCCTTGCCCTCGGCCTCATAGCCCCAGTTGTGGATCGCAGAGCCCCAGATGGTGACCGGCATGCCGGCCTGGAAGACGGCGTTGTCGCGGAACTGGGTGCTCAGAAGAGGCATCTTGCGGTATTCATTCTCCTTCCCAATACTACTGGGATCGATCACAACACCGGCGACCTTCAGTTCTTCGTCCCGCCAGGTCTTGCTGGTGACGAGCTTGTTGTCGTAGTAGATGAACGGTGTCATCGGCAGGAGTGCGCGGTTGTAGAGGTTGGGCTGGAAGCCGACCCCGGCGGTGGCATACGAAACGCCACGAGGCTTCTTGACCTCGGGTGACGTCACAATAACCCTGTCACCGTCGATCTTCATGCTGGCTGGATGCCAAACGCGGTCTTCGCCTGCCAGGTAGAAGAGCTTCACCTGATCATCGCCCTTCTCCACAATCTTCGGGTTGGCAAAACCTGTTGCCCCCTCTTCTCTGCCGATGGCATTGAACCCGGTTTCTGCAACGACGAGACCGCCCTTGGCATGATCAAATCCAATGATCAGCTTGTTGCCCTTGACCTTGTAGGATTTGAACATCGGCCCGTCGGAAACGACTTTCTTTCCATACTGATTCTTCAGCGCGTGCAATGCCAGACGCTGACCTGGTACTGCTTTGTGAGAGTAGTGAATACCTCCGGTGATATCGATCTGGCTCGCCATGTTGGCGTTGGGGATATCACGGGCCAGCCAGGTACCCAGGCGCATCTCGGCGCAGCTACCAATGCTGGGATTGTTGTTCCATCCGCCCCTCTGTCCGGGGCAGTAGAACTGGTGAAAGTAAACCGGAAGCTCAGGCCTGTTCCAACGCTCGCGCCAACCGCGGACCAGGCTGTGCAGGTTGTTGTAGTAGGGAAGGCCTTCACCCATGTTGTGGTAGCCCTGGTTCCAGATGCCGCCGCGAATCGCATAGGGGATCATCGGGTTCAGCCTGCCATTGAACATCCAGGATGCGTCGCGGTTGCCGGCCAGGTTGCCCGGTGTCTTGGCCGTGATTCCCTTGGGCGCCAATCCCTTCTTGATGCGAGCATCGTTCTCCTTCATGGCGTCTTCCAGGCCCTGGTAGAACTTGTTCCAGGCGGCCTTGTGCTCCGGAGTGGTCGGATCGGTCTCCAGGATCTTCTTGTAGATGGCCTTGGTGTATTCATCTTCGCCGTCTCTAAAACCAACGCGCGGGACCCATGCCTGGATGGCGGTCGAGCTGAAGGAGCAGTTGAGGATGCCGATCGGTACATTCAGCTCTTCGTAGAGTTTGTGGGCAAAAGCGAAGGCAATAGCGCTGTATTGGCTGTAGCCGCCGTTCTTCCACTCACCGTTGGCTCTTTCGATCGGATGCAGCGCCGCATAGACACTGGTGATCTCGCACTCGCGGATGGGCGAAACCTTCCCCTTCCCGACTCCTTCGACTTTCAACTTGTTGCAGTTGCTCTTCTGAACCTTCCACTGCATGTTCGACTGCCCGGAAGCCATCCAGACCTCGCCGACCAGGATGTTCTTGAGAGTAACCTCCTTTCCCGTATTGTCGCTGATCACCATCTCCGCCGGCTCGAAACTGGCCTCGAGCTTATCGAGCTTGAGCATCCACTTGCCGTCCCGGCCGGCCGTGGCGGTCTTTGCCCGGCCGGCGAACGTCACGGTCACCTTCGCGCCCGGCTTGCTCCAGCCCCAGACGGGGACGGGCATCTGCCGTTGCAGAATCGCGTTATCGGCAAAGGGCGCCCCCAGTTCGATCGCGGGGCCGGGTCCGGCTTCCGTCTTTTTCGGCGCCGCCTTCATCGACCCGCAACAGGCGCCCAACGCCAGAACCACGCACACGACATGGGGCAAACGGCTCGATGCCCTCAATCCATCTGTTCTCATCTTCTCCTGCTTTCCTTCCTCTGATGGCAACGCCGTGAGTACCCTGAAAGGAACGGCACACCTATTTCTCTTGCTCAAGGAAGCGGCCCTCATCACTCCTCACCGCATCGATGGACACGCCGTGGTACGCGCGCGCGAGAACGGCGATGTTCCGGTCGTCGCCCTTCAGCTCGTGCACGGGACGTGCCAGCAGCTTCTCCAGGTGCCGAGGCGTACGGTTGATGGGCAAGGCGAAGCCGTACAGTCCGATGCCTGCCTTCAGGGCCTCCGGGACAACCTCGGTTGCATCCTGCCGGTTCCATCGTGCCAGACAGGTGATGAGGCGGGTGTGTTTGCCGACCATGGCCTTTATGGCGTTAATGCGCCTCATGTCGCCGGCCTCGTTCATCAGCCAATCCGCCTCTTTGTACATGCTCGAGTTGACGACATGCGGGTGTGTCGTATGGTTGCTGGTCAGCCAGACAATGCACTTCGGGTTCGCCTCCTTTGCCGCTGTGCGGATCGTTCTCCAACACCGCCCAATGGCCTCGCGGCTGTAGGCGACTTCCTGCTTCTTGGACAGCTTGTCTTCCCCCGGAAACCTCTCGCCCACCAGTTGCGCATACAACTTCTTCTCGCACTCCAACCATTTGCCCTTGGTGGACAGCCGCCGCGGCTGCCACACCCAGTCAATCATGAAGCCGTCAATGCCGGTCTTGCGGACCGCATCGCCGATGGCGGCGGACAGGTAGGCCAGATACTCATCGGTGTACGGGATATGATACGTGCTCGGCGTCCCATAGCTCAGGCCGGGACGCTCCTGCCCCCATCGGGTGTTGGCGCCGATGCAGAAATAGCCCATCACGAGCATGCCTTCCTTGTGCCCCAAGCGTACCATCTCCGGAAGAAAGTCGTGCTTGAGCCCCGGCTGCTCCGGAACGAAGCCGTTCTTGTACCAGGCGTAGCCATTGCAGGAAACGCAGAACGTCTGGATGACATTCACCCCCATCGCCCTGTACCACGCCACATGCGTCGCCGGATCGCTATTGACAAACGCTCCGGGCTTCGCAAAACGCCGTCGCCACCAGTTGAAATCAATACAGTAGGCTTTGATCTCTTTGATCTCTGTTGCTGCGACTGGAGTACTTGCGTTCCTAGGTTCGGCTGCAGAAGCCGTGCCCATGATTCCCAGACACAGATACAATGCCATTATCCGCGTCTTCATTTACTGTTCCTCTGTATTACACATTACAGTTCACCGCGCATGCGACGGTAGGCCCGAATCACTTTCCTTCCAGCAATTCCACCATGCCGCGGCCCAGCGCGTCGCCGACCAGCATGTAGGTTTCGGCGTTTCGATTGTAGTGATAGCCCTGGTTTCGCGGAGACTGCTCGGCGCTCCGCCAGAAACCCCGGGTTTCAACGGTTAGTACATTGCCGGCGAATTCCGGGTACTTCCCCTTCTCCCCGCTCACGGCCAATTGTGCTTTGGCCACGGTCAGGTGAGGACCTTTCATCTCCCAACCGCCGAATCCGATGGTGGCCAGCACAAAGGGTGCGGTCGGCGCTTTGAATTCTCTCCGCAGGGCCTTGATCAGGCGTACCAGGTTCTGCTCGTAGCGGCTGGCATGGGCCGGGTTCCCATCCTTATGCCCCTGCCACCACACAAAGCCGGCTACTTCATGGCCCTGGGCCTTGTAGGCGGGGAAAAGAGCGTCAAAGTTGTCCAGGACGTCACGGATGGCTTTGACATAGTCATCGTATTGCTTGCCGGCATACCAGTTCACCTTCTTCTTGGGCTGCCCTTCCACCCAGGCCGACGGCGTGTCCTTGTAGCCGGCGTAGGTCCGGCCGTCGTACGTGAATCTCTTGCTTCCCGGAGGCAGGATGTCCCAGCCCAAACTCCGGTTGCCTATAGAGGCCTTGATGAGGAGGACCGGTTCGCCGTGGTAGTAGCCCATGACGTGCCCGAACTGCAGTTCAGGCCCGATGGTGTTGCCCTGGATGCCGACCGTCAACGGCCCCTGTGCCACGGCGGAGATTACCCCCTTGTAGATCACGTCATTTCGCACGGTCCAGTTCCCCTCGTCATCCACCAGGTGGGGCCACTTCTTCTCCTTTCTCACCACGGTATTCAGCGTCCCGGGGATGTCCGTTCTGCCCACCCACCCCAGACCACCGGCAGCCTCGGTCAGGAAGGTGATCTTGAAGGGGTATTTCTTCCCGGCGGCGAACTTGAATCCGGTAAGCACCGGTTCCTTGCCGACGTCTCTTCGATAGACCTCCACGCCGTCGACTTCCATGATGTTGTACGAAGACTTCGCGTAGCCGGGCTTGAATTCGTACACCCCGGAGGTCTTCATTCTCAGATGCCCTCTCACGACCTGGGTGCCCCCACCGGGAAACGGCGTGGGTCGTACTCCGCCGTACTTCGGCAGTTTCTTGGTCTCGATCGGGGTCATCTTGTCGTAGTCAGCCTTGGGGGAATAGGGCCCGGGATAGACGGAAACCACGGGCTCCAGAACCTGCGGGCCCCACCGGGAGAACCCGCCGCTGATATCCCCCATCCCCACCATGTTGGATTGACCCGACAAGATGTAGACCTTGACCGGCTTGGTGGTATCCGGGGCTTTCCCGTCCGGATCGGGCAGTTGTGCCGGGAGTTCCTTGGCCGAAGCAGGAAGAACGAGGCCCGTCAGGGCCACGGCGGCGAGTGTGACTACGGTTGCGGCCAGGTTCCTTTCCGTCATGGCATTCTCCTGTCCGGGCTCTGTCGCGCGGTCAGATCAAGCGGTACAACCATGGCTCATCGTACCGCAGGCCCGGCCGGTGGTCACGCACAACTATAACGTGCTCCGCGACAATCCGGATCGCCATTGCCACAAGGGAGCGTACAGCAGCCACCCTCCGGCGCCGGTGGCCGGAGCCCGGTCGGCCCGGGCCCCCGCCGGCGACGCGGCTGCGCAGACTACAGCGATCACCGCCGAGCAGAGGAATCGGGGTCAGGCTGCTTTTTCGGCCTCGCCGGGTCACCTGCGGGCTCGTTGCGCCTTCCGGAAGCGCGGGCAAGCCGGGCTGCGCCTCCGGCCGCGGAGGCGGCCGGCCTGGCGGCCGCGCGGGTGAACTCCCCGTGGGCCATGGTCGTCGTCCCGTGCCGACGATGCGCCAAGGCGTTGAGCCAGTCGGGGCATCGCGGCCATCTGCCATCCTAGCGAGGCCGAGGCGATTCGGCAAGGGCGCGCGCCACCTCACCCGTGGGCCCGTCATGACACCGAGAACTCCTTCCGGAACGCCCTGTCCAGACGGTCCGGGCGGCGCCGCCTGCGGCTCG
>CAZXOC010000001.1:0-4543 GCA_964642165.1 uncultured Planctomycetaceae bacterium | reverse complement strand
TGCGGGCCTCCTCGGCCGTATCCACGCCGCAAATCCTCCCCGCCTCCCGACGGATCGACTTGCGGGCCTCCTTGTCCGCCACCGCATCCCACGGGTGGCCCGGCTTGCGGCAGACGCAGCGCTGTCGCTCGTCCGGGCCGAAGGCGCTGTCCAGGGCATTCTCCAGCGCCTCCGACCCGTCGTGGGTGAACGACGCCGTCTCCTCGCCCGTCAGGCCGCGACGGTACAGACTCGGCTTGTTCGTACGCCAAGCCGATGCCCTCGGCGGCCGGGCGCTTTGCGCGCAGCGGGTGCGGGAGCCGGCCTATAGTGAAAAGGAGTCACGTCGGGCACTGGGGCACGTTGCGGCCCTGCTCAACGACGATCGCCCGCACGCGCGACCCGGCGGCCGCCGGCGAGCCAGCGGGTCCGGCTGGCGAAGGAACGGAGCCTGGGTACACGATGATTTCCGTCAGTGACGCTCGCAGCGAGTCGGAATCGGAGCTGGACCTCGCGCTGGCGGCCGAGCTTCAGGCGGCCCTGCTGCCGGCGCTGTCCCCGCCGCCCTGCCCGCACTACCGCGCCGCGGCGCTCAACCGGATGTGCGGCAGCGTCGGCGGCGACTTCTACGACTTCATCCGCCTCAACGAGGACCAGGTGGCCTGGATCGTCGGCGACGTGGTCGGCCACGGCGTGCGGGCCTCGCTGCTCATGGCCAAGATCATGGGCTTCCTGCGGACCAACCCCCTCGAGTGCAGCCGCCCCAAGCAGATGGTCACCGCCCTGAACGAGATGCTGCTGGACCTCGGCGACCGGACGGGATCGGTGATGTGCTGCTCGATGCTTTACGCCGTCATCGACGCCCCGTCGGGGATCGCCTTCTTCGTCAACGCCGGGCACCCCATGCCCTTCCTGTGCAACACGAAGCGCTGCGCGGCCGTCCATCTCGGCCCGCGGAACATCCTCCTGGGCGTCCAGGAGTTCGACCCGAAGGAGGCCTGCCACACCTTCCAGCCGGGCGAGCGGATGGTGCTCTACACCGACGGCATCATCGACGCCACCGACCCCGACGCCGACCGCTTCGGGTCCCGCCGCCTCCACGAGGTGATCCAGGCCACGTCCGAGCGCTCGCCCGCCCAGTGCGCCGAGGCCGTCTTCCAGGCCGTTGAGGACTTCCGCCACAGCGCCCGCCAAGGCGACGACGAGACCATCCTCGTCATCGACCGCGTCTGAGCCCAGCCGGCGACGACTGGACGGCGAACCAGCTCGTCCTCAACGACGCCGACTGGACCACGATCATCGACACGCAGGGCAAGACGGCCGCGGAGCTGCTGGTCAACCCGCAGCAGTGGGGCTTCGGCATCTTCGGCGGCACGTCGGCGCCGTCGGGGACGCTGGGCTTCGACTCGTTCGCCAACGTCGTCCCCGAACCGGCGACGCTGACGCTCGTGGCCCTGGGCGGAATCGCCCTGCTCCGACGCAGACGGATGAGACCGTAGAGGCCCGGATCGGTGGCGGATCGGGGTCAGGGCGCTTGGCCGCTCTCGAATACGGTGTTCGTCAAATGCCTGCCCGAACGCCAGTGGGCGGGTTGGAGGCACTGTCACCGGAGAACCAGCCTGACCCCGATCCGGCCTTCGTGTCCGCGCCGACCGCCTGGGACCGGCTCGCCCGTCCCTCAGGCGGCAGGGAGGCCGGCTGTTTTGCAGGCCTGCTGCCTGCCCGACTCGCGGCCGCGGTTGCTATGGCTCCGCTTCGACCCACTCGATCCCTTCCGGTCGGATCACCGGCAGCGGTGTCGCCTCGGACAGCCGGCCGAAGTAGATCCCGTTGCTGTCTCTCATCCCGGCCCGCATTCCACCATGCCGTCGGGATCGGCTGCCCGGCCCCGCGGAGCCTCTACGAAGGAGTCCTCCTCAGGATCGCGCAGAACTATTCGGGTTTGTGAACTGTCTCGTCCTGGTTGGGATCCCAATACACGGCTTTGCCCATTCTCTTCAGAGACTTCCGGAAGCCTTCCCGCACCTCGGGCCTCATGCGGTCGCAGTAGTCATCCAAGAGCAGGACCTCGCCGCGCAGCTCGGGCGCATTTCGAATCAGGAGGTAAGCTCGCTCGACATCGCCTCTACGGACCTTGATCTCACTTCCGACGCCCCCGTAGACGTACGCGGGAATCCCTGCCTTCTCCAGGAGCCGTCTCACGCGGCCGCCAGGGACGCGAGGATTGGCGCTATGGATGACGGCGATCAAGACAAAGCAGCCCTCCCGACCCGAAACTGCCGCGGTCGCCGGTGCCGTTACGGCATCTCCCTCCTCGCGCGCTTCCCTCTGCGAGCGCTCCGTCCTGCACGACGGCAGCGCGAGGAGTCCCCCGAGGATCATCGCTGCTCTCATGGAGCTCTGTGGGTTCATGTGTCTGACTCCTCTGGCTCCAATTGCCCGGGAGAACGACAGGAATCGGCAGGAATCCGAGGCAGGCCAGCTTTTCGGTCTATCCCGTTCCAGGGGGCCTCGAGAGCCGCCAGGATTCACGACCATCTTGGACAGGAGTGAGATAAACGAACCGGCACCAGGTCCCAGCGGGTCAGCTATCGTCTCGCACCATCCGGATCTGGCGGCACGTCAGAACCGACGGGAGTTTCTGGCTCCATCCGCTCCATTCGCTCCTTGATCTGCTGCAGACCGAGGGCCACCCTATACCCTCTGGCGGTGCCGCCTTGTCTCTCAACGAGCACGACGCCGATCCGTGATGGCACGACCTTGCCCTGTCCAAGTTTCGTGACGGAAGTCCGCTTGTGCAGTCCGTTCGCATAAGCGTACTTCATCAGGGGCAGCGCGATCTCGAGAGCACGGGCATCGTTCATGCTCCTGTGGGCTTGACCGAATCGATATGGATGCTCGATTGTGAACTGGAAGCCTTCGGGCAACTGTAAGTGGTAGGTCGATGAGATTCTGTAGGTCTTCCCGTCGATTACCCATTGCTCTGAACCGCCCACTCCCAAGGGTCGGTTCCCGGCCGTGCCGGCAGGCTGGACGGAACGAGCCGCGTAGGAAAGAGGAAGGAAAGCGAGGATCGTGTGGGCGATCAGGCCGAGGCTCCCTATCAGGCCAAGTGCTTTCCTGGTCATCGAAAGCCGCAGAATGCCCTTCAGGCGTAGCAGCAGGAAGAAGAACGCGAAGACGCCCATGGCCACGCCGAGGCAACTGATCAGGTTGAAGTTGACCCGGGAACCGTCCGTACCCGCGACTCTGGAGATGGGGGCCTTTCCAAAGGAAAGCAGCGATACCAGGAAGACAACGAATACGGTGATACAGGTCTGCCCGGCCCGCTTGGCCTTCAACGCATCCGCGCGATCCACGGGCGTTTGCTCCTGCTGTACCTGCTCACTCATGTCCGATCCCTTTCGTAATCGTTGCCATCAGGACGAATCGGGGTCGGGCTGCCTTTTCGGCCTCTCCGGCAGCTACTGGCGCTTCTCCCCGAAATCTCTCCATCTCTTCATCCGGAGGGGCTACACTCTTCCCAGAAGGCTGCTCACACGCGCGAGTCTCTCGCGGATCTCCGCGGCGCGATCGGCCAGCCCGGGAGCGTCCTCCAGGAAGGCCGCATAGCATTCATAGCTTTCCGCTTCGTCGGGCCAGCCCCGCAGCACGTACTCGAACTCATCGATGGCCTCATCATGCCTCCCTTGCCTCCGAAGGAGGCCGGCGAACTCCCTCCTTGCCCACGTCTCGTTCTCGTCACCATGGGATCTCAAGCCACTTCGGAACGCGCGCTCCGCCTCCTCGACTTCCCCGAGCCTCTCCATGGCCTCTGCCAGCCGTACCCAACACAGCACGTTGTCCGGGTCAATCGCCAGGCCCTGCCGGGCGCGCTCGACGACACGGCGCCAGTCACCTTCTCGCCACGCGAGCTCGGCCAAAGAGGCGTAAGTCCTTGCGCATTTCGGGTCGAGCGCAAGCGCCTTCTTCAGGCAGTCTGCTGCCCTTGCGGGATCCAAGTCCCTCAGGTAGACGCCGAGCATATGGTAGGCTTCATCGTATGCCTCGTCGCACTCAATCGCGTCCTCTGCCGCATGGATGGCCTCCTTCACCAGGCCTAGCCTGTACAGGCATCGCGCGAGCATCACGAACCGATACGCCTTGGGCTCTCGGTCGCAGGTGAGTCTGTGACAAACAGCCGCCCGGGCGTACAGTCCCATATCGTACAGCACCACGCCCAAGTGGTTCAGGACCGGCAGCGGGGGCCTTTCACACGTGTACAGAGCGAGAGCGAGGGCCCGCCTGAAGGCCGGCAATGCTGCCGTTGGTCTGCCTGCCCTTTCTTCCGATACAGCTATGGAGAGCCATGCCTGTCCCGCCTTGTCGGGAGCGCGACGGAGCAGCTCGCGCGACAGCTCTATCGCAGAATCATATTCCCCTTCCGAGATCAGGTCATCTATCCGTCTCAGGAGCTGCCTGCCTTCAGCGTTCTCGCTCATTGGTGGGCTCCGTTCTGCCTCGTGGGTAACGCGGACCTGACTACTGGGAGGGGAAAACGGGCCCCGACCCCTTTCCGCGCCTT